>NZ_JAPMXC010000010.1:0-352365 GCF_026624755.1 Robbsia betulipollinis
CCTCGATCACGTAGTCCGGCAGGGCGGTGCTCAGGTCGGTCAGGTTCACCCCCGGCTTGTAGGACGGTTCGACCGCGCCCAGTGACGCGTAGTCCGGCAGGGCGGTGCTCAGGTCGGTCAGGTTCACCCCCGGCTTGTAGGACGGTTCGACCGCGCCCAGTGACGTCGACGCGCGCCCCGCGATGAAATCGCCGACCTTCTGCGCCGGCGCCCGGTAATCCCCGCCGCCCAGTTCGAACGCCCGTTCTTCCCAACGCCGCTGGAACGCGATGCCGGCGAGCGGGCCGCCGGGAAAGTCCTCCGGCGTGATGCCCACCACGATGCCCGCGTTCGCATTGCGCTCGTTGCGCGAGCAGGGAATCATACGCCTGTTGCCGCACGTCCCCGCGCCCCTGCCGTCCCGCCGGGCGTCACACCGCTTCGCCGAGGGCGAAGCGCATTGAGGCTGCCGCGTGGCGGGCAATTCCTGCCGCGCGGGAAGGGATAGGAAGCAGATGCGGCCATAGGGGGCCACGTGCCGAGGCGTCGTGCCACGCGTGGAGGAACGCGGGCATCGTGGTGGGCATCACGCCGGAGGACTATAGGGGGCCACGTGCCGAGGCGTCGTGCCACGCGTGGAGNGCCCAGTGACGTCGACGCGCGCCCCGCGATGAAATCGCCGACCTTCTGCGCCGGCGCCCGGTAATCCCCGCCGCCCAGTTCGAACGCCCGTTCTTCCCAACGCCGCTGGAACGCGATGCCGGCGAGCGGGCCGCCGGGAAAGTCCTCCGGCGTGATGCCCACCACGATGCCCGCGTTCGCATTGCGCTCGTTGCGCGAATACTGGCTCATCCCGTTCGTCACGACCCGGCCCGGTTCCGATGCCGCCGCCACCACCGTACCGCCCGGACACATGCAGAAGCTGTAGACCGCGCGGCCGTTGCTGCAATGATGGACCACCTTGTAATCGGCCGCGCCCAGCTGCTTGTGTCCGGCGAACGTGCCGAACTGGCTGCGGTCGATCAGCCCCTGCGGGTGCTCGATCCGGAAACCCAGCGAAAACGGCTTCGCCTCCATGAACACGCCCCGCGCGTGCAGCATCTCGAAGGTATCGCGCGCGCTGTGTCCGACGGCGAGCACTACGTGGTCGCAGGGCAGCGTCTCGCCATCGGACAACGCCAGCGCCTGCACCCTGCCATCCTCGATCAGGATGTCGTCGACCCGCGTCTCGAAGCGCACCTCGCCGCCCAGCTGGTGGATGGTCGCGTCGCGCGCATTTTCTCGACCATGCCGACCAGGCGGAAGGTGCCGATATGCGGGCGGCTCAGGTAGAGGATATCGTCGGGCGCCCCGGCCAGCACGAACTCCTCCAGCACCTTGCGGCCGTAGTGCTTCGGATCCTTGATCTGGCTGTACAGCTTGCCGTCCGAGAACGTCCCTGCGCCGCCCTCGCCGAACTGCACGTTCGACTCCGGATGCAGCACGTTCTTGCGCCACAGACCCCAGGTGTCCTTGGTCCGCTCGCGCACCGCCTTGCCGCGCTCCAGGATGATCGGCCGGAATCCCATCTGCGCGAGGATCAGGCCGGCGAACAGGCCGCACGGCCCCATGCCGATCACGACCGGGCGCGGAGGCCGGGCGACGGGGGCACTGCCGTGCGGGGGCAGCGGCGACGCCTGCGTCACGAATTGGTAGGCCATGTCCGGCGTGACCGACAAATGCGGCTGCCCGGCCAGGCGCGTGCGCGCCGCGGCCTCGTGCTTCACGTCGACGTCGACGATATAGGTCAGCTTGATGTCCGAGCGTTTGCGCGCATCGTGCGCGCGGCGAAACACCGTGTAGCGGAGAAGATCGGCGGGGGGCACGTGGATGTGCGCGAGACGGTCGTGAATCGCCGCTTCGAGCGCCGCGTCGGGGTGGTCGAGCGGCAGCTTGATTTCGCTTATACGGAGCATGGGAACCTGGTGGCGGTGGGCCGTCATATCGGCCAATGCGCGATTTTATCGCGTCGGCGGTGCGCGCGGGAGGAATGCCGCCGCAGGAACGGACCGACGTGGCGCGGCGCGCGAGGCTTTCGGCGGGCTTGGAAGCGCCTTTCACGTACAAACGGAGAGGTCTTTAACATCTTTTCCCTAGGCAGCGGCGGCGCGAGCGGATAAAAGAAAGCAGGCGGAATAACGAGAAACCCTCACGAGACGCACGACATGAAGCCGAATCGCACCAGACCGGAACGCCTGCTGATGGCGTCGTCATTGATCGTTGGAATGCTCGCCATGGCGGGATGCGGCAAGCAGGGCGACGCGCCGGCGGGCGGCGCATCGGGCCCGCAGCCGGTTTCCGGCGTTTCTGCCGCTCCTGCGGCTCCCGCTGCGTACGTACCGCCCACCGCTGATCGGCTCTACCAGATGGTGGCGCCCATCGCGCTGTTTCCGGACAAGCTGATTGCCCAGGTGCTGGCCGGCGCCACCTACCCCGGCCAGATCACCGACGCCGACGCATGGCTGGTGCGCAACCCGTCGCTGCAGGGCGACGCCTTGCAACAGGCCGCCAACGCGCAGCCCTGGGACGTCGGCGTCAAATCGCTGACCGCGTTCCCGGCCGTGCTCGATCAGATGACGAAAAACCTTGCCTGGACGACGGTGCTGGGCGAGGCCTACGTCAACGACCCGGCGGACGTGATGAACGCGATCCAGGTGATGCGGCAACGCGCGCGGCAGTCCGGCAATCTCAAGACGTCGGCCCGGCTGCGCGTCGACGTCGCGCAACGTGCGGTGCCCGCCGCCGGTGCCGGCGCATGGCGCGTCCCGCCGCCGCCGGAGACGATCGAGATCGTGCCCGCGCAGCCGGACGTGGTCTACGTGCCTGCCTATGACCCGGCGGTAGCGTATGGCGAACCCGTCGCGCGCTATCCCGGCTACGTCTACCGGGAGCCGCGCCACGACACCGGCGAATGGGTCAGCGCCGGCGTGCTGACCTTCGGCGCGGGGGTCGCGATAGGGGCGGCGCTTCAGCATCGTGACGGGTGGGGGTGGCATGCATGGGGAATGAACTGGGGCGGTCCGGCGTCCGGCGGTCCGGCGCCTGGCGGTTTCCCGGGGCCGAACGGTGGTCCCGGTGGTCCCGGTGGTCCTGGTGGGCGGGGCGGCTCACCCGACTGGCGTCCGCCGGCGGTCGTCTATCACAACACGACGTATGTCTCGCGTTCGAGCACGGTCGTCCATCAGATCGTCAACCAGTACGGTCCTGTCACTCCCGGCAACAACGGCAATCGCGGCCGTGGCGACGCGGCACAGGCACCTGCTGCCGGCGCCGCGCCGACGTCGCCCGGCAACCCCGGCAACCCCGGCAACCCCGGCGGGCGGCCCGCCGGTGCCGCCGGCCCGGGCGCGACGGCCAATCCGATGGCCGGCCAGAGGGCCAACCCGATGGTCGGCATGACGGTCCCGCGTTTCAATGCACACGACGCGTCTGCCGGCGCGCGCGCTCCCGCCGCGGCCGGGTTCCCCGCACCGGTCAGGTCCACGCCGGGTGGCGCGACACCGGCGACGGTGCCAGGGCAGGCTGCACCGGGTCGGCCAATGCGGTCCTTGCCCACGCAACCGGCGACGCCGAGCCGCTTCGGACCCATCGCGCGCCCCGTCGTCCCGGCGCCGGTCGCCCCCAACGCCCCCGCGCATCCGGTCATGCCCGGGCGGCCGGCCGGGCCGGTACAGCCCGCCGCGCCGGCCCGGCCGCATACGCAGCCGGCGCCGCCCCATGCGCCGGAGCGCAATGTCGCCGATGCTCATGCCCCGCTGGCGCATCCTCCCACGCATGCGGCCGCGCCGGAGCGTGCAGCCCCACCAGCGCACGTCGCCGCACCCGCGCATGCGGCGGCCCACGAGGCCGCACACGTCACCCCGCCTCCGGCGGCAAGGGAAGTCCCGCATCCCCACGAGGAAGCCCATCCGCCACATCGGAAAGACGAGCCCCATCCCGGCTGAGCGGGCCGGTCGCCGCGGTATCGGGCAACATGGCGTCACTGCATGGCCCGGCGCCCCCTGCAACGCAGGCTCCGCAGCGCCACGGCGCCACTTACCGGAAGGGTCGGCTCAGGAACCGCGAGCCGGCCAGCCCGAAGCGCCAGGGCACGTCCGCGGCGCGCGTGATGCCGATGCGCGGGCCCACCAGCACCAGGGCCTCGGGCATGTCGGTCCCGGCAGCCGTCACCGCAAAGGGCGGCGCATCGAGCGCCAGACCGTTCAACGCATGCGTGATGCCCAATGCCTGCCCCAGCCGCCCCGGGCCCGAACACAGCAGACGTGGGTCGTCCATTCCGCGCCGCGCCGCCATCCGTTCCAGGCCCGCGAGTGGTTCCAGCGCGCGGATCAGCACCCCAGCCCCGTGTTCCGCCTCGCGGCACACGAAATTCAGACACCAATGGATGCCGTAGGAGCGGTACACGTAAGCATGCCCGGGCGGCCCGAACATCGCGGCATTGCGCGGGGTCGGCCCCGAGAAGCTGTGCGACGCGGGGTCCTCGCGATCGTAGGCTTCGGTTTCGACGATCCGTCCGCCCACGCCGTCGACGTAAAGCGTCGCGCCGATCAACGCGCGTGCCACCACGTCCGCGGCCGCCGAGAAATCGACGTGCCGCGCGACAGTGCGCGGTGTGTCCTGAGTCGTGCCTGAATTCATCGCGTCCTTCATCGTTCATAGGGAAACGTCCCGATGAGTTTAGGCGATCCGAACGTTATCATCAGAGACCCGTGCCCCATTGGCACAAACAATTTCCCACAGGCGGCTCCCGGGCCGACAGAAAAAAGTCGCTATGCAGAAACAGGTGCCGTACGTCAGTCAGTGGGCCGACCCCGCCTTCAATGAACGCATTGCTGCCGGCATGGACCCCTGCGAGGATCCCTCCTGGACGAACACCGGATTCACCGACCCCGACGACTACCGCTTCTGGGCGCGTCGCATCTGCGGCCTCGCATGTTTCCAGGCGATTCTCGGCTACTACGGGATCCCCGCGCTTTCGAACAAAGCGCTGCTCGCGCGTGCGCTCGAAGAGAATGCCTATCGCCTGCGCGAGGACGGCGGCGTCGACGGCCTGATCTACGACCCCTTTCTCGCGTTCGTCACGAAGGATTTTCCGCTCAAGGGGCAAGTGCTGCGGCACTGCGACGTTCAGCAGATCGAGAGCGTCCTGCCCGAGGATGGTTTCCTGATCTGGTCGGTCAGCACCGAGATACGGCGCCCCGAGAAAAAGAACATCCGCGACGCCGGGCATCTCATCCTCATCCATGCCGCCGACCGCAACGGCTGCCGCTTCCACAACCCCTCCGGCGTGGCTCCCGAGCAGGCGGACGTCGCCATGTCCTACGACGTGCTGGAGCGGTTTTCCAGCAAGCGCGGCATGGTGATCGAACGCCGCTAACCCCGACGCCGGGCCCGGCGATGCACCAGCATTTTCGCGACATCGGCCCGATGGGGCTGGTTGTCGGGTTGCGCGAGCACCAGTTGCACGGTCCCGACGATGTCGCCCTCGCTGTCTTCCGCGATCAGCAGCGCCCGTTCGCCCCGCGCGACGCTCGCCGCGACGCCGCGCCAGAACGCCTCGGCTTTGTCCCGCGCCAGCGGCAGCATGAAGCCGACTGACGCGCCGCCCTCGACGCAGTCGATCAACACGTCGACGAGTGCCGGCACATCGCGTTCGGCTTCGCTGGCGGTAAGACGTCGCACGTTCGCGCTTGCCATCATGTCGTTTTCCTTTGTATGTGTCGCGTCAGTGTAAGGAAAAAAATGTCGGAAATGTCGATTGAGGGCGGGCATGAGGAAGTCAATGGAACCGGCGAGGACGCAACCGGATCGACGAAAAAATCGCCGATGACCGATGCGCTAGCGGATCCCGCCGCCCGTTCGCGCAGGGCGCGCCGGCTGACGGCGCCGCACATGACGCGTCTGACCGGCTATGCGGAAGCGCTCGCGCGGCGCACACAACGCGCGGTGCCGTACTTCGATCCGCTCGACGGCGGCTGCAACGCGCGCGTAATGATCCTGCTGCAGTCGCCCGCGCGATTCGACGGCCGGCCCCGTTTCGTCTCGCGGGACAACCCGGTGCCGGCGCAGCGCAATCTCAAGCGCTTTCTGGAAGCGGCGGAATTGGCGCGGCAATCGACGGTGCTGTGGAATGTGGTCCCCTGGCTGGCCGCGCCGTCGGACGGATCCTCACCCGGCCTGCGTTCCGCCGAGCTGGCGCGGGGGATCGCGGAGCTGCCGTCCCTGCTGGCGTTGTTCGACCAGCTGCGGGTCGTCGTGCTCGCCGGGCGGATCGCGCAGCGCGGCGCGTCCGTCGTCCGCGCCGCGCTGCCCGGCTGCGCGATCCTGAACATGAGCCATCCCAGCCCGCTGGCGGTGTGCGCGAGCCCCGCTGTCGCGCTCGGGATCGTCGGTACGCTGGAGGAGGCGAAGCGGTTGTCGCGGGAGCGTTGCGTCGGCGCGTGAATCGCACGACGCTCCCTGGTTCCTCTCGCCCTTAAAAAAGCGACAGGGGAACGGTTGCCGCCATCACCCCATAGCCACTGGCATTGGGATGAATATCGTCTCCCGAATCGTAGGCGGGCAGCAGATAGCTCGTGTTCGACGGGTCGGCCAACGCCGTCGCGAAGTCGATCGTGCCGTCGCTTGCCGGCGGCTGGACGGTCGTGCCGTTGACCGACGATGGCTGCGTGGACGTTTGCCACGTATTGAGCAAAAAGCGCTGCGCTTCCTCGCCGCTTCCCTGCGCGAAGCGCGTACCGAAACCGCTCGGATTCTGCGCCCCGCAAAATGTTGACGGTGCCGTGATCCCTTCGATTATCCTGAGTCCGGCCGTGTGCGCCTGCGCGATCAGATTTTGTTTCCCGTCGATCAGGCTGGCCGCCGTGATGCAGTCCGTACGCAGATCGTTCGCGCCGAGGTAGTCGATGACGCTCGTGACCCCGGGCAGGGCCGCCACATCCCGTACGAACCGATTCACCCCGGCCGTCGCGCCCGTCCCCAGCACCGTGGTGCCATAAATACCCACGTTCGCCACGGCAATGTCATCGTGGCCGGCCGCGTGCAGCGCTGCCGCAAGCTGTTCGGGATAGGTCATGTGTTGATCCCGCCCGGATTGATAGCCATCCGTCGTCGAACTGCCGAACGCCGCGATCGTCTCCTTGTAGTCGCCGAGGACATCCACGCGATCCAGGAGAAACGTGTTGAATGTCGTGTACTTGAAGGCAGTGCCGGCCACGTCCTGCGTTTGATCGCCGGCGCCCGCCGCCGTCACGTAATTCGTCACCACGTTGACGCCCTGCGCGTGGGCGGTGAGACTCGCCCAGGAGCCCGAGACGTACTCGGTCACGCTCAGAATGTCGCCGTAGGCGAAGGTCAGGTTCACGTTGTCCGACGTCGCGAAGCCTCCCGCAGCGATCGTGACGGAGGCCGCGCCGCCGAAGGTCACGCCCGTGTCGCCGGTGACGCCGGCACCGGTGGTCTGCCTGCCGATATGCACGGCACCGATCGTGATGGGGGCCGTTCCGAAAAAATTGGAAAAGTGCAGACGGACGACGCCACGGCTCCCCACCGTAGGCTTCACGATTTCGCGAATGGTCAATTCGGATTGCGCGCCCCCGGTCGCTTCGCTGGGCGCATCGGCCCATGCGGCAACCCATTGCGACGCAGCGCTCGTGACGGGCGTGCTGCTTGCCGTGGTTCGCGTCCCACTGCCCCCGCCGCTCCCGCCACATCCAAAAAGTAGGGCGCACACCGGTAAAAATCCGAGAATGCCGACGCTGGATTTCATGATTGAAAGGTTTTTATGATGGAGGAGTCGTTCGGGTACCGCGACGTTTTGCACAAAGGCCATGTCGATCATAAGCCAAACGATAATGACGCATCGCCTTGCGCACCGTCAGTCGATCGTCACGATGCCTTCGTGCGAAAGAAGCGAGACAGACGTGCCGAAAGCGGCGCAGCGCGCGCCGATGCGCGCGAGAATGGCGTCGGCCTGACTGGGCGAGGCGAGCGTCGGCAGGCCGCGATCCCCGGCTTCGACGCTACCGTCGCATGCCACTTCGTTGAGCACGACGGGAATGAGCCGCACGTGCTCGCACCATCGGTTTTTGAAAGCGCACAATGCCATCACGCCTTCCCATGTTCCCTCCTCGTAGGCGCCCACCGGTTTGGCCACCTGAAACATGAAATTGCCCAACCCGAAAAACAGGGGTGCCGCGCGGTAGATCTCGATGCCCTGTAATACCGGAACGCCGTGACCGGCAAAAACCGCGGCACCCGCATCGATGCATTGGTGTGCGAAGTCACGCTGCCAATCCGGAACCGCCTCGTGGCCAGGCCCTCGATCGTGATTATGGTGACAGGCGATCACGACATCCGCCCGCTTCGCGGCCGCGCGAATGGCGCACAGGATCCGTTGCCGATCTTCCTCGTGGGGGCGGCCATCGGCGTGCCGCCGCAGTTCGTTGACGCCGATATGGTCCGGGCCTGCCGCGGCACCCGGTCTGAGCATGCCGGTCGCGAAGGCAACGACGGCCGTCTGCCTGCCCGATGTCGCAACGTAGGCCGGCGCGGCGGCCACGCTCAGTTTCTCGCCGGTCCCCGCCGTGGGGATGCCGGCACGACGCAGCGCTTCCAGGGTATTGCGAATGCCGTCGCTGCCCAGGTCGAACGCATGGTTGTTGGCCGTGCCGAGCAGATTGACGTGCAGGGCGGACAACGTGCGTAGCGCCGACGCCTTGGCGGCGTGCAGTGTCAGCAATGCGCGCGTCGGTGTTCCGGGGCGAGGGCCGTCGACGACGGACTCCAGATTGGCGAACACCACGTCGGCGTCGGCGAGTCGTGCCTGCAGCGCCGGGCGACCGGGCCATGTCACCTCATCGACTGCGCGCCTGATGACAATTTGCCCGAGCAGGGCGATGTGCGTCGTACCGTTTTCCTGAGCGGACGAACAGGCTTGCAACGATGCGCATAGGGGCGTCGATCCCACACCCCAGGCCATCGCATCGACGAGAAACCGGCGCCGGTTCATGCGTCTGGCAGGCAACCGGATCACAGGCCGCAATCCGACCCGGCCCGACGCGAGACGAACAGTCCCACGCCGACCACGGCGATCCCGGCGCTGGCGATCAGCATCCACTGCGTGGCGTCGCACCGTGAGCCCAGCAGGGTCTCCGCGCCGCCCGTTGCCAACATCCCCAATGAATACACGCTGTTGGACAAACCATAGGCCGACAATGCAGACGTGTTTCCCATGGCACACGCGAGTTGCCCCACCTGGGCGGACATCGGGTAAAACATGAGCTGATAGGCGATCTGTGCCGACAGCAGCGCCGCGAGGCTGATGCCCCATTCCTCGCTGAACGCCAGTACGACGAGCGCCCCGCTCATGAGAGCCGCGCCGATGCCCGCGGCGGCATGCTCGGACGTCCGCTGGACGAGGGCGACCACGGCAGGCGTGAGCGCGATGGCGATCAGGCTCGACACCGTGAACAGCGTACCCACATCCTGCAGTGACTGCGCCGCGCGGTGACCGTGACGCAATGGCAGCAGCGACTCGATCAGACTCCAGGAGGCCGATGCCGTGGCAATTACCAGGAGCGCGAGCGGCATTCCCCTGCGCATGGCGGGTTTGTGCACGACGCGTTCGCGTGGGCGGGGATCCGATCGCGTGGTATCGTTCCGTCCTTTGCAGATACCGCAGAAGATCACACCGATCGACAGGAAGCACGCCATGATGAGCGGCGGCGCGGCGGCAGAAAACTGTTCCTGCGCCCATGCGCCCAGCATCGGGCCCAGCGCATATCCCGCGGCGCCCACGGCGCCCGCTCCTGCAATTGCCGCGGTGCCGCGTCCCGGATGCCGCGACGACAGGAAGGCGAATGCAGCGGACCACGTGCCGGCCGTAGCGACCCCCTGCAGCACGCGCCCGGCGGCAAAAAGCAGCGCGTCGTCCGCGGCCGTCAGCAGCGCCAGGGCGACGCACTTGAGAATCGCCGCGGCGAACATCACCCGCCAGTAGGTCAATCGACCCCGACATAGCGAAAAAACGAGAGGGAACAGCAGGATGCCGGCGCTGTAACTCGATACCACCCATCCGGCCTGGCCGCTGTCCCGGGCGGCGGGAAAGTAGGCGGGAATCAACGGCACCCACATGCCGTAAAACAGATAGTCGATGAACATGGCGAGATAGCACGACACGAGAAAGCCCCGCCGACCCCTCCCGCTTTCCGTTTGAATAGGTATCCTGTCCAATTGTCCCCCTCGGCCAGGCCTGATTCGGCCATGAGAGAAGGGTAGGCGGCAACGATGGCCTGGGTCGACACGTGTTTCGTCGAGCGGCACGCGCTTGCGCATCCTCGCGTTGCGCAATTGCTGTGCCCGTTTCCTCCAAGGGGGAAAGTGGGCCGGCGCGACAACGGGCTTCACCGTTTTACGATGCCTGGGACGCCCAGACAATGCCGCACGCAAAATCCGGAGGGGTCTTGTTTCCTCTGGGATTTATCATGCAGATTTCTCTGCAAGGGCCATGAACTTGGCTCTGCCGACTCTCTTCCGGTCACGCTTGATTTTTATTCCACGCGCACCATTGATCTCTTTCGCAGCACCATTAAACTGCCGCTGAAAAAATAGGACTCCCTTTAAAAAGGTAATTTTGACACACAAAAAATTTTTATCATTCAGAAAAAACCGACGTTTTTTCTTTTCGACAAAAGTTTTTTCGAATACTATCCGGACATTCTTTGCAACGAAGATTGCATTCGATCCGAGCCGGCAGGGAATTTTGTTGTTAAAAGTCAACAAGGCCTTCACCGACATCCTCTTTTCGCAATTTTTCGGTAAATGGTACCGTTTTGCCCATTGTCTGGAGAGCCAACGGGTAAAGACCGCGTTGTTCCGCTTTGCCCCGAAACATCCGAGTTCCAATCCTAGAAACGAGTCCTCGCGCTTAGCGCTGTGTTGCCTCGGGTATATCCCCGAAGCAGGCCTTTTCGTGAAAACCTTCGCGGTGGAAACGCCTACAGAATTTTCATGAAAGCGTCATAAAGCGCCGGAGTCCAAATCATTCGCGAAGCAGAAACCGCGGTCAATTTTTAGAGAGCGTAATAATCATGAGGCGTGTTCCCCGGCATTCCCTCCGCACGATGCTATCCGTTCTTCCCCTCGCGGCACTTCTCGCGGGCTGCGGCGGAGATGACAGCGACAGCAGCTACACCAATACGACCGTGGCGCAAGCCGCAGTAAGAGTCGCCGGGCTGGATCAAGCCGACATGGCAAGTTACGCTGCCAAGGTGGCCACGCTGGGCAATATGGGTCCCACCAACCCGCTCACGCCGGTCTCCACCACCACCGCGCTGCCGCTGGAAGTTCTCGGCACCGCTGGCTCGATCGTTACCGTCCAGTTGCCCGTCCCGACCGGCAGCACGGCGACGAAGCTGTGGATGCGGGTCAACAACCTGTCGTACGACGGCAAGGGTTCCGTGCAAATCAACGACGGCCCCTGGATCACCCTGACCAACGCGACGGTCGCGATTCAGGGTTCGGGCAAATACTACGGCGGCATCGGCGGCGGGTTCGATACGCTGAAGTTGACCGTGCCCATCACCGGTGGCGTCGACGGTGTCAACACAATTCGTTTTCGTTTCAACCAGACCGACGGTATATCGTCGGGCTATCGCGTACTGGGGTTCAACCTGCTGGATGGCAATGGGACCTATCTGGCGGCATCGACCGCCTTCAAAATCGACGATCCCGCCACGTGGGTCGGATTGGAGACGGACACGGCCAATATCGCCGCGGGCCTCAAGTTGTGGCAGACCGCGACGCTGCAAAATTCGGCGTTGACCACGTCGACGATCCAGGCGCATTGCATGGACTGTCATAGCGCCAATGGCTCCGATCTGCAGCGCTTCAATTATTCGAACTATTCCATCGTGACACGCGCCGTGTTCCATGGCCTGACCGATGCGCAAGGCGTACAGATCGCCAGCTACATCCGCAGCCTCAGCGCGACGCTGGGCGTGCCGGGGTCGAATTGCCGCCCGTGGAATCCGCCGTACCAGCCGGGCCCGGGACTTGATTCGTCTGACGTCAAGAACTGGACGTGCGGCGCGGGGCTGGACGCGGTGAGCGATAGAGATGCCGACACGCTCAAATCAATTTTCCCGAATGGCATCACCAAAACGGCCATCGCCCCCTCAGGTCACCTGAACGCCCGCGAAATTCCGATCTCCCTGCAATTGCCCGACTGGAACCATTGGTTGCCGCGCATCCATCCGAAAGACGCATGGGGCAGCTACTTCACCAATTCAAATCTGAACAAAACATACAACGGCGAAGGCGGGGGCAGCGCCACCTACAATCTGCGGGCGAATCTGACCACTGGCGGCGCCAACTACGCACAGGAAAAAACGGGCGACTTCTTCAACGATCTGTACTATTGGGGCGTGGAGTACGGCGAAAGGTTCACTCCGCCCAACATGGGCGTTGCTGGTCTCTATACCCTTGCGCAGCAGGAAAAAATCTACGGCACGGTGCAGTGGCAGCTCGTCAAATCGTGGGAGCTGGCGCAAGACTTCAATCTGGAAACCAACTGCCCGATCGCCTGGACGCAGAAAGGGGCGCCAGCGTCGAAACTGGAAGCGCGTGGCTGGTGCGGCACGTGGCGCTTCCTTTTCAACGTATCGCCGCACGCGCTTGATTTCCCGCCTCTCAACAGCATGTTCGGCAGTCCCGTCGCACATTATGTGAAAGCGAACCAGTGGTATGAAATGCAGCTTTTGCTCAACCCGGGTAATGGTGTGCACGACGTTCACTTGCCGATGGACTGGCAATACGTGTACGGCGTAATCGATAATCTGTCGGGGGCGTCGGGACGGGTCGAGCCGGCACGCAACCTGTTGTTCGTCGTGAAGGGCGCGCAGGAAATGGACAACGGCGTGGGTGTCGCGGACGTCAACAAGGGATGGACGACCCGCGACACCAGCCCGCTCGATGTCTGGAAATACGGTCAGAGCGGCATCTGGAAGGGTACGTCCAGCGCGACGGAACTGGCGGTCGTCAATGCCTACCTGTCGAACTGGGTGGACGTCTCGACCTCCTTCGATCTGAATGTCTGGCAACGGCTTGGGGTAAACCCCGCGGTAGGAGAAGCAGGCTGCATGTGGAGCATACGTTCTTTGTGCTGGAGCGATTATGTCCCGGGTACTTACATCGGCTTGTATGCCACCACGAGCGCGAACTTCCCGAGTTGGGCCTACACGCAAATACCGCAGATGCGCCAGGACGGTGTGGACGGCACGCAGTTGAACCGCTTCGCTACCTGGTTGAATGCGGCTTATCCCAGGGGTGGGTTCCAGGCGCTGGTGCAATGAACGTCGGGCCATGCATTGACGATGCGATGTGCGTGCATCGTCGACGCATGGCCTGAGTTCCAGCAAGCAGTCCGACCAGTGGTCACAAGTAGGCTTATCACTGGCCG
This sequence comes from Robbsia betulipollinis, assembly GCF_026624755.1. Lineage (NCBI taxonomy): Bacteria > Pseudomonadati > Pseudomonadota > Betaproteobacteria > Burkholderiales > Burkholderiaceae > Robbsia > Robbsia betulipollinis. Next base: position 13,478 of record NZ_JAPMXC010000010.1, read on the forward strand.
AACGCGCCGCCGAGAAGTTTCGCTAATTCCTCGGTTGTCTGCCGGCAGCGCGCAGAATGCGTCGTCATCTGAATAAAACCGTGCGAAAGGTCGGCATGGTGCGCATGTAGGTCAGTGTGTTGCCATCGGCGGCGAGTTTCTTCGCATAGGCGTGACCGACATCGCAGAGCATATCGAAGTCGCAGGTCCCCTCCAGCGCCGGCGGCAAATCCGCATGGCTGAGCGCATTCAGCGGTGTCACTTAGGGCTGACTGTAATCCACGCCCTGCGGCGAAAGCGACCACACGAAAAGCAAAACCCGGCCATATCGACATAGCCGCCCGTGCGATTTTCCACGCCCGCGGGCGTGTCGAACACCATACAGATAAATCAACGCGCTACCTTGACCAGGCCCTGGCGTCGAGGGGTACTACACGCGTATTGGTCGTGCCGGTGCTGAATGAAAATCATCTTTCTTGAAAATTTTTCCATAAAATATTAAGTAAAACTATATAAATGCATGATTTTTGGGCTTTGGTTTTTTTGGATATGCAGTCGTTTTACTTGCTTAGCCATGCGCTTGCTTGTACCTTATTCGGGATAGCCGGCCTTGGGAGCGCCTTGGTCGCCAGTCCGGTCCTTGCCTTTTATGTACCGGTCGGATGTCACGCGAGCAGTTCCTGAAGACCCTCAACATCGTGCCGCCGGGGTCCGGAATCATGCTGGTTGCCCGGTATTTTTCCAGCATGTCACTGTAGGCCAACAAGCGTGGGGGAGATCGCTCGCACGCATTTTTTCGACGACGAAGATCTGGGTCGCCAGGACGCGCCCATCGCGAAACACATCGAAGCGATACTCCGCTTTCATCGCCCGGCCATATTCATCGCCACGCCAAATAAAAGATAAATCGCGAATATTTTCGGTCCATACACCGCGCGATGCCGCCGGCGATGATTGCGCGACCGGCGAAGCCGCACGCCGTCATTCGTGACGGCTATCCGACGAACCCGACGCATGCTCCAGCAGGATCGTCCGCAGCGCCTGCGTGGCCGCCGACAACGCGTGATCCTTCCGATGCATCACGCCAATCCTGCGCTGGATCACCGGATTCGTCAGCGGCACGCAGCGTGCGCCCAGCTCCTGCATTTGCGCCACGCAGAGGGTCGGCACCGCGCTCACGCCCAGGCCCGCCGCAACCATCCGGCCGACGGTGACCAGTTGATGGCACTCCAACGTCACCGACAAGCCATGACCCGCGCTTGCCAGGCGCTCCTCGATCAACGCCCGCATGGACGAGGGACGTTGCAGGGTAATGAAATCGGTGTCGCGCAGTTGTGCCCACGTCACGCGCGTCTGGGTCGCCAACGGCGAGTCCGGCGGCAGGACCGCCACGAAACGTCCCGCCGACAACGGTGCGAAGTTCAGCGCGTCGTCGGCCGCCGGTTCGAAACCGATGCCCATCTCCACGCGGCGGTTGCGCACCATCTCCAGCATCGTTTCATTGACGACATCGTGCACCGTGATCGTCACGCGCGGGTAGCGGTCGTGAAACACCTTCAACGCCAGGGGCAACCGATTCGCCGCATAGGAAGGCATCGCGGCGATCGACACCTTGCCCAGTCGCAGCGTGAAATGCCGGTGCAGCAACTCCACCGCATTGTCCCAATCCGCGATGATGTGTCGCGCGAGCGGCAACAGGGTTTCCCCTTCTGGCGATAATGCGACATTTCTCGTACTTCGAACGAACAGCGCGCCGCCCAGCGACGTCTCCAGACCCTTGATCGCCAGGCTCAGGGCCGGTTGCGACAGGTTCAGCCTCTCGGCGGCCACGGCGAAGCTGAGACTGTCCGCGATGGCCAGAAAAGCGCGCAGTTGACGATTCGTCATTGATAACACTTTCAAATGAATCGCATTGTAAAACAAATTGGACAAATGATTGGAGATTGCCCAATGTGGCGAGAATCGCGCGGAAGCACCTCGTTTCCGCCGCCTGAAAAATTCGAAGAGGCAGACCGATGGCGGGACTCGACAAGCGGGTGGCGACCTATGAGGCGGCGCTCGAAGGATTGACCGACGGCATGACCGTCCTGTCCGGCGGCTTCGGCCTGTGCGGCGTCCCGGAAAATCTCATCGCGGAGATTCATCGGCGGAATGTCACCGGCCTGACGGTGGTTTCCAACAACTGCGGCGTCGACGGTTTCGGACTTGGCGTGCTGTTGGAGAAACGCCAGATCCGCAGGATGATCGCCTCGTACGTCGGTGAGAACGCCCTGTTCGAGCGGCAGTTGCTCGACGGCGAACTCGAGGTCGAACTGACGCCGCAAGGCACGCTCGCGGAGAAGATGCGCGCGGGCGGGGCGGGCATCCCGGCCTTCTACACCGCAACCGGCTATGGCACGCAGGTGGCCGAGGGCAAGGAATCACGGGCCTTCCACGGCCGTCAGTACATTCTCGAGGAAGCGATCACTGGCGATTTCGCCCTCGTCAAGGGATGGAAGGCCGACCGGTTCGGCAACGTCGTCTACCGGCATACCGCGCAGAACTTCAACCCCGTGGTGGCCATGGCGGGAAAGATCACGGTCGTGGAGGTGGAGGAGATCGTCGAGCCGGGGGAACTCGAACCCAGCCAGATCCACACACCCGGTATTTTCGTCGACCGGCTCATCCAGGGCCGTTTCGAAAAGCGTATCGAAAAGCGCACGTTGCGCGCGTGACCTCGCCGCCCCCCTGGACACCCGACCGAGAGATTCGAGATGGCACTTTCCCGTGAGCAAATGGCGCAACGCGTCGCGCTGGAATTGAAGGACGGCTACTACGTCAACCTGGGCATCGGCATCCCCACGCTGGTCGCGAACTACGTGCCCCAGGGCATCGATGTCATGCTGCAATCGGAAAACGGCTTGCTCGGCATGGGCGAATACCCCACCGCGGCGGAGGTGGATGCCGACATGATCAACGCCGGCAAGCAGACCGTCACCGCCCGGCGGGGCGCGTCGATCTTCGACTCGTCGCTGTCGTTCGCCATGATCCGCGGCGGGCACGTCGACCTGACCGTGCTCGGCGCCTTCGAGGTCGACGTATCGGGCAGCATCGCCTCGTGGATGATCCCCGGCAAGCTGGTCAAGGGCATGGGCGGCGCGATGGACCTGGTCGCCGGCGCGGAAAACATCATCGCCATCATGATGCACGCGGCGAAGGACGGCTCGTCCAAACTGCTGCCGCAATGCACCTTGCCCCTCACCGGCGTCGCGTGCATCCGCGAAGTGCTGACCGACCTCGCCTGGCTGACGATCGAAGACGGCAGTTTCCTATTGAAGGAGCGCGCCCCGGACGTCACGGTCGAAGAGATCGTCGCCAGGACGGCGGGCCGCCTGATCGTGCCGGACGACGTGCCCGTGATGCGGTTCGCGTAACGTCCGCCGCGTTCCCCCCCCTCATCGCCCTGGCGCACCGCGCGGGGCTCATCGGAAAACATCATGGAAGACGTCGTCATCGTCGCGGCCACGCGCACCCCCGTGGGCAGTTTCCAGGGCGCGCTGGCGCAGGTCCCCGCGGTCGAGCTGGGCGCGCGGGTGATTCTCGGCCTGCTCGACCGCACCGGACTCGACCCGGCGCGGGTCGACGAAGTCATCCTCGGCCAGGTACTGACGGCGGGTTGCGGACAAAACCCCGCCCGACAGGCCGCCATCCGCGCGGGCTTGCCGCATGCCGTGCCCGCCATGACGATCAACAAAGTCTGCGGCTCCGGACTCAAGGCGCTGCATCTCGCCGCGCAGGCGATTCGTTGCGGGGACGCGGACATCGTCATCGCCGGCGGCCAGGAGAGCATGAGCCTCGCGCCGTACGTGATGCCCGGCGTGCGCACCGGCCTGCGGATGGGACCCGCCCCCATGCTCGACAGCATGCTCACCGACGGCCTCTGGGACGCCTTCAACGACTACCACATGGGCATTACCGCCGAGAACGTCGCCCAGCGGTTCCAGATCAGCCGCGACGCGCAGGACGCGTTCGCGCTCGCTTCGCAGCAAAAGGCCCTGCACGCCATCGCCGAAGGACGCTTCGTCGACGAAATCACGCCTGTGATGGTCCCCCAGCGCAAGGGCGACCCGCACCACTTCGACACCGACGAACAACCGCGCGCGGCGACCACGCTCGACACGCTCGCGAAACTGAAACCCGCCTTCAAAAAAGACGGCAGCGTCACGGCCGGCAACGCGTCCAGCCTGAACGACGGCGCCGCCGCCGTGCTCATGATGAGCGCCACCCGGGCGCGCGCGTTGGGCCTGCCGGTGCTGGCGCGCATCGCCGCGTATGCGAACGCCGGCGTCGACCCCGCCGTCATGGGGATCGCGCCCGTCGCGGCCACGCAGCGTTGCCTCGCGAAGGCCGGCTGGGACCTCCACGACCTGGACCTGATCGAAGCGAACGAAGCCTTTGCCGCCCAGGCCCTGTCGGTCGGTCAGCAACTCGGCTGGGACGCCGCGAAGGTCAACGTCAACGGCGGCGCCATCGCGCTCGGCCATCCGATCGGCGCATCGGGGTGCCGGGTGCTCGTCACGCTGCTTTACGAGATGATCCGCCGCGACGCGCGCAAGGGTCTGGCGACGCTGTGCATCGGTGGCGGGCAGGGCGTCGCGCTGGCGATCGAACGCGGCGGCGTCTAGCGCGAAGCAGCGAGGACCGGTCCGGAAAGAGACCATCACGACATAAAAACGAAGGAGACACAGCATGATAAGAGGCATCGCGCGATTTTTCAGTCACATCGTTCACCGCTTTCTGCCGGACCCCTTGATCTTCGCGTTGCTGCTGACGGCCATCACGTTCGCGATGGCCTTCGGTCTCACGCCCAAGTCGCCCACCGAACTCGTCCTGATGTGGGGGGCGGGATTCTGGAACCTGCTGGCCTTCACCATGCAGATGGTGATGATCCTCGTCACCGGACACGCGCTCGCCACCTCCGACCCCGCCCGACGCGCCCTGACGGCGCTGGCCAGCATGGCCCGCACCCCCGCGCAGGGCACCATGCTCGTGGCGCTGCTCAGCGGCATCGCGTGCGCGATCAACTGGGGTTTCGGCCTGGTGCTGGGCGCCATGTTCGCGCGCGAGGTCGCGCGTCGCGTCGCGGGAACGGATTACCGCCTGCTGGTCGCCTCGGCATACATGGGGTTTCTGACCTGGCATGGCGGCTTCTCCGGATCGGTGCCGCTGGTGGCCGCCACCAAGGGCAACCCGATGGAGAAGACGATCGGCCTCATCCCCGTATCGCACACCCTCTTCACCGGCTACAACCTGTTCATCACCCTCGGCCTGATCGTCATGCTGCCGCTGCTGGCGCGCGCGATGATGCCCGCCCCGGACAAGGTCGTTTCCGTCGATCCCGCCCTGTTGATCGACGAGCCCACCGAACAGCGCGTGCTCGGGCCCGACGCCTCGTTCGCCGAACGCATCGAGGAAAGCCGCGTGCTCGCCACGCTCACCGCTCTGCTGATCGCGGCCTTCCTCGTCCTGCAATTCGCCACCAAAGGCTTCGCGCTCGACATCAACACGGTCAACATCGCGTTTCTGGCGCTGGGTATCCTGCTGCACAAAACGCCGATGGCCTATGCCCGCGCGATCGGCAAGGCGACCCGCGGCACCGCCGGCATCCTGATTCAGTTCCCTTTCTATGCCGGCATCCAGGCGGTGATGGACCACTCCGGACTGGGCGCCGTCATCACCCATTGGTTCATCGCCATCGCCAACGTCCATACCTTCGCGTTCCTGGCGTTTCTCAGCTCGGCCGTGATCAATTTCGCCGTGCCGTCGGGCGGAGGGCATTGGGTGGTGCAGGGGCCGATCGTGATGCCGGCGGCGCAGGCGCTCGGGGCGGATCTGGGCAAATCGGCGATGGCGATCGCGTATGGCGAGGCCTGGACGAACATGGCGCAGCCGTTCTGGGCCTTGCCCGCGCTGGCGATCGCGGGATTGGGGGTGCGCGACATCATGGGGTATTGCATTACGGCGTTGCTGTTTTCGGGGGTGATTTTTGTGGTGGGGATTGTGGTGTTTTGAGGGGGGGCAAAGTAAGTTTTTAACGGGTCCGGATCAAATGATGGTCAGGACCAGGGAGGGCAAAGCGCCATGAGGGTCGAGTCGGCGATCGCACCAGGTGTACAACTTTTTAATTCTTTGGAATCGCACCATGCCGGAGTGAATTCGACGACCCAATGATGCTTTACCCAACCTGTATTGACTTTCAATCCCCTTCCAAGTAATTTTCACAATGGTGTCACGAAGACGTGAATTGGCTAGACATCGAAAATAGCCGTATTTCTTGTTACGATACGGCGCTTTGATGCCGTGTCCCATGCCAATCCACGATATACCCTAGACGCTTGTAAAGCGCCAACTTTTCCCATTCTGCACTGACACGAGCGCGTGTCAGTGGGTAACGATGCCAATCTGCATCCGGAATGTCGAAATGGTTCACCGCGAGCAGCATTTTTTCCACGCTGGGCCAGTGCTTCTCCAACGTCATTAAATAGCGTGCCGATGCGCAATGTTTTCCCATGGCAATAACAGATTGAATATTTTTTAAACCAATATTCTGGTCCAGAATTGGTAATGAAAACTCCACATTTTGTCCTGTGTGCAACGCCTTTTTTTCAAGAAAAACACATTCATGTGGAATCCCAATGGATTTTATTTTTTCAAAAATCAGCGTTGCCTCATCGACCTGTTCTTTTTTCCTACTACCGCCTGTGATTACAAGCCAGCGAAAAAATCCGCCATACCACAAAACGCAAATTGCCGATGCAAATTTTTCTATGGAGTGACGTGTGCCAAAAACAAAAAGCAAATCCGCTTTGTGGAGAGGCGTTGATATAAATAACTCCCTCGTTACTTTTTCGATGATCTCTTCGGAAAAAAATTTTTTTGTAGATACCATTTCAAATTTGCTCGATAATTTTAAAACGCCAATAGAATAATTCACTTAAAATCAGATCCGGTGAAAGATTTTACCGAATCTATGCAACGATGTACCAATAGATCATTATCTTCCTCGTCTAAAAAAACATCGTTCCAGTTCCCGTGCCGATCTTCTCCGCGAACTAACCATGCATAAGCGGGTTGAACTGGAGGGATAACCTCCGGAGCCAAGTATCGTACAACTAGGCCGACCCGGTCGTCCGCCGAAATGTTTGCATCAGAAGCATGACATATCAAAGGATGATGCAATGAAAATTCGCCTGGATTGAGCTGGGCATAGAAAGTTTTACTGTCTTCTAGCGCTTCCTTTATTGTCTGACCGCGAGTTAAAAGATTTTCTTTGCTTTTGGTCTCAATATGAGGAAGCATTTTTTTATGACTTCCTGGAATGAATTTTAAACACCCATTGGTTTTATTCGACGGCGTCAAAGCGATCCAGGCGGTAACGACGGGAATAAAATTTTCTTCATCCAGGTTTTTAAAATTCCAATAAAAAGCATCTTGATGCCAAGAAAAAAATTTCTCGGAATTGGAAGGTTTGGTGTTAAATTCGCTTATCCAAACAAAAATGTTTTCTCCAATTAATTTTTCAACTTTTTCAAGAATTTTATCATGGGTAACTACTTTTTGGACCCAGGCGTATTTCAGGTGGCCAAACAATCTTTTTTCACCTAATAGAATTTTTCCGCATCCTCCGCATAGATCTTGATAGTTTTTCAGAAGCTGTTCAACCTCTTGGCTATTTAGGGCCGGCAAAGAACTTAAAAATCCATTTTTTTTGAAAAAATTCAAATAACTATTTTTAGCCATTATTCTTCTCCGAAAGCTTTAATGCGAATTTGTCCATTTGCTCCGCTCGACGCTTGGTGGTATGGTTTTCCATAACCATAGTCAAAGCTCTGTTGCAAATTTCCTGGTATATGAAATTTTTTTCAAAAAAATTTCTTTTTATTTTTTCAACGTCATTTAAAACGGAGAAGTGGCTGGTTCCAATGTAGTGCTTTCCATCGATAAAGCCCAGTTTCGACAAGTCATCTTGCAAGGATGCCGACTCGCACACAACAAGGCAGCCAGATGCCATTCCTTCAAAAACTTTAGCTACAAGGTAGTGGAATATAGAGCCGCAAACGATCATTGAAGGATATTTTCTCAGGAGATCGCCATACGCTTTCCTACCTACTTCCTTCATCTTTTGTGAATTCGATTCAGACTTATTTGACATATCTCCAGGATATCCCGGGTAACCTGGATGGCTTATTTTATCGCATATGTCGGAAGGAATTCTTTCATGGCAGAATTGCCTGAATGGGTAAGGCCATGAACGTGATCCGGACAACAGTATCTTATCTAATCGATACACATTTCCAGGATAAAAAATCCCAGCCGCAGAATGTGGCATCCAAACGATTTTTTCAGTTGGAACCGAGGGGTACCAGTTTCTTATGCGATCCGGGTATGTCGCGAAGATAATATCAGCCCATAAAAATGCACGAGTTCTTTGTTTCTGCCGATGCGTCGTGAAATAGTGAACATCGTCGCAAAAAAATATTTTTTTGCAAGAATTTTTTGTTGATTTGTAATCTTCCAGTAGGTGTTTTTCATTTCTCTCGACGAACTCGTAAAGTTCCCAGAATATAACTACCTCCGCATGGGCAATTTTACCAAAAACCTCAAAATCGTTTTCCCCGGTTACAACGATTTTTTCCCAATTTAGTGATTCTAGTTTGACGTGTATTTCGTGAAATTCACAAGATATGTAGTTTTCCCATCCTTGTGGAACGCATAAAATTTTTCCAGAGTGAGTGCACGCGTTTTCAGACATTTTCGATTTTCCATTTGTTTTGCAGAATCGAGGTGCATCTATCTCCATAGTAAACTAATGGAAGGCAAGTTTTTATAGGAAAATTCCGAAATAATTCAAATATGATAATTCTATTAAATAAAATTAATTTTCCATTCTATTTTTTGTTGCGATGATTTGGATTAATTGCGATTCGTTACGTAATTTTGTATTATTTAAAATAAATCGGCTGGACCAGATTTTCTTTCCATGTTTGCGCTGCTTGTTTCCACAAGCGAGCGCTTTGCATCGTTATTGGCGGCGGGGTATAGATCTGAGCTCAGTAAGCTGTGGGCATTTCCTAGCAATACGTAGCTGGCCAAACTCGTTGACACGCATGGGAACTACTTCGAAGAAATCCGGTTACATAGCCTCAGGAGAAAAAAAGGGTTACAGGCAAATCGCCTGTAACCCTTTGATACTTCTAATTGGAGGAAGGGGATAGCTCCCTCGCCCGATTTTTGCATTGCGAATGCGATGACGGAAACCCACGCGCTTATCTTCATCCGCAGCAACTAAGTCGCGCTATTCGCACAACTTAGTCACTTTTCGCACTAACTAAGTCACCCTGCGTCCACGCTACGCCTCAAACATCAATATTCCCCGCCCTCAAAGCATTCGACTCGATAAACGCCCGCCGCGGCTCCACCTCATCGCCCATCAACGTCGTGAAGATCGCATCCGCCGCAATGGCATCCTCGATCTGCACCCGCAGCAAGCGTCGCACGGTCGGATCCATCGTCGTCTCCCACAGCTGACTCGGGTTCATCTCGCCCAAGCCCTTATACCGCTGCGTCGACACATTCCGGTCCGCATCCGCCAGCAGCCACTTCATCGCGCTCTTGAAGTTCCCCACCGCCTGACTGCGCTCGCCCCGATGAATCACCGCGCCTTCCCCGATCAACCCCCGGAAGGTCTCCGCCGTCGTCCGCAACTGCCGATAATCCGCCGTCGCCAGAAAATCTCCGTCGATCGTACTGACCTTGATGTTCCCGTGATGCCGCCGTGCGATCCGCAGCACCCACGACTCGCGCACTTCGTCATGCACCGCGTGCACGGTGATTTCCGGCTTCAACGGCCCGGCGGTCAGCGTTTCCTGCAACGTACGCGCGCTCGCCTCGGCGCTCGCCTTGTCGTGCAGTTGGATCTCGACGCCATCCATGATCGCTTCCAGCGCCGTCGAATCCACCTGACGCCGCACGCGATCGACCACCGCCTCGGACAGCAGGTAACTCCGCGCCAGCTCGCCCAGCGCATCGCCGGCGATCGGTTCCTGACCTTCCGCCGTCACCAGCCCCGCGCCGTTCAGCGCAAGCTTCAGCTTGTACTGCCGCAGTTCGAATTCGTCCTTCAGGTAGCGCTCTTCCTTGCCGTGCTTGATCTTCAGCAGCGGCGGCTGGGCGATGTAGATGTAACCCTTTTCGACCAGATCCGGCAGTTGCCGATAGAACAGCGTCAGCAACAGCGTGCGGATGTGCGCGCCGTCGACGTCGGCATCGGTCATGATGATGATGCGGTGATACCGCAGCTTCTCGACGTTGTAGTCGTCCTTGCCGATGCCGCAGCCCAGCGCGGTGATCAGCGTGACGATCTGCTCGGAGGCGAGCAGTTTGTCGTAGCGGGCCTTCTCGACGTTCAGCACCTTGCCGCGCAACGGCAGGATGGCCTGGAATTTCCGGTCGCGGCCCTGCTTGGCGGAGCCGCCGGCGGAGTCGCCCTCGACGATATAGATCTCGGATTTCGCGGGGTCCTTCTCCTGGCAGTCGGCGAGCTTGCCGGGCAGGCCGACGCCGTCGAGCACGCCCTTGCGGCGGGTCATTTCCCGCGCGCGTCGTGCGGCGTCGCGGGCACGCGCGGCGTCGATGATCTTGCCGACGATGATCTTGGCGTCGAGCGGGGTTTCCTGCAGATATTCTTCGAGTGCCTTGGCGACGACGTCCTCGACGGGCGCGCGCACTTCGGAGGAGACGAGCTTGTCCTTGGTCTGCGAGCTGAATTTCGGCTCGGGGACCTTGACCGACAGCACGCAGGACAGGCCTTCGCGCATGTCGTCGCCGGAGGTTTCGATCTTGGCCTTCTTCGCCGCGTCGCTCTCGACGATGTACTTGTTCATCACCCGCGTCATCGCGGCGCGCAGGCCGGTGAGGTGGGCGCCGCCGTCGCGTTGCGGGATGTTGTTGGTGAAGCAGAGGACGCTTTCGTTGAAGCTGTCGTTCCATTGCATGGCGACTTCGACGACGATGCCGTCCTTCTCGCCGGTGGCATGGAAGATGGTGGGGTGCAGGACCTGCTTGGCCTTGTTGATGTAGTCGACGAAGCCCTTCACGCCGCCGGCGAACGCGAAGTTTTCTTCCTTGCCGGAGCGCTGGTCGACCAGGCGGATACGCACGCCGTTGTTCAGGAAGGACAGTTCGCGGATGCGCTTGGCGAGAATGTCGTAGTGAAAGTCGACCGTGCCGAAGATCTCGGTGTCGGCGAGGAAGTGGACTTCGGTGCCGTTGTGCTCGGCGGTGCCGATGACGGGGATCGGGGAGACGTCGACGCCATTGTGGTTTTCGAGCGTGCGGTTGATGACCGCGCCGCGGTTGAATTCCAGGAAATGCTTCTTGCCGTCGCGGCGCACGGTGAGGCGCAGCCATTGCGAGAGGGCGTTGACGCAGGAGACGCCGACGCCGTGCAGGCCACCGGAGACCTTGTAGCTGTTCTGGTCGAACTTGCCGCCGGCATGCAGCTCGGTCATGACGATCTCGGCGGCGCTGCGCTTCGGTTCGTGCTTGTCGTCGAGCTTGATGCCGGTGGGGATGCCGCGGCCGTTGTCGATGACGGAGATCGAGTTGTCGGCGTGGATGGTGACGAGGATGTCGTCGCAGTGGCCCGCCAGCGCTTCGTCGATCGAGTTGTCGAGGACTTCGAAGACGAGGTGGTGCAGACCGGTGCCGTCCGACGTGTCGCCGATGTACATGCCGGGGCGCTTGCGGACCGCCTCCAGTCCTTCGAGGATCTGGATCGAGGACGCGCCATAGGCGTTTTCGGCTTGCGGTTTCTGCTGTTCAGTCATGGTCTGTTCCGGTTCTGCGTGGCTGCCATCATGTCGAGGACCGGGCCGGCAAGGGCGCGGTCAGCCACTCCTCTATATAGGGGCGGGATGACGAATTTCGAGACGGGAAAGGGCGCGCTCCAGGCACTTTCAGGCATTCTGGAGGCGCGACGGGCCGGGGGCGGAGAAGGGCCGCCGGGGGCGGAATCCGGCGCCGGGCAGGCCCGGCCGATTCGACCGGAGATGCGCCGGTGAAGGCGCGCTGCCGTTTCCCGCACCGCCGTCCCACGCCATGTCCCGCGCTCGAACGTCGGGTGAGCGGAGGCTCAGATGCGCATCGGCATCACCACGTATTTGAAATGGTCGTTGTCGGGGATGGTCACGAGCGCGCTGCTCTGCGCGTCGCCGAGGCTGATCGTGAGCATGTCGGCCTTGGTGTTCGCGAGCACGTCGAGCAGGTAGGTGACGTTGAAGCCGATGTCGATCTTGTCGCCGTCGTAGGCGATCTCGAGTTCTTCGCTTGCGTCTTCCTGGTCGGCGTTGCTGGCGTTGATGCGCAGCACGCCAGGCTCGATCTGCCAGCGCACGCCCTTGAACTTGTCCGAGGTCATGATGGCGGCGCGTTGCAGCGCGCGCTGCAGTTCGTCGCGGCCGATCACGAAATGGTTCTTGTATCCCTTCGGGATCACGCGCTGGAAGTCCGGGAACTTGCCCTCCACCAGCTTCGAGATGAGTTCGACCGGGCCGAACGCGAAACGGATCTGCGCGCCGCCGATCTGGATGCGCAACGGGTCGTCGATGTCCTCGAGCAGGCGCTGCAACTCCAGCACGGTCTTGCGCGGCACGATCACTTCCTGCTTCGGGAAGTCGCCCTCGATCGTCGTCGACGAATACGCGAGACGGTGGCCGTCGGTGGCGACCGCGATCAGCTTGTCGCCCTCGACGATGAACAGCATGCCGTTCAGGTAGTAGCGGATGTCCTGCTGCGCCATCGCGAAATGCGCGCCGGCCAGCAGTTGCCGGAACGCGCGCTGCGGCACCGCGATCTCGGCACCGAAGTCCTGCGCGGCGGCGAGCGTCGGGAACTCCTCGGCGGCCAGCGTCTGCAGGCCGAAACGGCTCTTGCCGGACTGGATCGTGAGGCGCTTGTCGTTCAGCGACAGGCTGACGTCGCCGCCGGGCAGCGCGCGCAGGATGTCGAGCAGCTTGCGCGCGGCGACGGTCGTGGCGGCCTGCTCCGCGCCCGATGCGCATTCGGTGGAGGTCGTGACCTGCAGTTCGAGATCGGTCGACAGGAAGGAGAGCGAGGGGCCGTTCTTCGTGATGACCAGATTGGCGAGAATCGGCAGGGTGTGACGACGCTCGACGATCCCGCAGACCGTCTGCAGAGGACGCAGCAGCGTGTCCCGTTCTGTCTTGACCAGTTGCATTCGAAATCCTTCTTTCATTGAGACGGACGCCCCGGCGACACTCCCGGCACGATGGCTCTTGGCCCCGCTTGTCCCGCAGGGCCTCTGGCGGGCCTGGAGAAGGCCGCCAGAAGCCTGGAAAGAGGCTGGCAAGGGCCGGGGTCGGGTGTCGGCGCGGCAACCCTTGTATTGTGCCTCAAAACGGGGCAAAAATCCTTATAAATCAGCGCCCGGGCAGGGGCGGCGGAAGGGGCGCGAACGGGGGCGGACGTCAGCCCTTCAGCGTTTGCTCCAGCACATGCAGCTCATGGTTGAGCTGGGGGTCCTTGCCGCGCTCGTCGGCGATCTTGCGCACGGCGTGCAGCACGGTGGTGTGGTCGCGTCCGCCAAACAGTTCGCCGATCTCGGGCAGGCTCTTCTGCGTGAGTTCCTTGGCGAGATACATCGCGATCTGACGCGGCCGCGCGATGTTCGCCGGACGCTTCTTCGAGTACATGTCGGCCACCTTGATGCTGTAGAAATCGGCGGCGGTCTTCTGGATGTTCTCGACGGAGATCTGCCGGTTCTGCACGGTGAGCAGATCCTTCAGCGCTTCCTTCGTCAGCTCGATGGTGATGTCGCGTCCATGGAACTTGGAATACGCGAGGATCTTGCGCAGCGCGCCCTCGAGTTCGCGCACGTTCGAGCGCAGGTGCTTGGCGACGAAGAAGGCGACGTCCTCGGAGACGTCGGCGCCCTCGGTCTGCGCCTTGCGCATCAGGATCGCCACGCGCATCTCGAGTTCGGGCGGCTCGATGGCGACGGTCAGCCCGGAATCGAAGCGCGAGATCAGGCGGTCGTCGATGCCGGAGATTTCCTTCGGATAGGTGTCGCTGGTGATGATCACCTGCGCCTTGTTCGCGACCAGCGCCTCGAACGCGTAGAAGAATTCCTCCTGCGTGCGCGATTTGCCGGAGAAGAACTGGATATCGTCGATCAGCAGCAGGTCGAGCGAGTGGTAATAGCGCTTGAACTCGTCGAACGCCTTGCGCTGGTAGGCCTTGACGACGTCGGAGACGTACTGCTCGGCATGGATGTAGCGGATCCGCGCGCCGGGGTTGTCGACCAGCATCTGATTGCCGATCGCGTGGATCAGATGGGTCTTGCCCAGGCCGACGCCGCCGTACAGGAACAGCGGGTTGTACGAGATGCCGGGATTGTCTGCGACCTGGATCGCGGCGGCGCGCGCCAGCTGGTTGGCCTTGCCGGTGACGAAGGTCTCGAAGGTCAGCACCGGGTTCAGCTTCGAGCGGTCCACCGGTGCGGACGTTTCCCCGGGCGGGCCGCTGCGCCAGTTGCGGCGTCCGGCGGCGGCTTCGGTCGCGTCGATGCTCGGCGCGTCGGGATCGATCGATTCGGGCGGCGGCTCGTTGCCGGCGCGCGGCGCGGCTGCCGGGTGGGCGGCGCTGTTCGCGTAGGGCGCGGCGGCGGGCGGGCGGGAGAGGCCCTGGCCCGCGCCGGGAGCGGGCGCCGCCGCGGACGGGGCGGGGCGCGCGGCGCCGGCGCCACCGGTCACCGCGCCGCCTGCACCCGCGCCGCCGCGGGTGTCGAGCACGAACTGCACGTCGACCGATGTCTGCCAGAAGTCGCGCGCCATGTCCGAGATCCGCCCGGAGAACTGGCTTTTCACCCAGTCGAGCTTGAAGCGGTTCGGCGCGGCGATGCGCAGGACGTGCGCGGACGCATCGAAGTCGACCGGCGCGAGCGGCTTGATCCAGGTCTGGTACTGCTGGGGTGTCAGCTCGCGCTCCAGGAGCGCGGCGCATTGTTGCCAAAATTCGTTCATCGGTCGCTTCGGTCGACGTCCGTCATGCCCCCATCGCTGCGGATCAACGGTGGGTGACGCGGGAACGCCCAGCGGCGACGCCGGTTCGGGACCGGCGCGCCGCGATGTTAAAAAAGGGAGCCGCGGGAACGGCAGCAAGGCCCGCGGGAAACAGCAAAAAGCAGCAAAAAGCAGCAAAAAGCAGCAAAAAGCAGCAAAAAGCAGCAAAAAGCAGCAGCCATCGAGCAACGTCGGAAACGACGAGGAAAGGCGAGGAACGGCCGCTCGACGATGAGCGGCGCGCGGTCGCGAACCTTCCTGGGATGCTGGATTTTACGCCAATTGCCAAACGGCGTAGAGGGGAAAACACCTTAAACGGTCAACTTATCCACAGGCTATCCACTGCCTGGCACCGGATAAGCCATTGACAGTCTTGCTTAAACCCGATTTAATAGCTGGTTCCGCAAAACCGATTCCCAGGTGCTGTCGCTTCGGCTGAAGGTTCTTGCTTTCCGTGGGCCGTGGCCGACGGGGGCTGAGCTGACACTTGGCAGACAAACGCCGATGGTGCTGCCTGCGTCCGTCAACGGGCGGGGCGCGGCAAAAATCCGACTGAGATCAACATGAAACGTACATACCAACCTTCCGTGACGCGCCGCAAGCGCACCCATGGCTTCCGCGTGCGCATGAAGACCGCCGGCGGCCGCAAGGTCATCAACGCTCGTCGTGCGAAGGGCCGCAAGCGCCTCGCCGTATAAGCACGCGGCGGGTGCGGGTAGCCGGGTACGGGGCATGACCTCGACGCCGGATGGAGAAGGGGACGGCGGTACCGGCGTCCCCTTCGACGCAATTGGCCGGCACGATGCCGACGCGTCGCCCGGCCCGTCAGGGCGGGCGGTGCGGCCGCGTGCGGGCGATGCGCCCGGCGTGCGCACGGATGGCGGAGCGGTGCGGGGTTCTCCCGAGGGATTTCCCCGAACCGCCCGGCTGTTGAGCGCCGCGGAGTTTTCGACAATGTTTCGGATGCGCCCGTTGAAGCGTTCCGAACATTTCGTCGTTTACGCGCGCCCGCGCGAAAAGGAAGGCATGCATCGGGAGCATGGCGTCGAGCCGGTAGCGCCAGCGTCACCGCCGTCTTCATCGTCGACGGAAGGAACGGTGGCGGCGGTGCTTGCTCCGGCGGCCCTGCCCGGGCGCATGGGCCTCGTGCTGGGCAAGAAAGCCGCGCCCCGCGCGGCGACGCGCAACATGGTGCGCCGCGCGCTGCGCGAGACATTTCGGCAGCGCAAGGCGGATTACGACGGCTGGGACCTGCTGATCAGGCTGCACCTGCGTTTCGACAGGCAGCGGTTCCCGGGCGCGGCATCGCCGGCCCTGAAACGCGCCTGCCGCGCCGAAGTCGTCGCCCTGCTCGACGAGGCGCGCCGGCACGTGGCGCGGCGTCGGACGGCGGGCGCGTCCTGACGCGGCGCGATGCGGTCCCTTCTATTCGGTCTGCTGCGGTTCTATAAGCTCGCGATCAGCCCTCTTCTGGGGCCCCGTTGCCGATATTTCCCCACCTGCTCGGATTACGCGCGCGACGCAATCCAGTATCATGGCGCCGCGCGGGGCACTTATCTTGCCGCCAAGCGCATTTGTCGCTGTCATCCCTTTTCGGCGGGCGGTTTCGATCCCGTGCCGCCAGCCGACGACCCCACCCGGTCATGACATACCCGGGCCGGTGACGCGGCGCTGAGGGCAAGCGCTCACGCGCAAGCCGATCGAGTTCGAGATTTCGAGACAAGGGCATGGATATCAAACGTACCGTTCTGTGGGTCATCTTCTGCGTATCGCTGGTGCTGCTTTTCGATAACTGGCAGCGTTCGACCGGCCATCCGTCGATGTTCCTGCCGGGCGCGCCGACCGCCGCGAGCGCACCGGCCGTCGCTGCCGGCACGGCCACGCCGGGCACGCGTCCGAGCGATCTGCCGAACGGTACCGCGGGTACCGCGGGCGCCCCCGGCACCGACACGGGCGTTCCCGGCGCGGCCGGTGCCGCGCCCGCGACGCAGGTCGCCACGCAGGGCCAGAAGGTGCCTTTCTCGACGGACGTCTACGACGGCGACATCGATACGCTCGGCGGCACGCTCACGCGCCTGTCGCTGGTCAAGGAAGGCGACGGCAAGCAGCCGAACCTGTACATCACCCTGTTCGACCAGACGAAAGACCATACCTATCTGGCGCGCACCGGGCTGATCGGCGGCGACTTCCCGAACCACAACACGATCTTCACCGTCGCGCCGGGCGCACACACGATGGGCGCCGACGGCAAGCTTCAGGTGCGCCTCGAATCGCCGGCGGTGGGCGGCGTGAAGCTGGTCAAGACCTACACCTTCACGCGCGGCAGCTATGTGATCGGCGTCGACCAGACGGTCGAGAACGTCGGCGCGAAGCCGGTGGACCCGACGCTGTACATGGAACTGGTGCGCGACGATTCGCCGGTCGAGACGCCGCGTTTCTCGCACACCTTCATCGGGCCGGCGGTGTACTCGTCCGAGCATCACTTCCAGAAGATCAGCTTCAGCGACATCGACAAGAACAAGGCGGACTTCACGCCGAACGCGAACAACGGCTGGATCGCGATGGTCCAGCACTACTTCGCGTCGGCCTGGATCCCGCCCGCGACCGCGCAGCGCGACGTCTACGTCAACAAGATCAACTCCCTGTATCGCGTGGGCGTGAAGCTGCCGGTGGGCAACATCGCGCCGGGCGCGTCGAAGTCGGTCGAGTCGCGTCTGTTCGCCGGCCCCGAGGAAGAGCGCCTGCTGGAAAGCATCGCGCCGGGCCTGGAGCTGGTGAAGGACTACGGTTGGGTGACGATCATCGCCAAGCCGCTGTTCTGGCTGCTCGACAGGATTCACTCGTTCCTGGGCAACTGGGGCTGGTCGATCATCGTCCTGACGCTGCTGATCAAGGCCGTGTTCTTCCCGCTGTCGGCGGCGAGCTACAAGTCGATGGCGCGCATGAAGGAAATGTCGCCGCGGATGACGGCCCTGCGCGAGCGCTTCAAGTCCGACCCGCAGAAGATGAACGCGGCGCTGATGGAGCTGTACAAGACCGAGAAGATCAACCCGGTGGGCGGCTGTCTGCCGGTGGTCGTGCAGATTCCGGTCTTCATCTCGCTGTACTGGGTGCTGCTCTCGTCGGTGGAAATGCGCGGCGCGCCGTGGATCCTGTGGATCAAGGACCTGTCGCAGCCCGATCCGTTCTACATCCTGCCGGTGCTGATGGCCGTCTCGATGTTCCTGCAGACGAAGCTCAACCCCACGCCCCCGGACCCGGTCCAGGCGAAGATGATGATGTTCATGCCGCTGGCGTTCTCGGTCATGTTCTTCTTCTTCCCGTCCGGCCTGGTGCTGTACTACGTGGTCAACAATCTGTTGTCGATCGCCCAGCAGTACTACATCACCCGCGTGATCGGCGGCAAGGCGGCGGCGAAGCGGATCGGTTGACGGGATTCGTTTGACGGCGGACTCCCCTGGGCGACGACGCCCGGTGCGACCGTAAAAAAAGAACGGCACGACGATCGACGATCGGACGTGCCGTTCCGTTTTCTGGTGGGTGGCGTCGCTTCGTATTCGCGCCGGACGAACCGGTGCGGGTCCCGTGCCGGAAGCATGCGCCGCCCGTTATCTGCCTTTATCCTGTCATCGGGCGGGAAACCCCCATTCCCCCAACGCCACGCCCCTATCGAGTTGCCCATGCTGCCCAACGACCAGGATCCCATCGTCGCCATCGCCACCGCCGCCGGACAGGGCGGGATCGGCGTCGTGCGCGCCTCGCTCGGCGCCGCCGGGCCGGGCGCGGCCGAAGCGCTGCTGCGCGCGGTGTGCGGCAGCGTGCCGGCGCCGCGCCATGCCGCCTACGTGCCGTTTCTCGACGCGGCCGGCGCGGCGATCGACCGCGGCATCGCGCTGTATTTTCCGGCGCCGCATTCGTACACGGGGGAGCAGGTCGTCGAATGGCAGGGGCATGGCGGACCGATCGTCATGCAGTTGCTGCTGCAACGCTGCCTGGAGGCGGGGCGGGACATCGGCCTGCGGCTGGCGGAGCCGGGCGAGTTCACGCGCCGCGCCTTTTTGAACGACAAGCTCGACCTCGCGCAGGCCGAGGCCGTGGCCGACCTGATCGAGGCCAGCACCGAGGCCGCGGCCCGCTCGGCGGGGCGCTCGCTCGAAGGCGCGTTCTCGGCGGCGATCCATGCGCTGGTCGAGGACGTCGTCACGCTGCGCATGCTGGTGGAGGCGACGCTGGATTTTCCGGAAGAGGAAATCGATTTTCTGGAGGCGGCCGATGCCCGGGGCAAGCTCGCGCGGATTCGCGCGGCGCTGACGGGGATTCAGGGCGAGGCGCGGCAGGGGGCATTGCTGCGCGACGGGCTGTCGGTGGTGCTGGCCGGGCTGCCGAATGTCGGCAAGTCGTCGCTGCTCAATGCGCTGGCCGGGGCGGAACTGGCGATCGTCACGCCGATCGCCGGCACCACGCGCGACAAGGTGCAGCAGACGATCCAGATCGAGGGCATTCCGCTGAATATCGTCGACACGGCGGGATTGCGGGAGACGGAGGACGAAGTCGAGCGGATCGGCATCGCGCGGTCGTGGGACGAGATCGGACGGGCGGACGTGGTGCTGCACCTGCTGGATGCGCGGGTGGGGATGACGGCGGAGGATGAGCTGATCGCGGGGCGGTTTCCGGGAAGGGTACCGGTGGTGCGGGTGTTGAACAAGGTGGATCTGGTGGTGTCCGATGCACCGGACGATGCAGGCGCGGTGACGACGCCCGCCGCGAGCGGGAGTGGGGGCGAGGAGGGCAGCCCGGCGATGCCGAGTCGCAACGGGGAGAATGCTCGCGCCGATGCACCCGTCGTTCGCGAGGTGCGCCTCTCCGCCAAGCGCGGCGACGGCATCGCCACGCTGCGCACCGCACTGCTGGCGGTCACCGGCGCGCGGGCGGGCGGGCAGAGCGTCTACCTTGCGCGCGAACGCCACCTGATCGCGTTGCGGGCGGCGGCCGAGCATCTGGAGATCGCGGCGGCGCACGCGGACAGCCGGGCGCAGTCGCTCGATCTGTTCGCCGAAGAGCTGAGGCTGGCGCAGGAAAGGCTGAATTCGATTACCGGGGAGTTCACCAGCGACGATCTGCTGGGGGTGATCTTCAGTCGGTTTTGTATCGGGAAGTGAACTGTTTCCGGGAGACGGCATGCCAGTCGACCGCCATGGCGACATCCATTGAAGCCGATTGCCTCGGGATTCGTGGCGAAGCGCTGCTCCCCACCTTGCGCGCCCGCCGTCCCCCGTGGTTACATAGACCTCTCACCCCTTCCCAAGCAAACGAGTCATGCCCCCCGCCAAAAAACTGCGCCTCGCCGTCATCTTCGGCGGCCGTTCCACCGAGCATGAAGTGTCGCTCCAGTCGGCGCGCAATATCGTCGCCGCCCTCGACACGGACCGCTTCGACCCGGTACTGATCGGCATCGACAAAACCGGCGTCTGGCACCTGTCCGACGCCTCCAACTACCTGCTGCACGGCGCGGATCCCGCGCTGATCGCCCTGAACCGTTCGAATCGCGAGATCGCGGTCACGCCGGGGAAGGCGCAGGAACAATGGCTGGAACGGCGCACCGGCGAGATCCTGCAGCAGATCGACGTCGTGTTTCCGATCGTGCATGGTCCGCTGGGCGAGGATGGCTCGCTGCAGGGTCTGCTGAAGATGGCGGGCGTGCCCTTCGTCGGCTCGGACGTTCTCGGCTCGGCGGTGTGCATGGACAAGGATGTGACCAAGCGCCTGCTGCGCGATGCCGGTCTGCCGGTGACACCCTATGTGACTCTGACCCGGCGTACCGCTGCCGGGCTGTCCTTCGACGACATCGTCGCGAAGCTGGGGTCGCCGTTGTTCGTGAAGCCGGCGAATCTGGGGTCGTCGGTGGGCGTGAGCAAGGTCGGCACCGCGAACGAATACGCGCAGGCGCTGGAAACCGGTTTCGCGTTCGACCACAAGATCCTGGTTGAATCGGCGGTGGTCGGTCGCGAGATCGAATGCGCGGTGATGGGCAACGAGGCGCCGGTCGCCAGCGCCTGCGGCGAGATCGTGCTGGGCAGCGATTTCTACTCCTACGACAGCAAGTACATCGATGCCGAAGCGGCGCAGGTCGTCGCGCCGGCGGTGATCGATGCGCCCACGAGCGAGCGCATTCGGGCCGCGGCCGTCGCCGCGTTCCAGGTGCTGGAGTGCCGCGGTCTCGCGCGCGTCGATTTTTTCCTGCGCCCGGACGGTGCGATCCTGATCAACGAAGTGAACACCTTGCCCGGCTTCACGCAGATCAGCATGTTCCCGAAACTGTGGCAGGCGGCGGGCATGACTTATCCGGAACTGGTGACGCGCCTGATCGATCTGGCGATCGAGCGTCACCGTGAAGATGCGGCGCTGAAGCGGTCGCGGTGACGGTCCGCGAGCTTGCGCTGCTTGCTCCCATGGTTTCGCTCCGGCACTGGATGAAAAATGAATTTTGGATGGATTCTTTTTGTTTTGACGCTCGTGACGGGTCTTTTCTGGATCGTCGACAGAGGCGTTTTTCTTCCAAGACGCCGTTATGCCGCTAACGCCGCGCTGGCAGAGATCGCGCAAGCACCGGATCGAACGGGACGGCCTGTCGTCGATCCGGACGTGCTGCGCGCCAAAGCGGAAGCGAAGCGCAGAGCGCTGCGGCGGCCGTTCTGGCTGGAATACTCTGCGGGTTTCTTTCCGGTTATTTTGGTGGTGTTTTTGATTCGTTCTTTTCTGGCGGAGCCTTTCCGGATTCCGTCCGGATCGATGATTCCGACGCTGCGGGTGGGCGATTTCATCCTGGTCAACAAATTCGACTATGGCGTGCGCTCGCCGATCGGCGAGCGAAAACTGCTCGCGAACCACGATCCGCGACGCGGGGATGTCGTCGTGTTTCGTTCGCCGGAGGCGCCGTCGATCGATCTCATCAAGCGTGTCGTCGGCGTGCCCGGGGACGTGGTGCAATATCGCGACAAGCACCTGACGATCAATGGCAGCGCCGTGCCGGAGCATGAGATAGCCGATTTCAAAGGCGAGGCGGTCGAGGGGCGCGTCGGTGATTGGAAGCAATATGAGGAAAGCTTCGATGGCCGCACGCATGCGATCTTGCGGATGCCTGCGCAGCCGACCTATACCGCCAGCGGTGTGCGCGATTTTCCGAACAAGGGAAACTGCCGGTACGATGCCGACGGTTTCGTCTGCAAGGTCCCGCCGGGAAACTATTTCATGATGGGAGACAACCGCGACAACAGTGACGACAGCCGGTATTGGGGATTTGCGCCCGATGCGAATATCGTCGGACGCGCGATGGTCGTGTGGATGAACCTCGGCGATCTTGGACGTGTCGGACATCGCGCATATTAGGGGCGCATCAGAAGCGCCGACTTGGTCGGAAAGGCGCTGTATCGAACCGCCGTTGCGCGGACGCGATGCGCCTGCCGTGTGATCGTTCCGCAAGCGTGCCGGCGAGCATCCGATGCGTACCGATCGGCCCTTTGTCCAATTCGAAGTGCTTGCAGATGCAAGGATTTTGTCCTGGACGGACCGCGATGATACAGTTGTCGATCCGGTTTTCGCGCGCTGCACGGTTCCGGAGATCCTGACTCAGTGAATACGGCCACACGGTGGCGTCCCAAGGACAACAAGGCGGCGACATGATCAAACGCGTCAACGATTCGGACCAGATTTCCCGCCTCGTGCTGCGTGGTTACAAATCCATTGCCGAGTGCGACCTGGAACTTGGGCGGCTCAATGTGCTGATTGGCGCCAACGGCGCGGGTAAATCCAACTTCATCGGATTTTTCCGATTGATCAATCGCATTCTGGACGAACATCTACAGACGGCGGTCGGTTTGGCCGGTGGCCCGGACGCGCTGCTGTACTTCGGTCGAAAGAAAACGGAAGCGCTGCATGCCGAGCTGTACTTCGGCAACAATGGCTATCGTTTCACGCTCCGGCCGACCGAGGACAACCGGATGATGTTCTTCCATGAAGCATTGTGGTGGAATATGCATGGGGACTGACGCCCGGCCTCGGGGCACTTCGAGTCGTATGCCAAAGAGCAGAAAAGCAGAACGCAAATCTACCAGCATGTCGTTCCCGCGATGCAGAGTTGGCGTCTGTACCACTTTCACGACACCAGCGGCAGCGCGCTGGTCAAGCAGGTGCATAACCTCAACGACAACGAATACCTGCGAGACGATGCCCGTAACCTGGGGGCCTTCCTGCTCCGGCTGAAGCACCACCACGGCGAGCACTACGACCGCATCGTCAAGGTCATCCGCCTGGTGGCGCCCTTTTTCGGTGACTTTCACCTGCGACCCACCGTTGGCAACGGGGAAAAGATTCAGGTCGAATGGACGGAGCAGGGGCAGGACGAGCCTTTCCCCGCCAGTTCCCTGTCGGATGGCACCCTGCGCTTCATCTGCCTCGCTACCGTATTGCTGCAACCGGAAGCATTCATGCCCGCGGCAATCCTGGTCGACGAACCCGAGCTGGGCCTGCATCCATTCGCCATCAATGTCCTGGCGGGGTTGATGAGGTCGGCCTCGCAGGAGCATCAATTGATCGTCTCCACCCAGTCGGTGGAGCTGGTCAACGAATTCGATGCGGACGATCTGATCGTGGTCGACAAACGGGATGGGTCGTCCACGTTCAAGCGTCCGGATACCCAGGCGCTATCCGAGTGGCTGCTAAAAACTGAAGCGCTGTCCTAGCGCCCCGCCCATCCCGCCGGCATGGACCCGGCCTGATACCCCATCTGCAAAACCGGCGCCTCCCGTTTCGACGCCTCGGCATACCCTTGCTGAAACGCCGAACTCACGATCAGGCCGCCGATGAAAAGCAGGGCGATCTTCTTCATATTGTCTCTCCCGGTTTTATTATCCGATTGCCGCGACGGGCCGACCCGCATGGCCGGCGGGGCAGACGTCCAGGCCCGGTTCCGAACCAAACCGGATTCCCCGCCAAACCGCGCCACCCGATGCCTGTCCTATCCGGATAAACGGCATCCCGCCGCAATTCTTGAGGGTGGCGCCTGCGCGATGAGGGTAAGCACCGGGATCGTCGGGTAGACTGGCGCCTGTGCCACCCGCAACCGCTTACCGATGACCGTCACCGCTTCCCTGATTTCCTTCCTGATCGCCATCAGCCTGCTGACCGTGACGCCCGGGCTCGATACCGCGCTGGTGCTGCGTACCGCCGCCACCGAAGGCCCGGGGAATGCGTTGCGCGCCGCGCTGGGCATCAATGTGGGCTGCCTGATGTGGGGTGCCGCCGTGGCGTTCGGCGCGGGCGAACTGCTGGCGGCGTCCGAGCTGGCCTATACGGCATTGAAATGGGCGGGCGCGGCCTATCTGTGCTGGCTGGGCGCGCAGATGCTGTTGCGTCCGCGCACCGGCTTCGAACTGGATGCGAAACCGGGCGGAAAGGATGGCGCGAGGCGAAACGCCGCCCAAAACAGGATGCCGGGTGCCGCCGGGGTCCCGGGCGGAAGGACGCGCTGGTTCCTGCGCGGCCTGCTGAGCAATCTGCTGAACCCGAAGGTGGGGGTCTTCTACATCTCCTTTTTGCCGCAGTTCGTGCCGGCCGGTGAGCCGGTCGTGCCCTACACCTTCGGTCTGTCGGCGATCCATGTCGCGGTGGGCGTGGTCTGGTGCGGTTCGTTGATCCTCGCCACGCGTCCGCTCGGGCATCTGCTGCGGCTGCCCCGCGTGGTCAAGGCGCTCGACCGGATCACGGGCGCGGTCTTCATCGGCTTCGGCATCAAGCTGGCGCTGAGCCGTCGCTGAGCCGCTGACGCGACGGACTTCTGTTCGCGGCGATGACGCACTCGCCTGAACGAATCGGCACGCCGCGCAGCGCTCAGATTTGCGCGGCGCCGCCGTCGACGAACAGTTCGCTGCCGTTGACGAAGCTGCTGTCGTCGGATGCCAGGAACAGCGCGGCGGCCGCCACTTCGGACGGATCGGCCAGGCGGGCCAGCGGTGTCGTCGATTCTACGAGGCGCACCATCTCCCGGTTGATTTCCTTGTTCGGCGCGAGGCCGTGCCAGCCTGGGGTCGAGGTTGCGCCCGGCACCAGGACATTGACCCGAATCCTGCGCGGCGCCAGGTCGAGGATCCAGCCGCGCGCGAAATTGCGCAGCGCCGCCTTGCTGGCGCTATAGACGCTGAACGCCGGGATGCCGGTCGTGGCGCTGGTCGAGCCGGTCAGGATGATCGAGGCACCTTCCTTCAGCAAAGGCAGGGCTTTCTGCACGGTGAAAAGCGTGCCCTTGACGTTGGTGTCGAAAATGCGGTCGTAATGCGCTTCCGTAATGTCCGCCAGCGGCGCGAAATCGCCCCCGCCGGCGTTCGCGAACAGGACGTCGATCTGACCCGCCTCCCGCCGGACGGTGTCGAACAACGTGTCCAGGTCTTGCAGCTTCGAGATATCGCAGGGGATCCCGATGGCGCCATGCCCGACTTCCACGACCGCGTTCTCGAGTTCGGTGGCGCGGCGGCCCGTCATGCATACGCAGGCACCTTCCGCCGCGAAGCGTTTGGCCGATGCGAGGCCAATGCCGCTGTTCGCACCCGTGATGACGACGACTTTTCCATCAAGCTTGCCCATGGTTTTCTCCCGGAAATGGTGAAGCGAGGAAACCATTGTAGGAACTAACTTTCTTATATACTAGTACCTACCAAAAGGTATGTATGGGGAGAAGCGATGGACCCGGTTTGCGGCCTCGACGTGGCCTTGCGTTACATTGGCGGGAAATGGAAACCCATCCTGTTATTCCATTTGCAAGGGCGTCCGCGCCGTTTCGGCGAGCTCAAACGCCTGGTGGGGGGCATCAGCGAGAAGGTGCTGATCCAGCAACTGCGGGACTTGACGGAGGATTGCATCCTGACGCGGCACGACTTCAAGGAGGTGCCACCCAGAGTGGAATACGCCATTACGGATTTCGGGCGCACGCTGGCGCAGGCGCTGCGACCTTTATGCGACTGGGGCAACGCCAACCGTGCAGGCGTGCCATCCGACGTACAGCTGGGCCAGACGCTGCCGAACCCGGCCACGCTCGACAGCTAGCGGCAGCGCCGTGCGCCTTGCTGATCAATGCCGCCGCCGAAAACGGCTTCCTGAAACGGGATCCTGCTGGGTGAGCGGGCACGATCTGAGCGGGCACGATCGCCGATCGATCGCGTACGCCACGTCACGGCGAGACCCGGAGGACGGCCGTTCCCCCTCCCTAGCGGATTGTCTCCGCCGCGCGATCCTCCTCCCGATTCGCCCGCCGCAGCCGTTCCCGGCTGTTCGATAAATGCATGCGCATCGCCGCGCGCGCGCCGTCGGCGTCGTGCCGCGTGATGGCATCGAGGATGCTTTCGTGTTCGAGGTTGACCAGCGCCAGATAGGCCTGCGGGTCCGCGTGCGCGATGCCCGCCGAATCGATGCGGTTGCGCGGAATCAGCGCGGTGCCCATCTGCGTGAGGATGTCGACGAAATAGCGGTTGCCGGTGGCGCGGGCCACGGAGATGTGGAACTGGAGATCCGCGTTGACGCTGTCGCCGCCGTCGCGGCTGGTGGCTTCGATGGCGTCGAGCGCGGCGCGTATCCGGGCGATATCCTCGGGCTGCGCGCGCTGCGCGGCGAGCCCGGCGGATTCGGTTTCCAGGCTGATGCGCAGTTCGAGCACGGAGAGCAGGTCGCGCAATGTCGTGGCGGGCACCATGTCGATGCCGAATTTTTCATGGCGCGGTTCCAGTACGAAGCTGCCGATGCCATGACGCGTTTCGATGACGCCGCCGGCCTGCAGCCGCGAAATGCCTTCGCGCACGACGGTGCGGCTCACGCCCAGCGCGACCATCAGCTTGGACTCGGTCGGCAGCTTGTCGCCGGGTTTCAACGCCTGCGAGGCGATCTGCTCGTTCACGCAGTCGACGACGAATTCCGCAAGGTTGCGGGCGCGGCGCGGCGCGGCATACGAAGGGAGTGAAACGGTCATCGGGTGCGCTCCTCGATTCAGCGAATTGCGACGAAACACGGTACATCGCGCCGCCCCGCCATTATAACGTTGTCTGACGACCGACCGGGCGATCCTCTCCGGGATCCCGCTGCCGGGTTGCATGTGCAAGACCCTGCATATCATCAGTCGTCAGACTTTTAACCGTTTTCTGAAGCGTAAAACCCCTCGTCTCTTTTCGTGACGAACAGGCGCGGAAAGCCGCATCCGCGGGTAAATGCTATCTTTCCGCGCGACCTTCCCTCTCCCTATACTGCCTTTCAGATATACGACAACATACGAGGCAGCGCTGTGCTGCGTCTTTGACCCTCTCCGCGCCGATTGGCGGGAGCGGCGTCCCACCCACGGAGATTCGTCGATGTCAAAGCCCGCCACGCAACCGGATATCGATGCTCCGCGAACGTCGTCGATGGCGGTCCCCGTGGCGGGACAACATGCGGTGGCGCCCACGCGTCGACGCTATTTCATGCTGCTGCTGATCCTGGTGGCGACGGTCATCAACTACCTGGACCGGGTCAATATCTCGAGCGTGGCGCCCTTCATGACGAAGGACCTGCATATCGACAAGTTCCACATGGGCATGATCTTTTCGGCGTTCGCGTGGACGTATGCGTTCGCGTTGCTGCCGGCGGGTTTCCTCGTCGACCGGCTGGGCTCGCGGCTCAGTTACGGGCTGTCGCTGGTGACGTGGTCGCTGGCGACGGCGGCGCAATCGGTGGCCGGCGGCTTCGCGAGCCTGTTCGGCCTGCGTCTGGCAGTGGGGCTGATGGAGGCGCCGGCGTTTCCGGCGAACAGTCGGGCAGTGGCGATGTGGTTCCCGGAACGGGAACGCGGACTGGCGACCAGCGTGTTCGTGATGGGACAGTATCTGGGCACGGCCCTGTTCTCGGGGATCCTGATCTGGATCGCAGGCACCTATGGCTGGCAGACCGTTTTCGTGATGTCGGGCGCGGTGGGACTGCTGTTCGGGATCGGCTGGTTCTTCTGGTACCGGGATCCGCTCAAAAGCACGGCGAACCAGCAGGAACTCGATTATCTGCGCGAGGGGGGCGCGCTGGCGGGCAATCAGGAACGGTCGCGCTTTCGCTGGGCGGATATCGCGTACCTGATGCGGCATCGCCAGGTGTGGGCGATCTGCATCGGCAAGTTCGCGAGCTCGTCGTCGCTGTATTTCTTTCTGACGTGGTTTCCCACCTATCTCATCGACGAGCGCAGGATCACGCTGCTCAAGGCAGGTTTCTTCTCGGTGATGCCGTATGTCGGCGCGATCGTCGGCATTCTGCTCGCGGGATCCATCTCGGACATGCTGATCCGGCGCGGGCACCCGATGTCGTTCTCGCGCAAGTTGCCGCTGGTCGTGGGCTCGGCGCTGGGGATGTCGATCGTGCTGGCGAACGTCGCGACCTCGGACGGCTTCGCGATCGCCATCCTGACGATCGCCTTCTTCGCGCAGGGCATCTCCGCGACGTCATGGGCGGCGGTAGGCGAGGTCGCGCCGAAGGAACTGATCGGCGTGACCAGCGGCATCACGAGCTTCTCGGCGAATCTGGCCGGCATCGTCACGCCGACGGTCGTCGGCTACATCCTGCGCGAGACGGGCTCCTTCCACGCCGCATTCAACTTCATCGGTTGCGTGGCGCTGGTGGGCACCTTGTCCTACTCGCTGTTGCTGGGCCGGCTGCATCGCATCGAATTGCCGCAGCGGGCCCGCTGAATCAGCGCAGCGGAATCGTGACGCGCCGCTTGGCGAAACTGCCGTCCACGTCTTTCTGGCGCGACAGGCCTTCGCTGTAACCCGACGACAGCATGACCTGCAGTTCGGAGTGACGCTCGAAGGAGGCCCAGACGCTGCGCAGGAAACTGCGGAAGCCATAGGCGGCACGGGCGGGAGCGGGCAGGCGGGAAACGGAATCAAGACGGGAAACGCTGGACATCGTCTTACCTCGGTCAGGAATGCGGTCAACTACGGCTAGGGTTATGTCCCTAAGTATTAACCCTAGTATATGCCGAGGCAGACGGACTGTCCAGTCATCCGAAATCGTGTTGCGGGGAAGGAACGCCGCCGGGGCGTGGCGGCGCGCCGTTCACGTCGTGACGCTCGTGGCGGGCCGCCGGCCGGCAAACGCCGCTTCCAGGCTCTCCAGAACCAGATTGCCCATGTCGGTGCGGGTCTCGACGGTCGCGCTGGCGCGATGCGGCTGGAGGGCGACGTTGTCGAACGCGAGCAATGCCTCGGGCACGTGCGGTTCGTCGGCGAAGACGTCGAGGCCCGCGCCGGCGATGCGACCATCCTGCAGCGCCTGCACGAGGTCGGCCTCGTCGACCAGCTTGCCGCGCGCGATATTGATCAGATAGCCGCTCGGCCCGAGCGCGTCGAGAATCTCTCCGTTGACGATGGCGCCGCCCTGGTCGGCCGAGGCGGCGAGGATCAGCGCGTCGCTGTCGCGCGCGAGCGCCGCGAGATCGGCGACGAAGGTGTAGGGCACGCCGTCGATCGCGCGCAGGTCCGTATAGCTGATCGGGCAGCCGAAGGCGGCGGCGCGCGTGGCGATCGCGCGTCCCACGCGGCCCAGGCCGACGATGCCGACGCGCATGCCGCTGAAGCGGCGCGCCAGCGGCAGGGCGGGTTTGCCGGCGCGCCAGTGACCCTCGCGCACGAAGCGCTCGCCGCTGCTCAGGCCGCGACAGGCGGCGAGCAGCAGGGCGATGGCGAGGTCGGCGACGTCGTCCGTGAGCACGCCGGGCGTGGTCGAGACATGGATGCCGCGCTCGCGCGCCTGCGCGAGGTCGACCGCGTCGGTGCCGATGCCGTTGACGGCCACCACTTCCAGGGCCGGCAGTTTCGCCATCAGGGCGGTGCCCAGGCCCGACGAGCCGCCGGAAACGACGCCGCGCACGCCCGCGCCCACCGCGGCGATGCAGGCGTCCTTGTCGGTCTGCTGATAGTAGCGGTGCAGCGTGTAGCGCTGCGTCAACGCGGCGTCGAGCACGGGAAGGACGGGATTGATCAGCAGGATTTCCGGTTTCATCGGGATGCCTTGAGGAAGGGGGGATGCGGGCGCAGTTCCACCCGTTTGATGTCCTTCACGATGACGAGGTAGCTGAACACGGTGACGAGGGCATTGATGCCGACGAACACCAGCGCGCCGTTGAAGGAACCGGTGGTCGCGACCAGATAGCCGATGACGATCGGCGTGACGATGCCCGCGACATTGCCGAACATGTTGAAGATCGAACCGGACAGTCCGATCGCTTCCTTCGGGGACGTATCGGCGACCACGGCCCAGCCCAGCGCGCCGATGCCCTTGCCGAAGAAGGCGAGCGACATCAGCGCGACGACGACCCAGTCGGTGTCGACATAATTGCAGCCGATGATCGAGACCGACAGCAGCATGCCGCCGACGATCGGTACCTTGCGGGCAATGGTGAGCGAGTGCCCGCGCCGGATCAGCATGTCGGAGAAAAGCCCGCCCAGCACGCCGCCGGTGAAGCCGCAGATCGCCGGCAGCGAGGCGACCAGCCCGGCATGCAGGATCGTCATGCCGCGCGCCTGCATCAGGTAGATCGGAAACCAGGTGAGGAAGAAATAGGTGAGGACGTTGATGCAGTACTGGGCGAGGTAGACGCCGAGCAGCATGCGGTTCGACAGCAGTTGGCGAACGGTGAACCAGCCGTTGGCCTTCGGCGTTTCCGCGACCGCCGGCGTCGCGGCCGCCGTTTCCGGCTTCCCGTCACGCTGTTCGTCGCGGCGCTGCACCAGGCCGCCGCCCTGCTCGATATGCGCGAGTTCCGCCGCGTTGACGCCCGCATGGTCGGCGGGGTTTTTCATGACCTTGAGCCAGGTCAGGGCGAGGATCAGACCCGCGATCCCCATCACGACATACACGTGATGCCAGCCGTAGGCATGCGTGAGCCAGGCCATCAGCGGCGTGAAGACGACGGCGGCGAAATACTGCGCGGAGTTGAAGATGGCCGACGCGGTGCCGCGCTCGGCGGTGGGGAACCAGCTCGCGACCACTTTGGCATTGGCGGGAAAGGCCGGCGCCTCGGCCGCGCCCATCGCGAAGCGCAGCGCGAAGAGGCTGGTCACCGCCGCCGCGGCGCTACCGATCGTGCCGACGGTGCTTTGCAGCAGGGTGAACAGGGACCACAGGAAAATGCTTGCCGCGTACACGCGGCGTGCGCCGAAACGGTCGAGCAGGGAACCGCTGGGCAGCTGCGCCAGGACATACGCCCAGCTGAACGCCGAGAAGATATAGCCCATCTGGATCGCGTTGAAGCCGAGTTCGGCGCGCATCGCGGTACCGGTGACCGAGAGCGTGGCACGGTCCGCGTAGTTGAACGTGGTGATGATGAAGATCATCAGCAGGATGCCGTAGCGGACGTTCGTGCGTTTGGCGGCGTGGGCGGCGCCCGCGGTACGGCTGATGTGCATGATCGATTCCAGTCACTCGGTGTCGCGCAAGGCGTTCACGTGCGGCAGCCATCGGCGCCGCCCGGCATGTAGAAGAACGCAAAAGGGAAGGAGGGGGGCGGCGGGGCGCCCGCGCCGTGCGGCACGCGGGCTCCTGTCCTGGCCGCTCAGGCGTTCGCCTGCGAGCCGAGTTTCCTGATCAGGACGTCGAGTTGCGCGATCTCTTCTTCGTTCAGATCGGTCAACGGCGCGCGCACCGGGCCGGCGTCGTGGCCGACGAGCTTGGCGCCCGCCTTGACGATGCTCACCGCATAGCCGGCGCGGCGGTTGCGGATCGCCAGGTACGGCAGGAAGAAGTCGTCGATCAGCTTGCCGACGGTGACGTGGTCGTCGGCGGCGATCGCCCGGTAGAAGTCCATCGCGGTCTTCGGGATGAAGTTGAACACCGCAGACGAGTACACGGGCACGCCGAGCGCCTTGTAGGCCGCGGCGTAGACCTCGGCGGTGGGCAGGCCGCCCAGATAGGAGAAGCGGTCGCCCAGGCGCCGCCGGATCGTCACCATGCTCTCGATCTCGCCCACGCCGTCCTTGAAACCGATCAGGTTCGGGCAGCGGTCGGCGAGCTGTTCGAGGAGATCGGCGCTGAGCCGCGAATTCGCGCGGTTGTAGAAGATCACGCCGATGTTCTTCACGGCCTTGCACACCTGCTCGACGTGCAGCGCGATGCCGTCCTGGGACGCTTCGGTCAGGTAGTGCGGCATCAGCAGGATGCCTTTCGCGCCGAGACGTTCGGCCTCCTGCGCGTATTCGATCGCGACGCGGGTCGGGCCGCCCGCGCCGGCGAGGATCGGCACCTTGCCCTTGCAGGTCTCGGTGGCGGTGCGGATGACGTTCGAATAGTCGTTCTTGGTCAGCGAGAAGAATTCGCCGGTGCCGCCAGCGGCGAACAACGCGGTCGCGCCATACGGCGCCAGCCATTCGAGACGCTCGGCGTAGGTGTCGGGACGAAAATCGCCCTGGGCGTCGAAATCGGTGATGGGGAAGGACAGCAGACCTTCGGATACGATTTGCTTGAGTTCTTGCGGTGTCGTCATGATCGGCTCCAGGGCAGCGATATCAGGGATTTGAATTATAGGTCATCGTATGACATGAATTCGGCAAGATCAACTGCTTATTCCCTGTGTATTGGTGCTTTAAGGGTAATCACTGGCATCCCGCATGACAGTCAATGTTGTAGGATGACATATGAATAAAGCGGGTGCTCGCTGTGCCGGGAGCGTACCCCGCGCTTTACAGGATCGATTCACATGGCCGCTTCTCCGCTTTACATCCGGGTGCATCCCCAGGACAACGTCGCGATCGTCGTCAACGACGGCGGCCTGCCCGAGGGCGCGGCGTTCGCCGATGGCCTGACACTGCGCGAGCGGGTGCCGCAGGGGCACAAGGTGGCGCTCGCGGATCTCGCGGTGGGTGCCGAAGTCATTCGCTACAACGTGGTCATCGGCTATGCATTGCAGGCGCTGCCCAAGGGCAGCTGGATCAACGAGCATGTGATCCGGATGCCCGAACCGCCGGGACTCGAGGGTCTGCCGATCGCCACGGTGAAGCCGCCCGAGATGCCGCCGCTCGAAGGCTTCACCTTCGAGGGATACCGCAACGCGGACGGTTCGGTGGGCTCGCGCAATATCCTCGCGATCACGACGACGGTGCAGTGCGTGGCCGATATCGTCGAACACGCGGTGACGCGCATCAAGGCGGAGTTGCTGCCGCGCTATCCGCATGTCGACGACGTGGTGGGTCTCGGGCACACCTATGGCTGCGGCGTCGCGATCGACGCCCCCGATGCGATCATTCCGATCCGCACCGTGCGCAATATCAGCCTGAACCCGAACTTCGGTGGCGAGGTGATGATGGTGAGTCTGGGCTGTGAAAAGCTGCAGCCCGAGCGCCTGATGCCGCCAGGGACGATTCCGATCGCCGCCAGCGTCGACGACGTCGCCGATATCGGCGATGTCGGTCAGACATTGAACGGGGATGTGGTCGTGCTGCAGGACGAGGCGCATGTCGGCTTCCAGTCGATGATCGAATCGATCATGCGCATGGCCGAGACGCATCTCGAACGGCTGAACAACCGGCGGCGCGAGACCTGCTCCGCGGCCGATCTGGTGATCGGCGTGCAGTGCGGCGGCAGCGATGCGTTCTCGGGGCTGACCGCGAATCCCGCCGTCGGCTTCGCGACCGATCTGCTGGTGCGCGCCGGGGCGACGGTGATGTTCTCCGAGGTAACCGAGGTGCGCGACGGCGTGGATCAACTGACCCGCCGCGCGGCGACGCCGGAGGTGGCCGAGGCGATCATCCGCGAGATGCGGTGGTACGACGATTATCTGCAGCGCGGCAGCGCCGACCGCAGCGCCAACACGACGCCAGGCAACAAGAAGGGCGGCCTGTCGAACATCGTCGAGAAGGCGATGGGTTCGATCGTCAAGTCGGGCAATTCGGCGATTTCCGGGGTGATCTCGCCGGGCGAGAAGGTGCGGCAGAAGGGACTGATCTACGCGGCCACGCCGGCCAGCGACTTCATCTGCGGGACGCTGCAACTGGCCGCCGGCATCAATCTGCACGTTTTCACCACCGGCCGGGGCACGCCGTACAGCCTCGCCGAGGTGCCGGTGATCAAGGTCGCGACCCGCTCGGACCTGGCGCGCCGCTGGCACGACCTGATGGATATCAATGCCGGCACCATCGCCACCGGCGAGGCGAGCATCGAGGACGTCGGCTGGGAGCTGTTCCGGCTGATGCTGGACGTCGCGAGCGGGCGCCGGCAGACCTGCGCGGAAAAGCTCAGGCTGCACAACGCGCTGGTTTTGTTCAACCCGGCGCCGGTGACCTGAACGGAGACCCCTCGTGCGTATTGCCTGCATCGCTCGTATCGATATTTTCCGCGCGGCGCTGCCGTTCGACGCGGGGCGGCGCGAACGCCGGCCATCGGCCGCCGCGGCGCTCACGCCGGCCACGCTCGCCGATGCGCCCGCGGCGGCGCCCGAGGACGCTTCGTCCGCCGCGCCCGTCGACGCCTACAACGCCGCCTCGCGCAGCCTGCTGCGCATGGAAACGCTGCTCGTCAGGCTGACCACCGACGACGGCGCGACCGGCTGGGGCGAGGCCTTCGGGCATCTGGTGAACCCGGTGACCTTCGCCGCGCTGGCCGGCCCGGTCGGGCGGTTCTTCATCGGCGCCGAGGTGGGTCCCGACCCATCGCGCTTCGCCGCGACGATGCAGGCGGCGCATCAGGCGTTTCACGCATTCGGCCGCACCGGGCCGGTGCTGTACGCGCTGTCGGCGATCGATACCGCCCTCTGGGACCTGTGCGCGCAGGCCGCGCAATTGCCCCTGCATCGGCTGCTGGGCGCGACGCGCGACACGGTGGAGGTCTACGCGAGCCTCGTGAGTTACGACAACGACCCGGAAGAGGTCGCCTATCAGGTCGGGCGCGCGCATGCGGCGGGCTTTCGGGCGATGAAGCTGCACGAAACGACACGCACCGCGGTGGCGGCGGCGCGTGCGGCGCTGCCGGCCGACGTCGCCCTGATGGTCGACGTGAATTGTCCCTGGCCGGCCGCGCAGGCGGCGCGCGAGGTCGCCGGATTCGCCGGCCTGTCGCTGGGCTGGGTCGAGGAGCCGGTCTGGCCGCCCGACGATCTCGATGCGCTGGCGCGGCTGCGCGCGCGGGGCGGACCGTCCGATGGTGCCGACGGTGCGCCCGCCGGCTCATCCCGTGTGCCGATCGCCGCCGGCGAGAACGCGTCCGGCGTCTATGGTTTTCTTCAGCATTTCCAGCGCGGCGCGATCGATATCGCGCAACCCAGCGTGGCGAAGATCGGCGGCGTCACCGGCATGCGCGAGGTGATCCGTCTGGCCGGCGCGCACGGCGTGCGGGTCGTGCCGCACTGCTTCTACTACGGCGCGGGCCTGCTGGCGACCGCCCATCTCGTCGCGGCCCTGCCCGACGACGTCGCGCTGGAGTTGCCGTGGCTGCAATGGCCGGAGGTGCTGCACGCGCCGCAGGCCTGCGGCCCGACGCTGACCCTGCCCGACGTGCCGGGCCTGGGCTTCGCCCCCGACGCCGGGGTATTGGCACGCCATACCCTCGACAGCGCATCGATCGGCGGCTAGCCGGATGCCGGGCGGATGCCCGGCACGCCCCCGCCCACAGACAGCCATCACACCCTCCCGGGAGGAGACATGAAGACCCGCTACCGCTGGGTGATCGCCGCCTTGCTGTTCTTCGCCGGCATGCTCAATTATCTGGATCGCGCCGCGCTGTCGGTGGTCGCGCCGATCGTCAAGGCCGAGCTGCACATCGGCGATGCCCAGATGGGCTTGCTGTTCAGCAGTTTTTTCATCGGCTATTGCGTGTTTTGTTTCGTCGGCGGCTGGGCGGCCGACAAGTACGGCCCGCGCAGGGTGTTCATGCTTGCCGGCGGCTTCTGGTCGGTGTTCTGCGGCGCCACCGCGCTGGCCGGCAATTTCGCGTCGCTGCTGGTGGCGCGGGTGGCGTTCGGTCTGGCCGAGGGGCCGATGGGCACCACCACCAACAAGGCCATCTCGAACTGGTTTCCGCGCCGTGAGGCGGGCCGCGCGGTGGGTCTCACGAACGCGGGGCAGCCGCTGGGCGCGGCGATCGCCGGTCCGATCGTCGGGCTGGTGGCCGTGCGCTTCGGCTGGCGAATTTCCTTCGTCGTGATCGCGGCGCTGGGCTTCGTCTGGATGATCGTCTGGTGGCGATGCTTTCGCGACGACCCGGCCGTGCATCCGGCGGTGTCCGCCGAGGAAACCGAATGGATCGTCGCCGACCGGCATCGGCTGCCCACGACCGGTGCCGGCACGGTCCCGGACGCCGTCCGGCCCGCCCACGGGGTGCTGCACTATCTGCTGTCCTGGCCGGTGCTGGGCGTCGCGGCGGCGTTTTTCGCGTTCAACTACGTGCTGTACTTTTTCCTGTCCTGGCTGCCGAGTTACTTCACCGATTACCAGCACCTGGACATCAAGCACATGAGCGTCGTGGGGGTGCTGCCCTGGCTGGGCGCGACCCTGGGTTTCGTGCTGGGCGGGATGCTGTCCGACGCGCTCTACAGGAAAACCGGCGATGTCCTGTTCGCGCGCAAGACGGTGATCATGCTCGGGCTGGGCGTGTCCGCGGTGTGCGTGCTGGCCGTGTCGCGGGTCGGCTCGCTGGTGCCGGCGGTGGCCTTGATCGCCATCGCCAGCCTGTTCGCTTTCATGACGCCGCAGGCCTGCTGGTCGCTGTTGCAGGACATCGTGCCGCGCGAGCGCATCGGCGCGACCGGCGGTTTCGTGCATCTGCTGGCCAATCTTGCCGGCATTCTGTCGCCCAGCATCACGGGCTTCATGATCCAGTACGGCGCGGGCTATGCCTCGGCCTTCGTGCTGGCGAGCGTGCTCGCCGCGGTCGGCATGCTGGCGCTGGGGCTGGCGGTGCGGGAGGGCAATGTCGCTCGGCTGCGTCGCGTGTCCGCCTGAATTTGCCGGAATCGGGGTGCGCCGCCACCCGGCAGGAACGGGGTTTGCGTGTGGTCTGGCATTACTCACGCATCCAGGATTCCAAAATGAAAACGCTTTCCTTCCGTTCTTCCGCCGCCGTCGCCTGTGCCTCCGCGGCGTTGCTGTTGACCCCGGCGCTGTCGAGCGTTGCGTTCGCGCAGGCGTCGGGCGCTTCCGCCTCCGGTGCCACGCTGTCGGCGGTCGACCAGAAATTCGTCGACGTCGCAACCCAATCGGATGCAACCGAAATCGCGACCGCCAAGCTGGCGATGGCGCAATCGCAGGACAAGGACGTGAAGATGTTCGCGCGCCATATGCGCGTGGATCACATGAAGCTGTCGATGGGCCTCAAGAGCGCGGCGCCGCATGACGTGACCCTGCCCAAGGACAATGTCGACCCGGCGGTGATGGACGCCTTGAAGGGCCTGAAGGGCAAGGCATTCGACGACGCCTATATCAAGCAGGTGGGCGTGGCCGGGCATCAGAAGGCGGTCATGGCCTTCCAGGACGAAGTCGCCAACGGCACCAACGCGGATCTGAAGAAGGCCGCGAGCAAGAGCCTGCCGGTGATCGAGGGGCACCTGCGCATGGGGCAGGCGCTTGCCAAGAAAAAGGGCGTAAGCGAATAACGCCGCCTCGGGAGGTTCAGAAGCCGGCCAGCACGGTCTTGCCGATGCTGGTCGCGCTTTCCTGCCGCGCGTGCGCGTGGCGCAGATTCTCCGCGTTGATCGCGCCGGCATTGTCGCTCAGTGTCGTGCGCAACACACCCTTGTCCACCAGCGTCGCGACCTCGTCGAGGATGCGATGCTGCTCGGCCATGTCCGCCGTGCCGAACAGCGAGCGTGTGAACATCAATTCCCAGTGCACTGAAATGCTCTTGCGCTTGAACGGCACGATGTCGAGCGCCTTCGGGTCGTCGATCACCGCGAATGCGCCCTGCGGCGCGAGTACCGCGTTGATCGAGGCCAGGTGCGTATCGGTCGCGGTCAGGCTGGCCACGTAGCGTACGTCGGGAATGCCGAGCGCCTGCAGGCCGTCTTCCAGCGGCTGGCGATGATCGATGACGTGGTGCGCGCCCATCTCCTTGCACCACGCGATGCTCTGCGGGCGCGACGCGGTGGCGATGACCGTGAGCCCGGTGAGCCGCCGTGCGATCTGCGTGAGGATCGAGCCCACGCCGCCGGCGCCATTGATGATGAGCAGGGCGTCGCCGGTGCCCGCGTTGGCATCCGCCCTGACGCCCAGACGGTCGAACAGCAGTTCCCAGGCGGTCAGCGCGGTCAGCGGCAGCGCCGCGGCCGCGGCGAAGTCCAGCGAGGCCGGCTTGCGGCCGACGAGGCGTTCGTCGACCGCCTGCCACTGTGCATTGCTGCCCGGCCGGTCGAGCGCGCCCGCGTAGAAGACCGGATCCCCGACCTTGAACAGGACGGCTTCCGCGCCGACGGCCTCGACCACGCCCGCTGCGTCGTAGCCCAGCACGCGCGCTGTGCCGTCCGGCGGCGTCATGCCGTTGCGCACCTTGGTGTCGACCGGATTGACCGAGACCGCTTCGATGCGCACCAATAGATCGCGCGGGCGCAGCGTCGGGGTCGGCAATTCGATATCGACGAGCGAGCGAGGATCGCTGACGGGCAGGTTCTGGTAGTAACCGATGGCTTTCATGCGCGTTCCTTCGAATGGAGAAGAATCAGGCCGTCGTACGTCGCCCGAGGCTGCCGCCGCCGGCGCGGTGCGCGAGCAGCACGACCAGGGCGGCCGCGAGCAAGGCGGCGACCGCGGCGAACAGATAGACCGACGGGTAACCGAAATCGCTGGCGATCAGGCCGGCGACCGGACCGGTGATCCCCAATGATAAATCGAGAAACACCGAGTACGCAGAGAGCGCCGCGCCCCGGCTCGCCGGTGGCACGAGGGCGACCGCCTCGACGCCCAGCGCCGGGAAGACCAGGGCGAATCCCAGGCCGGTCAACGCGGCGCCCACCAGCGCCATTTGCGGCGTGGCGGCCAGCCAGATCAGCGCGAGTCCCGCACCCTCGATCAGGAACGAGGTGATCGCCACGCGAAAGCCGCCCTGGGTGCGGATCGTGTTCGCGAACAGCAGCCGCGTGCCGACGAACAGCGTGCCGAACACCGTCAGCGACAGCGCCGCGTGCGGCCATTGCCGGGAGGCGTAGTAGAGGGTGACGAAGGTGGCCAGCGCGCCGAAGCCGACCGATCCCAGCGCGAGGCCAATGCCATGCGGCAGGACGCGCGAGAAGACGCTCGAAAACGGCATGCGTTCGCCATGCGCCACCGGCGCGGAGGTTTTCGGCGCGGCCAGCGCGAGCCCCAGCAGCGCCAGCGCCGTCACGCTCACGCCCAGGCCGACGAAGCCCAGCCACTGGTCGATGACGACGCCCAGCGGTGCGCCGATCGCCAGCGCGCCGTAGGTGCCCACGCCGTTCCACGAGATGACGCTGGCATTGTTCGCGTGTCCGACCCGGCCGATGCCCCACATGATCGAGCCGGTGCTGCAGAAGCTCTCCGCGCAGCCCATTCCCAGCCGGCTGAGGATCAGCAGCGCGAGACCGAGCGGCGGACCGTAGCGCGGACCGAGCAGCGGCAGCGCCTGGAGCAGCCCGGCGAGGAGCAGCAGCGCGCCGCTGCACAGGGCGGCGATCAGGCCGCGCTGCACGGTTTTCTTCGGGCCCAGCGTGTCGATCAGGCGGCCGGCGAGCGGCCGCGTGACCAGCGTGGCGAAATACTGCACGCTGATCGCGAGCCCGGCGATCATCGAGCTGTAGCCCAGCGTCTGATGCACATAGCCCGGCACGACCGCCAGCGGAAGGCCGATACCGAGATAACAGAGGAACGTGAAGATGACGACCGACAGGATCTGCAGCGTGACCGGTGCGGATGCGGCAGCGGCGGGCGCGTCGGGCGGTTGATGAGGCGCGGGCATGGCGGAAGCGGGGCGGGTGGGAGAAAGAGACGGGA
This sequence comes from Robbsia betulipollinis, assembly GCF_026624755.1. Taxonomy (NCBI): domain Bacteria; kingdom Pseudomonadati; phylum Pseudomonadota; class Betaproteobacteria; order Burkholderiales; family Burkholderiaceae; genus Robbsia; species Robbsia betulipollinis. The sequence continues at coordinate 53,556 of NZ_JAPMXC010000010.1, forward strand.
TTATCCGCCGAAAACGCCCGCGCCGCGCCGGACGTGCGCCGTCACCCCTACCGCCACCGCGCGGACCTACGCCACGATGCCGGTGCTCGACCCGCGCACAATCAGCTCGCCCGGCAGCACGCGGGTGCGGCGCGGGATGTCGGGCTGCGCGATGCGTTCGGACAGCAAGGTCATCGCGCAGCGGCCGATTTCATACACGGGCTGCGCGATGACCGTGATGCCGGGTTCGACGAGTTCGGTCCAGGCGTCGTTGTCGAAGCCGCACAGTGCCGGCGCGGCCGGCGGGTGCCCGGGGGCGCCATGCAGCCCGGGCGCGGGCGTCTGGCGCGCTTCCCGCAGCGCGCGAAAGGCGCCCAGCAGCAGCAAACCGTTGCTGGCGAGGATCGCGTCCGGCACGGGCGCGCCGCCGCGTGCGGCGAGCCGCGCGCCGACGGCCTGCTGCGCCCCCGCCGGCTGCGGCTCCACGAAAACGGCGTCGGCGCCGAGCCCGTGGCGCTGCATCGCGTCGCAGTAGCCGGCATGCCGTTCCCGGCCGGTGGTGCTGGCATTGCCGAACAGGCCGAAGATGCACCGGTGACCCCGTTCGAGCAGATGCAGGGTCAGCCGCTCGGCGGCGGCGCGGTTGTCGAGCGTGACCGCGTCCGCGTGGCTCGCGGCATCGGCGCGGTCGATCATGACCACTGGAAACGGATAGTGCTCGGCGCGAAAGCGCTCGGCGGCGTCCCGCGTCGGCGAGTAGATCATGCCCGTGACGCGTTCCTCCTCCATCAGCCGCAGATACATCGCCTCTTTCTCCGGATTCTCGTCGGTATTGCAGAGGATGACGCGCATGCCCTGCCGGTAGGCCATGTCTTCGACCGCACGGCTGACCTCGGTGAAAAAGGGATTGCGCACGTCGGACACCACGAGCCCGATCGTGGCGGTATCGCCCGAGCGCAGGCGCCGCGCCGCGGCATTCGGCCGATAGCCGAGTTCCTGCATGGCCGCCTGCACGCGCTCGCGGACGCTGTCGCGCACCGGGCCATTGTTCGACAGGACGCGTGACACCGTGGTGACGGAAACGCCCGCCGCCTGTGCGACGTCCTTGATACGTAGTGCCATGGTTGCTTCCGGATCCTTGCTATGCCGCGACGCCGCTTGCCGGCGCCGCGTATGTGCCGGCACTTTAGCGCAGGCGGGGCGGCACGCGCGGGGAAAAACGCCGACGCGCCCCTTGACTTGGGCAATGGTATCGATTTCAATGGGCCGTTGCCACGATTACCCATTAAAACAACGACGGAGACAGGATGGCACTTTTACTGACGCCCGATCTCGTGCGCCTGGGGGCGCGCGCCGCCGACAAGCGGGACGCGATCGCGCAGGCCGGACAACTGCTGGTGGACGCCGGCCGCATCCTGCCGGGCTACCTCGACAGCCTCGCGGCGCGGGAAGCGGTCGCGAACACCTATTTGGGATCCGGCGTGGCGATCCCGCACGGCATGCCGGACGACCGGCACCTGATCCGCCATACCGGCATCGCGATACTGCAACTGCCCGAGGGCGTCGAATGGCAGCCTGGCGAGCAGGTACGGCTGGTGTTCGCGATCGCCGCGCAGTCCGACGAGCACATCGGTCTGCTGCAGCGGCTCACGCGCGCGATCGGCGACCCGCGACGGCTGCAGGCGATGGTCGAGACGACGGACCCGGCACGGCTGATCGCGCTGCTCGAAGGCACGGACGAGGGCGCGGCCGTCGGCATGGCGGGCGTCGCGCCGGACGGTGACGGGCTCGCCGCGCCGGCAGGCACGCCGGTTCCCGAGGCAGAGGATTTCGACGAACGGATCGAACTCGTGCTCGATTATCCGAGCGGCCTGCATGCCCGGCCCGCGAGCGCCTGGGTGGCCACCGCCAAGCGGCAGCCGGCCGAACTGCGCGTGCGCGTCGGCACGGCGGTCGCGGACCCTACGAGTCTGATCGGTCTGCTGCAGCTTGGCGCGGTCGCGGGCGCGACGCTCGTGATATCGGCGCGCGGCGAACGCGCCGCCGATGCGCTGGCGGCACTGCGCCGCACCATCGAGATGCTGGCCGTCGAGGAGCACGAACGGGCCGCCGCGGCGCGGGCGCGCCAGCCGCAGAGCACCACGCCGCTCTGGCAGCCGCTCGACGCCGCGTTGACGATCGCCGGCCTCGGCGTGGGGCCGGGCATGACGCTGGGCCGGGTGCGCGTGCTGCGCAGCCATGCCGCGGAGATCGCCGACACGCCGGGCGATCTGCTCGACGACACGCACCGCCTGGATGCCGCGCTGGCCGCCACCGATGCCGATCTGGTCGCGCTGGCGCGCTCGACGACGCAGCGTTTCGGCGCGGCCGAGGGCGAGATCTTCGAAGCGCAGCGCGGGCTGGTGCGGCATGCCGAGGCGCTCGACGAGGTCGCGCGCGCGCTGCTCGACGGGCATGGGCTGGGCTGGGCCTGGCACCGCGCGATGGCGCGGCAGGCCGGCGCGCTCGCGTCGGCCGCCGACCCGCTGCTCGCCGGGCGCGCCGCCGATGTCCGCGACGTCGCGCGGCGGGTATCGATGCACATTGACCGGCTGGGCGGGGGGGCCGACGCCGCGCAGAGCGCGATGCCGGTGACGGGGGACGCGCCCGAGGCCACGATCCTGCTCGCCGAGGATCTGACGCCTTCGGACACCGCGGCGCTGGACCCGGCGACCACGCTGGGTTTCTGCACGGTGGCGGGCGGTCCGACTTCGCATACGGCGATCCTCGCCCGCACGCTCGGCGTGCCGGCGGCGGTGGCCTGCGGTCCGCGCCTGCTGACGGTCGCCGACGGGGCGTTCGCGGTGCTCGACGGCACCAGCGGGCGTCTGCACCTGGACGTCTCGGCAGCCGATCTGGCACGCGCGCGCGCGCAGATCGCCGAACTGGACCGGGCGCGCCGGCGCGCGCAGGACGATCGCGCATTGCCGGCCCGTACCCAGGACGGGCTGACGTTCGAGATCGGCGTCAACGTCACCCGCCCGGAGCAGGTCCGGGGGGCGCTCGACCAGGGCGCGGACGGCGTCGGGCTGATGCGCACCGAATTCCTCTTTCTGGAGCGGCAGACCGCGCCCGACGAGGACGAGCAGTACGCGACCTATCGCGCGCTGGTCGAGGCGAGCAACGGGCGGCATCTGATCATCCGCACGCTCGACATCGGCGGCGACAAACAGGTGCCGTATCTGAATCTGCCGCACGAGACCAATCCCTTTCTGGGCGTGCGCGGCTTGCGGCTGTGCCTGCGCCGCCCGGACCTGTTCATCCCGCAACTGCGCGCGCTGTACCGCGCGGCGATGCACGGGCCGCTGTGGATCATGTTCCCGATGGTGTCGACGCTCGACGAGGCCCATCGGGCGGTCGCGCTGGCGGAAACGGTGCGCGCCGAACTCGATGCGCCGCGGGTACCGCTCGGCATCATGGTCGAGACGCCGTCGGCCGCGGTGCTGGCCGATCTGTTCGCCGAGGTCGTCGATTTCTTCTCGATCGGCACGAACGACCTGACGCAATACACGCTGGCGATCGATCGCGAACACCCGGAAATCGCCGCGCAGGCGGACAGCCTGCACCCGGCGGTCCTGCGCCTGATCCGGCAGACCGTCGACGGCGCGCGCCGCCACGCCAAGTGGGTGGGCGTCTGCGGCGGGCTGGCCGGGGATCCGCTGGGCGCGTCGATTCTCGCCGGGTTGGGCGTCGACGAACTTTCGATGAGCGCGGGGGACATCGGCGCTGTCAAGGCGCGGCTGCGCGCTTCGCATGGGGACGCCCTGCGCGCGCTCGCGGACCGCGCGCTCGCGTGTGCCGATGTCGCCGCGGTGCGGGCATTGCCGCTGCCGCCGCTGACCGCCTCCGCTTCCGCGCCGGCCGCCGTCCAGGAGGGCGCATGAACCAGCACGCAGCGCATGTGAACGTCCCGGGCGTGGCCGGCAGCACCGCGGTGGTGACGGTGACCGTCAACCCCGCGCTGGATCAGACCGTCTGCGTCAACGGGCTGCAGACGGGCGCCGTCAACCTGGGCGAATCGCTCGAATTCAATGCCGGCGGCAAGGGCGTCAACGTCGCGTCCTGCCTGGCCGACTACGGCTTGCGCACCACCGTCACGGGCCTGCTCGGACGCGACGACGCGCAGCTCTTCGACGCGTTGTTCGCGAGCAAACGCATCGACGACCGCTTCGTGCGGGTAGCCGGCCGGCCGCGGATCAACGTCAAGCTGGTCGATCTCGCGCATGGGCAGACCACCGACATCAATCTCGCCAGCGCCACGCCGGCCGATGCCGATCTGCTGGCCCTGGAGCAGGCGGTGCTGCGGCTCGCCGCGCCCGGGCGCTGGTTCGTGCTGGCGGGCAGTCTGCCGCCCGGCGTCGATCCCGGTTTCTACCGGCGGCTGACCCGGACGCTGCGCCAGGCGGGCGCACGCGTCGCCCTGGATACCAGCGGCGCCCCGCTCACGGCGAGTCTGGCGCCCGGGCTCGTGCCGGCCGACGACGCGGCGTCCCTGCCGGACCTGATCAAACCGAACCGCGCCGAACTCGAAAAGCTGGTGGGCCGCGCGCTGCCTGACCGAACGGCGCTCGAGGGCGCGGCCGCGGCGCTGCTGGCGCGCGGCGTGGCCTGCGTCGTGGTCTCGCTCGGCGAGGACGGCGCGTTCGGCCTGCAGGCGACGCCGGCGTTGAATATGCCGGACGCGACGCCGCATTCGACGCCTGCCCCCACGCCGCAACCGGCGACGCTGGCGTACGCCGGGTTCCGGGCGTCGCCGCTGCGGGTACCGGTCACCAGCACCGTCGGTGCGGGCGACGCTTTCGTCGCCGGGCTGGTCGCCAGCCTGATCGAGGGGCGTGCCTGGCCCGAGTGCGGCCGGCGCGCCACGGCATTCGCCGCCGGCAAGCTGGCGCGCGTCGGGCCGCATCTGCCGTCCGCCGCCGCGCTCGACGCGCTGGCGCAGCAGGTTCATGTGGAGACATTCGTCGGCAGCGTGCAGCGCGCGCACGGCGAAGCATAAGGAAAACAAAATGACCCATCTGGCAGGCATTGTTCTGACATCGCCGAGCGCCGCCACCGCGACGACGGCGCTGGTCGCCGCCGAGGCGCTGCGTCGCGCCGCGACGGCGAACGGCGATACCCTGGTACTGGAAGTACGGCATGGCCTGGGCCGGCACGAGACCCTGAGCGCCGCGCAGATCGCCGCCGCGCAGGGCGTGTTCGTGGCCGGCGACGACGACGGCGACGCAGCTGGCGTCGCGGGCGAAACACGTTTCGCCGGCCGTTCGATCCATCGCGCGCCGCTCGAAGAGGCGATCCGCGCGCCGCACGCGGTGCTGGCGGCCGCCGCCGCCCTGGGCGCGGGCGGGATAACCGGCGTTGCCGCAAGCGCCGGTAAGACGGCGGACACGGCGGACATGACACACCGTGCGCCGGCCGCCGCCGCGGCGCTGCAGATCGTGGCGATCACCTCCTGTCCGACGGGCATCGCGCACACCTTCATGGCGGCGGAGGGCCTGGTGCAGGGCGCGAAAGCGCTCGGGCACGAGATCCACGTCGAGACACAGGGCTCGGTCGGCGCGCAGAACCGCCTGAGCGAGGCGCAGATCGCCCGCGCGGACCTGGTGGTGATCGCCGCCGACACCCAGGTCGACAAGGCGCGTTTCGCCGGCAAGCGTTTGTACGAGACCGGCACCAAGGGCGCGATCGGCAAGGGCGCCGATCTGCTGCGCAAGGCGATCGTCGAGGCGCGTATCGATGGCGCGATAGCGGCCAGCGGCGGTGGCGGGGCACCGCAGGGCGCTTCCGCCACCGCCACCGGCGACGGCGGGCGCGGCGGCACGACGTCGGCCGCGCCGCGCTCGCGCGCCACCGCCGACGTGTACCGGCATCTGATGACGGGCGTCTCCTTCATGCTGCCCTTCATCGTGGCGGGCGGCCTGTTGATCGCCCTGTCGTTCGCACTCGGCGGCATCTACGCGTTCGACGACGCGCACAAGGGCACGCTGGCCTGGTCGCTGTTCCAGATCGGCGCGAAATCCGCATTCGTGCTCATCGTGCCGGTGCTCTCCGGCTATATCGCCTATTCGATCGCGGACCGGCCGGGCATCGCGCCCGGCATGGTGGGCGGCATGCTGGCGTCCAGCCTGAACGCCGGGTTTCTCGGCGGCATCGTCTCGGGTTTCATGGCCGGCTACATCGCCCTGCTGATCAGCCGCAAGCTGCCCTTGCCGCGCAATCTCCAGGGCCTGAAGCCGGTGCTGATCATTCCGCTGCTGTCGACGCTGGCGGTCGGCCTGCTGATGATCTATGTGGTGGGCACGCCGGTGGCGACCGCCCTGCATGCGCTGGAAAGCTGGCTCAAGGCGATGCAGACCGGCAGCGCGGTGGCGCTGGGCGCGCTGCTCGGCGCGATGATGGCCTTCGACATGGGGGGGCCGGTCAACAAGGCCGCCTATGCGTTCAGTACCGGCCTGCTCGCGAGTTCGGTCTACACGCCGATGGCCGCGGTGATGGCTGCGGGCATGACGCCGCCGCTCGGCATTGCGCTCGCCTGCTGGCTGTTCCGCAGCCGTTTCACGCTGGAGGAGCGCGAGGCGGGCAATGCGGCGGGGGTGCTCGGTCTGGCCTTCATCAGCGAAGGCGCGATTCCCTTCGTCGCGCGCGACCCGCTGCGCATCATTCCGGCCTGCATGATCGGGTCGGCGATCGCCGGTGCGATCTCGATGGGTGCCGGTGTCGAGCTGAAGGTGCCGCATGGCGGCATTTTCGTGCTGCCGATTCCGAATGCGGTCACTCATGTAGGCATGTACGTGGTCGCGATCGTCGCCGGTACGCTCGCGACGGCGCTCGCGGTGGGCGTGGTCAAGCGCCGGCAGCCGATCGTCGCGGCCGATGCCGGCACGACCACCGCGGCAACGCCCCTCGCCTGACGGCCAACGCAGGGCGCGCGGCATGGCCGATGCCGCGCGCCGCCTGCTGCGCACCCCCCCGGCACCCGCCCCCTGCTCACCGCACGCCCCCTGCTGCCAGCTGCCAGCGGCCGCCTCCACGCTCATGTCGCCGTGCGCGAACGCCCGTGTAAGGCCGGACGGCGGCCCGGGCATCTCATGCATGGCGCGAAGTCCAATGCGTTTCCGGCACGGCTTGCGGTAAGCTAGCATCCGGCCGTGGTCCCACGGTCCCGACACGCGTCCACCGTCCGCCACCGGCGAGCGGCCCCAGCCGACGCGGGCCGGCAACCCACGATTGCATTCGCAGTTGCAACCGCCGTGCAGCCACTGTGGCGCTCGCCGCCGCACTCGCCCGTCGCACTCGCTATTGCAGTCGCGATTGCATTCGCATTGAAAGGATTCGCATGGCCGCGGTAGTGGCGTGTCTGTCGTTCATGATCTGGACGGTTCTGTTTTTCTTCCGGGGCGGGTTCTGGAAGGTGCGCCTGCCTGCGTCGGACGCGACGCTGCCCGCGGGGCAGGGCTGGCCCGCGGTCGTCGCGGTCGTGCCGGCGCGCAACGAGGTCGACGTGATCGGCCCGGCGGTACGTTCGCTACTCTCGCAGCGCTATGCCGGCGCACTGTCCGTGATCGTCGTCGATGACCATAGCGACGATGGCACGGCGGCCGCCGCGCGCGCCGCGGCCGCCGCCCTGGGGGGCGACGCCCCGGCCCGGCTGCATGTGGTGCACGCCCGCGACCTGCCCGGCGGCTGGAGCGGCAAAGTCTGGGCCCAGGCCGAAGGCATCGCCGCGCAGGCGACGCTGCTGCCGGGCGCCGAATGGATCTGGCTGACCGATGCGGATATCACCCATCCCGCCGACGGGCTCGGCACGCTGCTGGCACGGGCGCTGCGCGAGGGCCTCGACATGACCTCGCTGATGGTGCGTTTGCGCTGCGCGTCGCGCGCCGAGCGGCTGCTGATCCCGGCTTTCGTGTTCTTTTTCGCCAAGCTCTACCCGTTTTCCTGGATCGCGGACCGGCGGCGCCGAACCGCCGGCGCCGCCGGGGGCTGCATCCTGTTGCGCCGCTCCGCGCTCGAGCGCATCGGTGGCCTGGCCGCGATCAAGGGCGCGCTGATCGACGACTGCTCGCTGGCCGCCGAGATCAAGAAGGGAGGAGCCGTCCGCCTCGATCTCGCCGACGATGCCAGGTCGATCCGGCCGTACGACGGCTGGCCGGACATCTGGCGTATGATCGCGCGGACCGCCTACACACAGTTGCACTACTCGCCCTGGCTGCTGCTGGGCGCGTGCGCCGGCATGGTGCTGACCTATCTGGCGCCGCCCGTGCTGACGCTCGCGGGAGCGATCGCGGGTGCGTGGTGGACGCTGCCCGCCCTCGCCGCCTGGGGCATGATGCTGCTCAGCTACCGGCCGATGCTGCGTTATTACCGGCAACCGGCCTGGCAGGCGCTACTGTTGCCGGGTGTGGCCGCCTTCTATCTGGCGGCAACGTTCGACTCGGGGCGCCGTCACTGGCTGGGCCGGGGCGGCGAGTGGAAAGGGCGCGCGCAGGCGAACAATGTGAATCACACCGGAAAGGCGGACGCAAAATGAAAAATGGGCTCTTTTGGGGAATCGGCCTGCTGGTGCTGGCCGGGTGCAGTTCGGCGCCGCCGTTGTTCACGGCGGACGGTCGGCCGACCATGCAGGTCAGCTGCAACGGCGGCGGCGACTGGTCCGAGTGCGAGCGGCGCGCCAAGGTGGCGTGCGGCGATGGCGGCTACGACGAGCTGACGCGCAGCATCAAGTCCGACCAGCAGACGCTGTATCTCGCCTGCCGCCGTTCCGCCACGACGTATTGACCGGGCGCACCGCCACCGCTTCGTCCGGCGGGCATGGCCGGCCGGAGTGTGATGCCGTCGCGCGCGCCTGCGCTGGCCGGTAACGCAGCGGCCAGTGCGGGCAAGCGTGCGTGACGACTCAGTGGTTGCTCAGGCAATCCTTCATGAAGGCCTTGCGATCGTCGCCTTTGCGGCCGGTCGCGTCGTGGTTGCACATACGCATCTTGTCCTGGCGGCTGGGCGGCGGCGCGGGCTTGTTCGACAGACAATCATGCATGAAGGCTTTGCGGTCCGCACCGCTCTTGCCCGCCGACTGATGGTTGCACTCGGCCATGCGCGACGGCGCGCCTTGCGCATGCACCGGCAGTGCCGTCACCAGCATCGCGATGGCGACACCCAAGCCATACAGCATGGTGAGCAGGGGCCGGCGGTCGATTGCGCGCGTATTTTTCATCCAGAGACTCCGGAAACGTGTTCGGGTTCGAGACGATGTCTCGGAAATCCAAGCATACTCGCTTGCGCCGCGGAAGTATGCGACGGAAACAATGACTTACGGAACGGCAGCCGGTACCTGCCCCTAGGGTTAACTCGGATTGTTGTCTTATATTAAATAATATTTTTATTCTATCGGAGTTTCGCATTCGATAGTCAAAGTCTAATATTGTCTCTGTCGACGGGATGTCCCCATTGGACACCCTGCGTTACCGACTCACCGAGAGACGTCATGAAAAAGATCACCATCGCCACGCTGCTGTTTTCCACCGTCATCGCCGTTCCGGCATTTGCCCAGGACAGCCAGACGCTGAACGCGGGCGGTAATATCCAGAAGACCCGCGCCGAGGTGCGGGCCGAACTGGCCGACGCGGTGCGGGCAGGCTACGCTCCGCAAAGCGCGAATCGCCGCGACACCGCTTTCGTCTATGGCACCACGGTGCGCGCCCATGCCGTATCGCGCTCGGTTTCGTCGATCCCGGTTGCGAACGATACGGCCGACTGAGCCCCGCGAGGGCTGATGGCGCCAGCACGTGCGGGCGCCCTCGGATCGCCGGCGGGAATCCGCGGAGAATCGGTAGAATCGTCGAAGTCGGTAGAATCCCTGACGACAGCCGCTTCCGATACCCGCCTCTATGTTTCGAACTCTCGCAGCAACGCTGAAAAAATGGCGCGCCTCCCGCAACGGCGGGCGCCAACTCATTGAACTACTGACGCATGTCGAGTGGCAGGCGCCGCATGGCGCCCGCCACCAATGGCTGATCGAACTGGTCCGCTGGGTGCGCCGCGGCGGCCTGCCGGACGGCAAGGTCGACCGGCGCGTTTCCCGGCCCCAGCATGTGCGTTTGCGCTACCTGTTGCGCATGCTCGACCAGCACCCTGACTGGAAGCGCGACGTGGCGCGGCTGCTGCGCGCCACGCTGGCCGAGGGCGACGCGATTTCGCTGCTGTGCGATACCGGCATGCCGACCCGCTCGGGGTTCTGGGGGGCGCTGGTCGAGCGCCTGCAGTCGTCGCTGATCCCGCCGGCACCCAACACGCGCAGTCTGTCGGCGCTGGTAACGCTGATGTTCGCGGATGCGGACGATGGCCATGTCGCCGACGAAGCGAGCTGGATCGACACGATTCCGGCCGAGTTGCTCGACGCCCTGCGCAACCTGTTGCTCTACGGCATGGACGACGCCGATACCGCCGCCCGCGCCGACGAGCGCGGCGCGGCGCGGCGTCCACGGCACGAAGACGAGGCCGAGGGGGGCGTGACGGGCGCCGGCGGCGCCGGCGACTTCTCGCACGCCCTGCTCGCGGCCATGCACAACCTGTGTTATCAGATCGGTTCCACTGGCCTGTCCTCGGCGGTCCGCTCGCGCTTGTCCGAGGCGCGCATCCAGGCGCTGCCGTTCTATCGTCTTGGTCCGGCGATGCAAAGCGTCGAGGCGGCGCATGCGATGCGCGAGGCGCAGGCGCGCGAGTCCGACGTCGCGTCGCGCGGGGTGCTGGACCCGACGCTGGAGGGTGCCCGGGAGGGTGCTGCCGGGAGGGCGGAGCACATGGATGCCGCGCTCCGCCTGCTGCAGGAAGTGAATGTGCTGCGCGCGCTGCTGGACGAATGCCACGCGGCGATCCGCGAGCTGTATGCGCATCTGGATGCGAACGGCGTCAGCGTCGAGGTGGTGTTCCAGGTCGAACGGATGCGCGAACGCCTGATCCGTTTCGAACGCCTGCTCGATGCCTGGATGACGACCGACGACCCCGCATCGCAAGCCCATCTGATCGCCGACCTGATACGTGCCACCCGCGCCCGGCAAAGCGTCGGGCACCTGCTGCGGATGAATTTCGCGTTGCTGGCGCGCAAGATGGTCGAAAGTTGCGCGCAGACCGGCGGGCACTACATCGCGCGCGACCGCCGGCAGTATCGCCAGATGCTGTGGATGGCGTCCGGCGGCGGCGCGGTGACCGCGGTCACGGTGTACTTCAAGTTCTTCATCACCGGCTCGCACATGCAGCCCATGGTCGAGGGCTTCCTCGCCGGGCTGAACTACGCGTGGAGCTTCGTGCTGATGCATTTCCTGCATTTCACGCTGGCGACCAAGCAGCCGGCGATGACCGCGCCGGCCATCGCGCAACGTCTGGAAGCCGCCGGGACACCCGAGGGTCTGGAAGCGTTTGCCGCCGAGGTGGTGGCGTTGATGCGCACCCAGGCCGCGGCGATCTTCGGCAACCTGGCGCTGGTTTTTCCGCTCTGCCTGCTGGTGCAACTGGCATGGTTCCGCCTCACGGGCGGCCACCTGATCACGCCCGAAAAGGCGCGCGCCACGCTCGCGTCGTTCTCGCTGCTGGGTCCCACGCCGCTTTACGCAGCCATGACCGGCGTGCTGCTCTGGGCGTCGAGTCTGCTCGCCGGCTGGGCGGAGAACTGGTTTGCCCTGCACCGGATCGGCGACGTGCTGAACTACAACCGTCGCCTGCGTTTCGTGTTCGGCAATGCGGGCGCGGCGCGGGTCGCGCATTTCTGGCGGCATAATTTCTCGGGCATCGTCAGCAATGTCGCGCTCGGGCTGATGCTCGGGCTCGTGCCGGCCGTGATGACCGCGTTCGCGCTGCCGTTCGAAGTCCGGCACGTGACGCTCTCGACCGGGTCGATCGCCGTGGCGCTTGGCGTATTGGGCCCCAAGGTGCTGCACGAAAGCGTACTCTGGTGGGCCGTGGCGGGCACGGCGGCGATGGCCATGCTGAATGTGGCGGTCAGTTTCACGCTGGCGTTCCAGATGGCGCTGCGCTCGCGTACCTCGCTGCCGGTGGACAAGCGGGACATCTATCGCAGCGTGGGGCGCCGTCTGCTGGCGCATCCGCTGGAACTGCTGTTTCCGGCAGCGGCCTCCAAGCCGGGGCAGGGGCTGTCGAGCCGGGAAGGCTAGCGGACGTCGCGCACGCTCGCGGACCCGCTCTGGGTGGGGCCGGACATCGCCTCCCTCGAGCGTCTGCGCGTCACCGTCACATCGCCGGCGTCCGGGCCTTCCGGCATCCGGACATCACCGAGGCGAGAACATGGATCTGATTCACGCGATGCGGGTCTTCACGCGGGTGGCGGAAGCGGAAAGCTTCACGCGCGCCGCGCAGCAGCTGGATGTCTCGGTGCCGGTCGTCACGCGCAGCATCGCCAGCCTCGAATCGCATCTCGATATCCGCCTTTTCAATCGCACGACGCGGCGGGTTGCGCTGACCGATGCCGGGCAGTCCTATCTCGAAGGCTGTCGCGCGGTGCTCGACCAGATCGACGATATCGAGACGAGCGTCGCGCGCGCCTCGAGCGAGACCCGGGGCGCGCTGCGCGTGGTGTCGTCGGCCGGGTTCGCGTTGATGCGGCTCGCGCCGGTTTTCGCGTCCTATCGGGAGCGGTTTCCGGGAATCGCCCTGCAGGTCACGTTGATGGACCGCCCCGTGGACCTCGTCGACGAGGGCTACGATGTGGGCATCGTCGCCGATCATATGGTGAAATCCGAAACGCTGGTCATGCGGGCACTCGACACGCTGACGCGCATCCCGGTCGCCGCGCCTGCCTACCTGGCGCGGGCGGGCATTCCCCGGGAGCCGCGCGATCTCGAGGCGCATGCCTTTCTCGCGCCCAGCAACGACATGCGCAGCCACCTGTGGCAATTCGTCGACGGCGACACCGCGTCGCGCGTGCACCTGACCCCGGTATTCTCATCGAATTCGCCGATGATGCTGCACGGCGCGGCGCTCGAAGGCATGGGCTTCTCGATCCTCCCGCAGGCCCTGGTCGAACACGACCTGAAAAGCGGCAAGCTGCAACGCCTGGTGGCGCCCGCCATCGTCAACGACGGCGACGTTTCGCTCTTCCTGGTCTACCCCAGCCGCCGTTTCGTCAATCGGCGCGTGCGGACCTTCATCGACCACGTCGCGGAAATGTTCCGGCAAAACGCCTGAGGGCGGCCGAAGCCGCCCTCGGGCGCGAGGCACCGACCGCCGCCGGCGCGCGGTCAATTACCGAAATACGTATTGCAGAAACTCGCGGGACCGGTGCAACCGTTGTCGTTCGGCGCGACGCGACGCGCGTGGCGCGCCGGCGGCGGAGGCGATTGGCGGGATTGCGATGCCGTCGGCATCGAACTGTCCTGCGCGTGCACGCCGGGCACCGCGGTCAGGGCGGCAAGACTGGCGCAGGTCGCCACGATCAGTTTCAGGTTTTTCATCGGATTTTTCACGATACGTACTCCATCTGGCGGGGCCCGCATCGGCGTGGGCCCTTGCACCAAGAGTAGGCCCGGGAAGCGGGTCCATCAATACAACGAATCGCAAAGGGTTGTTACCCGCGGCGGCGACAATCGGCGGGTGTGCGACGGCCGGCCTCAGACGAAAAACACTTCGAATTCCCGGAGCACGCGCGCGAGGACATGCGGGGGGAGGATCGGCGGGGCGCCGGTTGACGCATCCTTCACCAACTGGCTCGGATAGGCCTGGACCGCGCGTCGCTTCGCTTGCGTGACCGAGGAAGACAGGAGCAGGCGGCGCGCCCGGTCCCACGGCAGGCGAGGGTCGCCCGGGGTCGCCCAGTGCCATGCCCAGACGGGGACCTCGATCAGGGTCGCGCCGCTTTCGGCCGCGGCGCGGGCGCCTGCCCGGCCCACCGCTTCGTGATCCGGATGGCCGTCGAAGCGCCAGGTGGCGAACAGCACATCGTCCGCCCGTAGCTGGCCGCGCAGAAAGTGGCATAGCGCCTCCTCGTGCGCGGCGACGCCGCCGTCGGGAAGACCGGCACGCACGACACGCAACGCGCGCCCGGGCGTTTCGTCCGCGCGGCAGGGCGCCACGCCGTCGCGGAGGATGCGCAGCGCGTCCCTGGTCTCGGCCGGACGCACCTGCGCGAGCCGTCCGGCGGGCCACAGGGGCGAGTCCGGATGGCTGCCGGTGCCGTCGGTCACGGCGACGACCAGCACGTCGGCGGCGGCCTCGGCGGCCGGCAGGGACAACAGACTGCCGATCAGGCCGCCGGTGCCCAGCAGTTCGTCGTCCGGGTGCGGCGCAAGGATCACCGCGCGGCGTCCGGGCGGCACCAGTTCCGTTGCCGCGATGCCGGCCAGCGCGGCCAGCCCGGGCCATGCCCGCCAAGCCTGCTCGGTCGTGCCCTCGCCGGCGATGACTCGGTCCGCGCCGTCGTGCGTCAATTCCTCGTTGCCAGTCGACATATCGTTCCTTCGTGGAAATGCCTGCCATTGTCCGTCAACGGGAGGCCGGGTGCCGGGCCGGCGGCGAACGGCGATGTGACGCCGGTCAGCGTCCTGGCGGCGGCGTGGGGGTGGGCGCCAGGGCGCCCCCGTCGTCGAGCGCGATGTCGCGCGCGCCGAAACGCTGCGCCAGCACCGAGCAGACCATCAACTGGATCTGATGGAACAACATCAGCGGCAGGACCACGGTCCCCGCCCCGCCGACCGCGCCGGCGAACAGCACCTTCGCCATCGGGATCCCGGCCGCCAGGCTCTTCTTCGAGCCGCAGAACATGATCGTGATGCGGTCCGCCTGGGAGAAGCCCAGACGGCGGCTGACCAGCGTGGTGACGCCCAGCGCGATGGCGAGCAGGATCAGGTTCACCAGGACCAGACCGCCGATGGCCGCGGGCGGAATCTCGTGCCACAGGCCCTCGATCACGGCCGCGCTGAACGCGCTGTACACCGTCAGGATGATCGAACTGTTGTCGACCAGCTTCAGCATGGCTTTCTTGCGCGTCACCCAGGCGCCGATCCAATGCCGGGCGATCTGGCCGGCGATGAAGGGCACCAGCAACTGCATCACGATGCCGCCGATCATGTGCAGGGGCGAGGCGCCGCCGCTGCCGCGCGTGGACAGGATCACGCCGGCGAGCAGCGGCGTGAGAAAGATGCCGAGCACGCTCGACGCGGACGCGGCGCAGACGGCGGCCGGCACGTTGCCTTTGGCGATCGAGGTCAGCGCGATCGACGACTGCACCGTGGACGGCAGCATGCAGGTGAACAGAACGCCGGTATACAGCGCCGGGGTGACCAGCGGCGACAGCACCGGCCGCAGGCCGAGCGCGAGCAGCGGAAACATGACGAAGGTGCTGCCCAGTATCAGCAGGTGCAGACGCCAGTGCGTGATGGCCGCGACTAGCGCCTCGCGCGGCAATTTCGCGCCGTGCAGAAAGAACAGCAGCATGATCGCGACTGTCGTCAGATGACCGAAGACGGTCGCGCCGATCCCGTGCGCGGGAAAAAGGCTCGCGACCACGACGGTGGCCACGAGGGACAGGGTGAAATTATCGGGCAGGTATTTGGGGCGGGCCATGGCGCAGGGAAGAGGAACGGCCGGGAGACGTTCCGGTGAAGAGACGATAAGACAATTCCAACCGAAATCGATTGAAAAAACAAATTCATTCTATTTGGCTATTCATTCATCTAACGCATGAATTTCCCGGAAACGGCCATTTGAACGACCGGCGGCGCGGCCATGCCGTGTTTCACGCGGCGGCGCAAGCACAAACGGCGTAGTTGTAACAGGGTTACACGTGGTTACAAGAGCGTCCGGCGTCTAACACTTTGAGGCTCGACATCATGTCGCCACGCGCTTAAATTCGACCCCAGCGGATGCCGTTTGCACCGGGCGGCCGCGGCTCCTCTCACTTTGCGTTTCGTCCACCTACATACCATGTCCCGGGTCGGCTCCATTTCGCGCACTTCTGACATGCTCGTCGCCATTCGTCACAAGCGATCCCGTCCTGCCTGGCTGGCGCTGATTGCGGTGGTCGTGGCGGGCGTGACGGTCGCGGTGACGCTGGCGACGGTCGTGATCGGCAGTGTGGTCGAGGCGCGCCGTGCGTCGGAGCCGTCCCCGGTGGCGCTCGCGGCACGGCCGGAAGGCAGAACGGACGTACGGGTCACCGTGCCGGCCGCCGCGCAGGAATCGCCCGATGCGCTCGCCGCACGGGCGGAGGCCGGCGCCAGGGCGGCGGCGCTTGCGACGATCGTGCCTGGCGCGACGCCACCGCGCATCACGTCGTCGACACCCGCAGCGATCGCCAATACCGGCGCGGCAGTGCCGGAACAGGCCGCTCCGCGTATGGAAAAAACCACAGATTCGGAAGCGGTCGACGCCGCCGTCGCCGGCGATGCCGACGCTCACCCGGCAGTCCCGAAACACCGCTACCTGCCCTCGCGTGCGTCCGCCCATGCCGGCGCCCGCCGTGCAGGAAACGCCGGGAACGACGTGGCGCGGGGCGAGGGTTCCCTGCGGGCCGACATCGCCCGCTACAACGCCGAGCGGGGCAGAGGCACCGAGCGGCGCCATGCGCTGACGCTGCGCGCGGCCAGCGTGCCGAGCGTGCGCTCCCTCTGGGAAGAGGTGCCGCGTCCGCTTTCGGAGCTCTATCGCAACTGAGCGAACGGGCACCGGGCCGGCATCGGCCGGCCTCGCATGGCATCAAACACAACCAAGCGGCATCAAGTGACATCAAGCGGCGCAACGTCGGTCGCCAACGCGGTGATGCGCCGCGCCGCGGCCGCATATTCGGCCCTCATCCGCCCTACCAGTTCGGCCAGTGGCGGCACATCGTCGATCGCTCCCACGCCCTGTCCCGCGCCCCATACATCTTTCCAAGCCTTGCCGCGGCTGTCGTCGAAACGCACGGCCGCGGCACCCGTGCCGCCGGCCGGCAGGGCGTCCGGATCGAGTCCCAGCGCGACGATGCTATGCCGCAGGTAGTTGCCACGGATGCCGGTGAAGTGATCGGTATAGACGATGTCCGCCGCCCCGGCGTCGACCAGCGCCTGCTTGTAGGCCGGCGCCGCCTGCGCTTCGCGCGTGGCGATGAAGCGTGTGCCGATATAGGCGAGGTCGGCGCCCATCGCCTGTGCGGCGAGTATCGCCGCACCCTGGCCGATCGCCCCGGACAGGACGAGCGGCCCGTCGAACAGGCGCCGCACCTCCGCCAGCAGCGCGAAGGGCGACAGGGTGCCGGCATGGCCGCCCGCTCCCGCGCAGACCAGGATCAGACCATCCACGCCCGCCTCGAGCGCCTTGCCGGCATGCCGCACGCTGACCACATCGTGCAGGACAAGGCCGCCATAGCGATGCACTTCGTCGACCAGCTCGCGCATCGGGGCGCGCAGGCTGGTGATCAGGATCGGCACCCGGTGCGCGGCGCATACGCGCAGATCGCTTTCCAGGCGGGTGTTCGAGGCGTGGATGATCTGATTGACCGCCAGCGGGCCGGGACGCGCAGCGGCGCCGTCGGCCGCCAGCCGCTCCCGGATTTCGTCGAGCCAGTCGCTCAACTGCGCCGCGGGACGTGCGTTCAGCGCAGGGAAGGTGCCGACGATGCCGGCCCGGCACTGGGCGATGACCAGTTCCGGATAGCTGATGGTGAACATCGGCGCCGCGATCACGGGCAGGCTGAGGTTGTGCAGCAAAGGGGGCAAGGCCATCGCAACTCCGCTTCGATCGTTGAAATAGCACGGTCGTGCTGGAGAGCAGTATAGGCAGGCCGGCGGCACGTGGCGTGCGGGAAAGTGGAGGAGGGACTCGAAAAATAATTTTACGATATCCGGGAACTCGCACGCAGGCCGGACTTCTAACCGGCATCGCGAGCTGCGATGACGCTGATCACGTCGAATGATTGGGCCGTTCTGACGAACGGCTTTTTTTTGCGTCCGGCTCGCGGGCCCGCAACAGCGCATGACGTCGTCTCGGCCGGGCGGGCCCAGCGCACGCCCGCGGGGGCTGGGATATACTGGCCGCGTTCGCCCAGAGCACGGCTCAAGAGGTTGTCCGCACGGGCGCGCGAGGGGCCTTTATTCCCGTGGCCCGCCTCCCTTCCCGCTTTTTTCCGCGATACTTCTTTCGCCACGACAATGCCCGCATACCGTTCCAAAACCTCCACCGCCGGCCGCAACATGGCGGGAGCGCGCTCCCTGTGGCGCGCCACCGGCATGAAAGACGAGGACTTTTCCAAACCCATCATCGCGGTCGTCAACTCGTTCACCCAGTTCGTGCCGGGCCATGTGCACCTGAAGGACCTGGGCCAGCTCGTCGCGCGCGAGATCGAAGCCGCGGGGGGCGTCGCCAAGGAATTCAACACCATCGCGGTCGACGACGGCATCGCGATGGGCCATGACGGCATGCTGTATTCGCTGCCCAGCCGCGAGATCATCGCGGACTCGGTGGAATACATGGTCAATGCGCACTGCGCCGATGCCATGGTGTGCATCTCCAACTGCGACAAGATCACCCCCGGCATGCTGATGGCCGCCATGCGGCTCAATGTTCCGGCGATCTTCGTCTCCGGCGGGCCGATGGAAGCCGGCAAGACACGGCTGGCCAACCCCGTGACGAAGACCATCGAGTTCAAGAAACTCGATCTGGTGGACGCGATGGTGATCGCGGCGGACCCGGCCTATTCCGATGCCGACGTGGCAGAAGTGGAGCGCTCCGCCTGCCCGACCTGCGGCTCGTGCTCGGGGATGTTCACGGCCAACTCGATGAACTGCCTCACCGAGGCGCTGGGCCTGTCGTTGCCCGGCAACGGCACGGTGGTCGCCACGCACGCGGACCGCGAGCAACTCTTCAAGCGCGCCGGCCGCCGCGTCGTCGAACTGGCCCGCGAATACTACGAGCAGGAAAACGCGCGCGTCCTGCCGCGTTCGGTGGGCTTCAAGGCGTTCGAGAACGCGATGACGCTGGATATCGCGATGGGCGGCTCCACCAACACCATCCTGCATCTGCTGGCGATCGCGCGCGAAGCGGAGATCGACTTCACCATGGCCGACATCGACCGCCTCTCGCGCAGCGTGCCGCAGCTGTGCAAGGTGGCGCCGAACACCAACAAGTACCATATCGAGGACGTGCACCGGGCGGGCGGCATCATGGCGATCCTGGGCGAGCTGGACCGCGCCGGCAAGCTGCATACCGATCTGCCGACCGTGCACGCCCCCACGATGAAGGACGCGCTGGACCGGTGGGACATCGTGCGCACGCAGGACGAGGCCGTCCGGCACTTCTACATGGCCGGGCCGGCCGGCATTCCGACGCAGGTGGCGTTCAGCCAGAACACGCGCTGGCCGAGTCTGGATCTGGACCGCGCCGAGGGCTGCATCCGTTCCAACGAGCATGCGTTTTCCCAGGAGGGCGGCCTTGCCGTGCTGACGGGCAACATCGCGCTGGACGGCTGCGTGGTGAAGACCGCCGGCGTGGACGAGAGCATTCACGTGTTCGAGGGCACGGCGCATGTGACCGAATCGCAGGACGAGGCGGTGGAGAACATCCTCAATGACAAGGTCAAGGCCGGCGACGTGGTGATCGTGCGTTACGAAGGCCCCAAGGGCGGCCCGGGCATGCAGGAGATGCTCTATCCCACGAGCTACATCAAGTCCAAGGGTCTGGGCAAGGCCTGCGCGCTGCTCACGGACGGCCGCTTCTCGGGCGGTACCTCGGGTTTGTCGATCGGTCATTGCTCGCCCGAAGCGGCGGCGGGCGGGGCGATCGGTCTCGTGCGCGACGGCGACCGGATCCGCATCGACATTCCGAACCGCACGATCGACGTGCTGCTGTCCGACGAGGAACTGGCGCGGCGCCGCGACGAACAGAATGCCAAGGGGTGGAAGCCCGTCAAGCCACGCCCGCGCAAGGTGTCCGGCGCCCTCAAGGCCTACGCCAAGCTGGTCATGTCGGCCGACAAGGGCGCGGTGCGCGATCTGTCGCTGCTCGACGACTGATCCGGTTGCGGGCGGCTGTCACGGGGAGCCTTCTCCGGTCGACAGATCGCCCGATTTCGGTTTCACCAGGATCTTCGCGGTCGCGTTCAGCGTGATCTGCTCGCGCTGGTTGATCACCACGCCTTCGAGCGTGGTCAGATCGCCGTTCAACGTGTTTTTCCAGAAAGCGTCGACGACGGTCCAGGTCATCGTCAGCAGGTCGCCGGACACTGCCGGCTTCTTCACCTGCACATTGAATTCCAGCAGCAGCGGTTGCGCGAAGGTCGTGAAGTGGGTGGTGGCGGCGGCGAGAAAATGCGCGGTCGGATGCGAACCGGAAGCGATCGGTCCGGCGAAACCGGCGCGGCGCGCGTGTTCCTCGTCATGATGCAGGGGATTCATATCGCCGATATGCTCGGCAAACAGCCGAATGTCCTGCGCGGCCAGCCGCAGGACCTTCGAGAACGTGTCGCCGATCGTGACAATGCGTGACATGGAAGCGAACCTCGAACGTTAAGCCTGAAGTGCATGACACACCCTCCGCGGGGAGGGACCTTTCATTCTCCTCCGTGAATCGGCGGAAGACCACGAGAATCGGCGGCATGGGCGGGCAGCGCGCCGGGATGCGACGCGCTTTTCTGCGTATCGCGCGCATGTACGTCGCTAATGCGCGTTCCAGACCACGTCGAAGTCGACCGCGTACAGGCGGCATGGCTCGTGGCTGTTGCGCTGGCAGTTGTCCAGCGCCACCGCCGTCGGATCGTCGCCGCCCTCGGCCCAGGACCAAGCGCCGCTCGCCGACACGGCGAAGGCGCGGCTGGGATACTGTTGCAGGAAGGCCGCATAGCCTTCGCGCCCGTCGTCGTCGAGATAGGGAACGGCGGCCACCGCGTCGAGCGGTGCATAGCCGGTGGCGGGCGGCCGCAACGTCTGCGCGACCGGATGGCGTGGCGCGACCGGCAGATGCAGCGCAACGAGAAAGTTCTCGACGGCCGGCCACCAGATCGGCACCGCGTCGCGGTCGCCCACCAGCCGGTGCGCATTGTCCTTGTAGTTGCCGAAGTCCATCATCGTCGCCAAACCGCCGCCCTCCCGATAGACGGTCAGCAGGTGCTGCGCCAGCGCCTGTGGCCAGAACAGATCGTTGTCGCCGTAAAACCACAGGGTCGGCAGGCGCGAGCGCTGCCCGTAGTCCCGGAATGCGTCGATCATCGCCTGTTGCCATTGCACGCAGCTGTCCTGGTGCAGGCCGCCGACGAAGTTGATCAGCCCGCGCACGCCCGCGACCGGCTGCACGCCATAGGCGAGCGTGGCGAGACCGCCCTGCGAGGCACCGGCGATCACGATGCGGCTCGCGTCGGCATTGGCGAGATGCGCGACATAGCGCACCGTCGCCGCGATGTCGGCGGCCTGTTCCAGGCCATTGGCGTCGATGGCGCAGGACTGCTCGGTGTAGATGCCGCCCGAACGGGCGAAGCCACGCCGGTTCGGCGCCACCACCATGTAACCGCGCCGCACGAATTCCCGGGCGAAGGCGAGCGGACGGCTGCGCGCCTGCCGGTGCGGATCGCCGCGTTCCTTGCCGTGGTTGAAGATCACCACCGGGAACGGCCCCTTGCCGTCCGGCGTGAAGAGCGTGGTCTCGAGCGCCGCGGCGCCGGCCCCCTCGCCGGGGATCATGACCACGGTCTCGTTCATGTCGGGCGCGGACGTGGTCGAGGCGGTTGCCATGCCGGGCGCGGCGCGGGCCGGTGCGAACGGCGGCAGCGCCAGCGCGGTCAGGACGATCAGGGCGATCAGGGCGAGGGTACGACCGATCGACATGACGCGTCAGGCCGGCGCGGCGGCCGCTTCGGCCGGGTCTGCGGGTCCGCTGCCTTGCTGGCCGATCGCCGCGATGCACCGGGCGTAGTGCGTTTCGAGATCGTGCGGATTCGAGACGGTCATGCCGAGGTCGCGCAGCCGCCCATCGTGCACGCCATAGGTCCAGCCATGCATCGTCAACGGCTGGCCGCGCGCCCAGGCGTCCTGGACGATGTTCGTGCGGCACACGTGCACGACCTGCTCGATGGTGTTGAGCTCCACCAGGCGCCGGTGCCGCGCCGGTCCCATCGGCCAGCGCTCGAGCATGGCCGCATGCTTGTCCCGCACGTCCTGGACGTGCCGCAGCCAGTTGTCGGCGAGGCCGACGCGCGTGTCCATCAGCGCGGCGCGCACGCCCGAGCAGCCGTAGTGGCCGACGACCATGATGTGCTGGATCTTCAGGACCTCGACCGCAAACTGAATCACCGACAGGCAGTTCAGGTCCGAATGGACGACGACGTTCGCGATATTGCGGTGGACGAAGACCTCGCCCGGCGGCAGGCCGATGATTTCGTTGGCCGGCACGCGCGAATCCGAGCAGCCGATCCAGAGCAGTTCCGGCGACTGCTGGTCGGCGAGCCGCATGAAGTAGGAGGGATCGGACGCCAGCATCTGGTCCACCCAGTCACGATTGTTCTGGAACAGCCGAGTCAGCGAGTGATCGTCTGCGCAGTGGGATGGCTCGTGGGGGGGATCGTATGGCGTCGTCATCGTCGGTCGGCGGAAGGCGGCGGAGGGGCCGGCGCGGCGTCCCGGGAGGGGCCATGCGGAACACCCTTCAGCGCCGGATTGTAGCGCGGAAGTGGCGCGGCGTCGGCGCCGGCCGCGCGACGCCGCGCGCCGAGCCGCTACAATCGGGGTTCCTTTGACGATCACCGGACCCCGCCATGAATGCCAGCGAGCGCGAACTCGACTACTGCTTTGCCGACCGCGTGCCCGAACCGGGCGCGACGCTGCCGGTGGCGCCGGGCATCGCCTGGGCGCGGATGCCGCTGCCGTTCGCGCTCGATCACGTCAACGTCTGGCTGCTGGAGGACGCCTGCGCCGGTCAGAAGCGCTGGACGCTGGTGGACTGCGGCATCGACGACGCGGCGACGCGCGGCCACTGGGAGACGTTGATCGATCAGCGGCTCGACGGCCTTCCGGTGCAGCGCGTGCTGTGCACCCACAGTCACCCGGACCATTTCGGGCTGGCGCACTGGCTGTGCGCGGGCGGCGCGCAGGCGCGCTGGCAGGCCCGGCTGTGGATGACGCTGGGCGAGTATGCGACCGGCCGTCTGCTGTCCTCGACCGATGCCGGCTCGGGCGCCGGCGGCCGCGACGCGGCGGAGCACCTGCGGCGTCATGGTTTCGCCGACGCCGTCGTGCTCGACCAGATCGCTCATCGGAAAGCCTACTATCCCGGATTGGTGCCGCAGGTGCCGACGCGCTTCCGGCGCATGCTCGGCGGGGACCTGATCGACATCGATGGCCAGACCTGGCGGGTCATCATCGGCTACGGCCATTCCCCCGAACACGCGGCGCTGCATTGCGCGGCGCTGAACGTGCTGATCGCCGGCGACATGGTGCTGCCGCGCATCTCGACGAACGTCTCGGTGTTCGATGTCGAGCCGGAAGGCGATCCGCTCGGCGGCTTTCTCGATTCGCTCGACCGCTACGAGGACCTGCCCGCCGATACGCTGGTGCTGCCCTCGCATGGCAAGCCGTTTCGCGGCCTGCATGTGCGACTGCGCCAGCTGCGTGCGCACCATGCGGCGCGTCTCGACGAAGTGCGCCAGGCCTGCGCCGAGCGGCCCCGCTCGGCCGCCGACATCCTGCCGATCATGTTCCGGCGGCCGCTGGACGCGCATCAGCTGACCTTCGCGCTGGGCGAGGCCCTCGCGCATCTGCACTTCCTGTGGCACCGTGGCGAACTGGAGCGGGTCGAGGAAAACGACGTCTACCGCTTCCGTCCCGCGTAGGGCGCCCCTGGCCCTCAGGGCACGACGACCTGCGCGAAGTGCTGTCGGCCGAAGGGGCTGACGCGATACCCGGACACGTTCTTGCGGGTGATCGCGGCGGCCACCGGATAGCCCAGCGGCACCCACAGCGCCTCGTCGTGGATCGTCTTCTGCGCGCGCTCGTAGAGACGCGTGCGTGCGGCGCGGTCGTCGGTCAGCTTCGCGTCGCCGATCTCCTTGTCCAGTGCCGGATCGCAATATCGCGCGAAATTGGTGCCCGACTGCACCGCCGCGCAGGAGAACTGCGGCGTCATGAAGTTGTCGGGGTCGCCGTTGTCGCCGGCCCAGCCCATGAACAGGATGTCATGCTGTCCCTGTTTCGCGTTGCGGATCAGTTCGCCCCATTCGATCACGCGTACGTCCGCCTTGATGCCGATTTTCGCCAGGTCGGCCTGCAGCACTTCCGCGCCCACCTTCGGGTTCGGATTCAGCACGCTGCCGCTGGGGCGGGTCCAGATCGTCGTCGCGAAGCCGTTCGGAAAACCCGCCTGCGCGAGCAACCGCTTGGCCTGCGCCAGGTCGTGCGGATAGGCGGAGATGTCCTTCGCATAGCTCCAGGTGTTCGGCGGGTAGGGGTTGACGGCCGGCGTGGCCGAGTCCTCGAAGACCGCCTTGAGGTAGGTCGCGCGGTCGAACGCCATGTTGATCGCCTGGCGGACCTTGGGATTGTCGAGGGGTTTGTGCTGCGTATTGAGCGCGACGAACGCCGTCATGAAGGCGGGCGTCTGCACCACGTTCAGCGCGGCATCCTTCTTCGCGGCGGCCACGTCCTGTGGCTTCGGCGAAAGCGCGATCTCGCATTCGCCCGCCTTGACCTTCTGCGCGCGCACGCTCGCGTCCGGCGTGATCGCGTAGATCAGCCGGGCGACGTGGGGTTTCGGCCCCCAGTATGTCGGGTTGACGTCGTAGCGGATCACCGCGTCCTTCTGATAGCTGCGCAGCTGGAACGGCCCGGTGCCGATCGGCTTGTCGTTCAATTGCGCGGTCTTGCCCGCTTTCAGCAACTGGTCGGCGTATTCGGCCGAATAGATCGACGCGAAACCCATCGTCAGCACCGGCAGGAAGGTCGCGCTGCGATAGTTCAGGTCGAAACGCACGGTATGCGCGTCCACCTTCCGTACCGATTTCACCAGCTTGTCGAGCTGCATCGACCGCGCATGCGGGAAGCCGCCAGGGCCGGCCACCTTGTGCCAGGGGTTGCCGTCGTCGAGCATGCGCGCGAACGAGAACACGACGTCGTCGGCGTCGAGCGGGCGGCTCGGCTTGAAATAGTCGGTGCTCTGGAAGGCGACCCCGTCGCGCAGGTGGAAGGTGTAGCTCAGTCCGTCCGCGCTGACGTCCCAGCGCGCGGCCAGCGCCGGCACGACCTTGCCGCTGGCCTCGTCGAACGCCACCAGGCCGTCGAACAGCACGTCCGCGGACGCGTTCGTGGTGGTCAGCGCGTTGTACTGCACGACGTCGAAACCGTCGGGGCTGGCCTCGGTGCAGACGGTCAGGGGCTTCGCGGAGGGTGCAGCGATAACGGCGCCGGGCAGCGCGAGCAGCGCGGCAGTCAGCGTGCCGGTCAGCGCGGCGAGCAGGGGGGCAGACGGGGTAAGACGCATACGAACTCCAGGAGAGATCAGAAAGGCGGCGGAAGCGAAGAAAGGCATGCGGGAAGGGCGTACGGGAGGGCGCGGAGCGGCCCGGCCCGCACTTGCCTCAGCCGTCCGCGGCACGCGGTTTGCGCGGCGCGCGCGCGAACGCCCGGTCATACAGCCAGCGCGGCAGCACGTGCAGCAGCATCGACACCCCCCGCATCGGCCAGGGCAGGACCGTGAAGCGGCGGCGCGCGAGCATGGCGTCGACCGCACGTGTCGCGAAGGCGTCGGCCTCCATCAGGAAGGGCATGCGGTAGGGGTTGTGGTCGGTCATCGGCGTGCGGATGTAGCCGGGCGCGAGGGTCACCACTGCGACGCCGGTGGACCGCAGTTCGACGCGCAGGCTTTCGAGATAACGGATCGCGGCGGCCTTCGAGGCGCTGTAGGCGCCGGCGCCCGGCAGGCCGCGCACGCCGGCTACACTGGCGATGCCCACCAGAGTGCCGGCACGGGCCTCGCGCATCGCGCCGACGAAGGGTTCGAAGGTGGCGACCATGCCCAGGTAATTGACGTCCATCACGCGGCGGAAGACGTCCAGGTCGCCCAGTCCGCTGATCGAGCCGGCGCTGATGCCGGCGTTCGCGACGACGATGTCCGGCCGCCCGTGGCGCGCGGTGAAATCGGCGGCGGCGGCGGCGAGCGCCACGCTGTCGGTGACGTCGAGCACATAGGGGACGACGGTCTGGGCGGGGTGGGCGCGTGCGAAGCGTTCGAGCAGCTCCGCGCGCCGCGCGACCAGCCCCAGCGTCGCGCCGCGCCGGGCGAACTCGGCGGCCAGCGCCCAGCCGAGGCCGCTGGAGGCGCCGGTGAGGAAGACTTTCATGGACGACCCCCGATGAATGGCGCCGGCTTATGCCGGACTGCGCCGTGCCGCGCGGCGGCTACCGCCGGGCAGCGTTTAGAGTTTCTTCGCGCGCACCTGCGCGTCCAGCCAGTCGAGGACCTTGATGGTGCCGTCGAGGCTGTTGGTCTGCGCCGGCGACGTCACGTACTTGCCCTGCACGATGATCGTCGGCACGCCGTCGATCTTGTAATCGTTGAGCAGGCCGGCATCCCGCTTGACCGCCGACTGCACGCCGAAGGAGTTGTACGCATCGAGGAACTTCTGGCGGTCGACGCCGTTCTTCGCCAGGAAGTCCGCTTGCGCCTCGGGCGTCAGCAGGTAGTCCTTCTTCACGTGAATCTCGTTGAAGATCTTCGGCGTCATCTGTTCGGCGATGCCCATCGCGTCGAGCGCGTGGTAGAGGCGCGAGTGCGGTTCGAAGTCCGGGCGGAACGCCACCGGGATACGCCGGAAGACGACATCGTCGCCTTTCTGCTTCGCCCAGGCTTCGATCAGCGGTTCGAGCGCATAGCAATGCGGGCAGCCGTACCAGAAGAATTCGGTCACTTCGATCTTGCCCGGCGGCGTGGACACTGGTTGCGGCTGCGCGAGCACGGAGTAGTCGGTGCCGAGCTTCGGCGCGTTGGGCGACGCGTGCGCCGCGTTCGCCATCAGGCCCATCGAAAGAAACAAAATGCCCAGGAGTTTTTTCATTGCAAGGTTCCGCTATCGAAAAGAGGAAAGGGCGACGGGGAGCCGCCCGGTAATCCAAAGGCCATGCGGCCGGGTCATTTTACTGCTTGGTGAAACGGATCACCGCGGTGTCGACGCCGGCGCTGGAAAGATGCTGACGCACGCCGTTCATGTCGTCGAACTTCGCGAACGGGCCGACGCGTACCCGGAAGAACGTGACCGCGCCGCTGTCGCGTCGCGTGACGTGTGCGTCGTATCCCATCAGGGCCAGGCGGGCGCGTTGCTGGTCGGCATCGGATTCGGTGCGGTAGGCGCCGACCTGCAGCAGATAGCCGGTGTTCGCGTCGCCCGTCGCGGCGGCCGACGGGTTGGTGCCGGATGAGGTGCCGGATGGGGCCCCCGATGTGGCACCCGATGCCGTGCCGGGCGGTTTCGGATGGGCTGCCGATGCGGCGCTCGTGGACGACGAGGCATGCGGCGTGGGCGCATTCGACTTGGCGGGCGCGTTCGGCCAGTGCGGGGACGGGGGCGCGCTGTCGCCATCCCCGGACACCGCGGGCGCGGGCGGCGCCGAGGGGGCGGCGGGCGCGGGCACTTCGACGATTTTCGGTTCGTCGAGCAGACCCGTCGACGGGTTCGCGGGCTGCCCCGGCGCGGTGTTGGGCGGCGCGGGTTGCGCGGACTGCGGCACCGCGATGCCCGGTTTCGCGCCGGCGAGCGGGCGGTTCGGATCGACGTTGCCGCTGGCCGCATCGCCGGACGCGGCAGCCGGGCTGCGCGAGACGAACGGCGTCGGGGAGCGCGTGATGTACAGGGCGACGACCACGGCGATCGCGAGGCCGACGATCAGACCGAGCACGACGCCCAGGAAAGTACCGCCGCTCTGCCTGACGTTGCTTGGCGCGGAAGGCCGACGTTGTTTGCTTGCCATCTAGAATTCCCACAGTGATTGCATGAATCAGTCGAGCGAACGCGGAGGCCCGCATGCGCCGGGCGGCGATATCGGGCGTCGCCGCCGTCCCTTGGTTGCTGCCGGCGCGTCCCGGATTACATCTTGGCGGGCGCCGAGACGCCGATCGTCGCCAGACCGTTTTCCAGCACCTGGCGCGTGGCCGCGAGCAACGCCAGGCGCGCGCGCTTGACCTGCTCGTCGTCGACCAGCACGCGGTCGGCGTTGTAGAACGAATGGAAGTCCCCGGCCAGATCGCGCAGGTAAAAGGCCAGCGCGTGCGGCGCCAGTTCGTCGGCAGCCCGCGTCAGCATGTCCGGATACTCGGCCAGACGCGCGAGCAGCGCGACGGCGCGCTCGCTCGTCAACGGCGTCAGATCGGCGCCGCGCAGCGCTGCCGGCTCGCCGCCCCACGTGGCGAGGATCGAGCAGATCCGCGCGTGCGCGTATTGCACGTAATACACCGGATTTTCGTCATTCTGCTTCAGCGCGAGGTCGACGTCGAATACAAATTCGGTGTCGGCCTTGCGGGAAATCAGGAAGAAGCGCACCGCGTCGCGACCGCGCTGAATGATGGCGGCCGTGTCCGGGACGCCGGGCGTATCGGAACCGGCCGGCGCATCGGCGGACACGTCGTGGCGTGCGGCCCCGCCGTCGCTCCCGGCCGGCGCGTCGCCTTCCACCGGCGCGCCGCCCGACCATTCGATCAGGTCGCGCACGGTGACGTAGCTGCCGGCCCGTTTCGAGATCTTCACTTCCTGGCCATGGCGCAGCACGGTGACCATCTTGTGCAGGATGTAGTCCGGGTATCCGGCGGGAATGCCGATCGACAGCGCCTGCAATCCGGCGCGCACCCGCGCGATCGTGCCGTGGTGGTCCGAACCCTGGATGTTGATCACCTTCGTGAAGCCGCGCTGCCACTTGGCGACGTGATAGGCGACATCCGGCAGGAAATAGGTGAAGGTGCCGTCGGACTTGCGCATCACGCGGTCCTTGTCGTCGCCGTAGTCGGTGGTGCGCAGCCACAGCGCCTGGTCCTGCTCGTAGGTCTTGCCGCTGCCGATCAGCCCGGCGACCGTGCCGTCGACGCGGCCGTCGGCGTACAGCGACGATTCCAGATAGTAGTGATCGAAGCGCACGCCGAACGCCTGCAGGTCGATGTCCTGCTCGTGACGCAGATAGGCGACGGCGAAACGGCGGATGGCGTCGAAATCCTCGATGTCGCCCGCGCCCTGCACCGGCTCGCCGTCGTTCGCGGCGACGGTCCTGCGCGCAAGATAGTCGCGGGCGATGTCGCCGATGTAGTCGCCGTTGTACGCCGATTCGAGCCAGCCGGCGTCGCCGGGCTTGAATCCGCGCGCACGCGCCTGCACCGAGTGCGCGAGCGTCTGGATCTGCACGCCCGCATCGTTGTAGTAGAACTCGCGCCACACGTCCCAGCCCTGGGTCTCGAGCACATGGCCCAGCGCGTCGCCCAGTGCCGCCTGCCGGCCGTGGCCGACATGCAGCGGGCCGGTGGGATTCGCCGAAACGAATTCGATCAGCACCCGCTCGCCCGCGTGCGCGCCCGAACGGCCGAAGGCGCGCGTCTGCGTCAGCACCTCGGCGATCACCGCCTGACGGGCGGCGTCGGCCAGCCGGAAATTGATGAAGCCCGGTCCCGCGACTTCGGCGCTGGCAAGCAGGCCCGTGGCGCGCGGGTCGGCGAGCGCCGCCGCGACGATCTTCTCCGCCAACTGCCGCGGATTGCTGCGCAGCGGCTTGGCGATCTGCATGGCGACATTGCAGGCGACGTCGCCATGCGCGGCGCTTTTCGGGCGCTCCAGCAGGATGGTGACGTGCGTAGCGGCGTGCGCAGCGGCGGAAGACGCGGCGTCGGCCGGCGCGACATCGGCCGACGCGTTGGCTACCTCGACAAGCCGGGTGACGGCGTCGGACAGGATCGATTCGAGAATATGTTTGTGTTCAGGCAGCATCGGACGGTCCGGGTGAATCCTGGGCGGGCGCGCGGCTGACGTCGGCACGGCTGCGTGGCCGCGCGCCTCGGATGGAGGATTTTAGCAGGTGCTATGATGAAGACAGCCGGTTCCCGCGTCGTCGTCGTAGAGAAATCGGATGGTGGACGATCCGATCGGCGCACCGGGAGTACCAATAAAAAAAAGGAACGAATGTCATGCTCATCGCTTTCAAATCACCTGCGGCACCGGAAATCATCATGACCGAGCAGCTCGCGCAGTATCTGCTCGGGCTGCTCGGCAAGGAACTGGGCGTGCGGGGCGTCATCCATCACGATGGCATGGCCGCCGCCATCACGCGGCTCGAATACGCGGTTGCGCACGACAAGGAGCGCGCGGTATCGCATGCGACGCACTACGCGGGCGCGAGCGACGACTCGGTGCCACAGGACGGCGTGGGCCTCGCCCAGCGCGCGTTTCCGCTGCTCGACATGATGCGTCACGCACACGAGCAGAACGCCGACATTCTCTGGGGCGTGTAAGCGGCGCTGCGGCGTGCCCGCGATTGTCCCTTACAGCAGCGGCGCCAGGGCACGCCGCGCGTCGGCTTCGCCGATGCCCATGCGCGCACCGAAGTCGGCCACCTGATCCTCCGCGATCTTGCCGACTGAAAAGTAGGTGCTGTCCGGATGCGACAGATAAAATCCCGAAACGCTCGCCGCCGGCAGCATCGCCAGCGATTCCGTCACGCTCATGCCGATCTCCTCGCAGCGCAGCGTCGTGAACATGTCGCGCTTGACGAGATGGTCCGGGCAGGCCGGATAGCCCGGCGCCGGCCGGATACCCCGGTAGGCCTCCTGGATCAGCGCCTCGTTCGGCAGCTGTTCGTCGGCCGCATAACCCCATAGTTCACGCCGCACTCGCTGGTGCAGGTGCTCCGCGAAGGCTTCGGCGAAGCGGTCGGCAAGCGCCTTGAGCATGATCGCGCTGTAGTCGTCGTGCGCGTCCTCGAAGCGTTTTTCCCTGACGTCCACGCCCAACCCCGCCGTCACCGCGAACAGGCCGATGTAGTCGGCCACGCCCGATTCCTTCGGCGCGACGAAATCCGCCAGCGAGCGGTTGGGCCGACGCACGCCGTCGACGACCGGACGCTCGCTTTGCTGGCGCAGATTGCGCCAGGTCAGCGCGACCTGCTGCCGGCTCTCGTCGGTATAGATCTCGATGTCGTCGCCGTTCACCGTGTTCGCCGGCAATAGCGCGATCACGCCGTTCGCGCTCAGCCAGCGGCCCTGGACGATCTGCGTGAGCATCTTCCTGCCGTCGGCCATCACGCGCCGCGCGGCGTCGCCCACCACCGCGTCGTCGAGGATCGCGGGGTAGGGGCCGGCCAGATCCCAGGTCTGAAAGAACGGGCCCCAGTCGATGTATTCGGCCAGTTGCGCGAGGTCGTAATTCTTGAACACGCGCCGCCCGATGAAGCGCGGCGCGGGCGGCGTGTAGGCCTGCCAGTCCACCACGTGCCGGTTGTCGCGCGCCTGTTGCAGCGTGACCATCGGCTGCGCCTTCTTGTTTGCGTGCTGCTGGCGGATGCGTTCGTAATCGGTGCGGATGCCCGCCAGATAGGTGGCGACGCCATCGTCGGACAGCAGGCTCGAGGCCACCGACACCGAACGCGACGCATCCGGCACGTACACCACCGGGCCGTCGTAATGCGGCGCGATCTTCACCGCGGTGTGCACGCGCGAGGTGGTCGCGCCGCCGATCAGCAACGGCACCTGCCGCTCGCGGAAATAGTCGTCGCGCTGCATTTCCGAGGCCACATACGCCATCTCCTCCAGGCTTGGCGTGATCAGCCCGGACAGCCCGATGATGTCGGCGTTCTCCTCGCGGGCCTTTTTCAGGATATCGGCGCACGACACCATCACGCCCATATTGACCACTTCGAAGTTATTGCACTGCAGCACCACCGACACGATGTTCTTGCCGATGTCGTGCACGTCGCCCTTGACCGTGGCGATCACGATCTTGCCCTTCGCGCGCACGTCGGCGCCGGCGGCGGCCATCCGCGCCTTTTCCTCTTCGATGAAGGGGATCAGGTGCGCGACGGCCTGCTTCATCACGCGCGCGGACTTCACCACCTGCGGCAGAAACATCTTGCCCGCGCCGAAGAGGTCGCCGACGACGTTCATGCCGTCCATCAAGGGCCCCTCGATGACCTGTATCGGCCGGCCGCCGGCCGCGGCGATCTGCGCGCGCGATTCCTCGGTGTCCTCGACGATGAAGGTGGTGATGCCCTGCACCAGCGCGTGCGCGAGCCGCTGCGCGACCGGCTGCGCGCGCCATTCCAGGTTTTCTTCCTTTCTCGCGCCGCCGCCGCCCTTGAAGCGGTCGGCGATCTCCAGCAGGCGTTCGGTCCCGTCCTCGCGTCGGTTCAGGACGACGTCCTCCACGCGCTCGCGCAGTTCCGGATCCAGGTTCGCGTAGACGCCGAGTTGCCCGGCGTTGACGATGCCCATGTCCATGCCGGCCGCGATCGCGTGGTACAGGAACACCGTGTGGATGGCTTCGCGCACCGCGTCGTTGCCGCGAAACGAGAACGAGACGTTCGACACGCCGCCGCTCACCTTCGCGTACGGCAGGTTTTCCTTGATCCAGCGCGTCGCGTTGATGAAGTCGACCGCGTAGTTGTTGTGCTCCTCGATGCCGGTCGCGATCGCGAAGATGTTCGGGTCGAAGATGATGTCTTCCGGCAGGAAGCCCACTTCGTTGACCAGCACGTCGTAGCTGCGCCTGCAGATTTCGGTCTTGCGCGCAAAGGTGTCGGCCTGGCCCTGTTCGTCGAACGCCATCACCACCGCGGCGGCGCCGTAGCGGCGCACCAGGCGCGCGTGGTGGACGAAGGCGGCGTCGCCTTCCTTCAGCGAGATGGAATTGACGATCGGTTTGCCCTGCACGCATTGCAGTCCCGCTTCGATGACGTCCCATTTCGACGAGTCGATCATGATCGGCACGCGGGCGATGTCGGGCTCCGAGGCGATCAGATTCAGAAAACGGACCATCGCCGCCTTCGAATCGAGCATGGCCTCGTCCATATTGATATCGATGACCTGCGCGCCGTTCTCGACCTGCTGGCGGGCGACCGCGATCGCTTCGTCGAACTGCTCGTTGAGGATCAGCCGGGCGAAGGCCTTCGAGCCGGTGACGTTGGTGCGCTCGCCGACGTTGATGAACAGCGCGCCGGCGCCGACATTGAAGGGTTCGAGCCCCGCGAGGCGCATCGGGTGGTCGGGCTGGTGGGCTTCGGTCATGCTTTTTTCTCTGTCTACGGGCGGGCAGGGCGCTGCGGGCTGGCGCACCGACGCGGGGGAGGCGTGGGCGGCCGGCGTGTCGGCCGATCAGGCGGCGTCGCGGTACTGGGTCGGCCAGGGGCGCGGCTTGACCGCCTGGATGGCCTTCGCGATTTCCGCGATATGCTCGGGCGTGGTGCCGCAGCAGCCGCCCGCCACATTCATCAGGCCGGCGGTCGCGAATTCGTGCAACAGGCGCGAGGTCACGTCGGGCGTCTCGTCGAAGCCGGTGTCGCTCATCGGGTTCGGCAGGCCGGCGTTCGGATAGCAGGACACGCCGCAATCGCACAGTTTCGCGAGTTCGGCGATATAGGGGCGCATCAGCGCGGCGCCCAGCGCGCAGTTCAGGCCGAAGGTCAGCGGCTTCGCATGCCGCAGCGAATTCCAGAACGCCTCGACGGTCTGCCCGGACAGGATGCGCCCGGACGCATCGGTCACGGTGCCGGAAATCATGATCGGCAGGCGCTCGCCGCTGTCCTCGAACAACTGGTCGAGCGCGAACAGCGCCGCTTTCGCGTTCAGCGTGTCGAAGATCGTTTCCACCAGGAACAGGTCGGCGCCGCCGTCCATCAGGGCCTTGGCCTGTTCGTAATAGGTCTGCCGCAATTCGTCGAAGGTGACGTTGCGCGCGCCCGGGTCGTTGACGTCCGGCGAGATGCTCGCGGTCTTCGGTGTCGGGCCGATGGCGCCGGCGACGAAGCGCGGCTTGTCGGCGGTGCCGGCCGCGTCGCATGCGGCGCGGGCGATGCGCGCCGATTCGCGGTTCATCTCGATGGCGAGGTCTTCCATCCGGTAATCGGCCTGCGCGACGCGGGTCGCCCCGAAGGTATTGGTCTCGATGATGTCCGCGCCGGCCTGGAGATACTGATCGTGAATCTCGCGGATGATCTGCGGTTGCGTGAGCGACAGCAACTCGTTGTTGCCCTTGACGTCCTGCGCGATCGACGCGAAGCGCTCGCCGCGGTACCGCGCTTCGTCGAGTTTGTAGCGCTGGATCATCGTGCCCATCGCGCCGTCGAGGATCAGGATGCGGCGCGCCAGCAGCGCCGGCAACTGCGTGCCCCGGGTGTAGGCGCGCACGGGCGGCTGCGCGGTGGACGGCGTAGCGGTCGGGGACGGCGACGAAGCGGCGTGGGCAAGGGTCATGGAGGGCGGCGGCGTGACGCGGGAGCGCGGGAAAGAACAGATTCTAGCCTGATCGGCCCGCCGTGACAGCGCGCGTGGCAGCTGCGGCGAATCCGGCCACCCTTGCCGCGGGTGTGGCGCTGGCGGAAGGAGCGCGGGCGGACGACCGCCGGTGTGCCGGCCAAGCCCGAAGCGAGGGGGGAACAGGACGGTGAAGTGGGGGCGTCAAGCAGGGTTGGCGAAGCGGGGCCGGCGAAGCGGGATGGGCGAAGCGGGGTGCGAGACGCAGGGCCGTGCGGCCGGCCGGAATGCGCCGGGGGGATGGGTCAGTGCAGAATGACGGGATGGTTCATGAGGTCGTCGAACTGGCCGAGGAATTCGTCGACTTCGTCGGTCGTGGGTTCCTGTTCGATCAGCTTCTGCACATGCTCCCTGAAGCGGTTCGCCAGCTCGCCTTCGATGAAAAGTTCACGCTGCAGGTTCTTGTCGACGATTTCATAGCCGCCGGCATTCATCAATTGATGGCCGCGTTCGGCCGGAAACTCGACCACGCAGTAGTTGGGGCTGTTGTAGATCATTTGCATCGCGATGCTCCAGTGGTTCCTGCCATCTTTACCGCTTGTTGCCGCACGCCTGCCGCTCGCCGTCCACTCTCATCGTCCACGCCTCATTGCCCACGTTCCTAGATTGGCGTAAAAAACCGGGCCGGTAAAGCGGCCAATTGTGCCTGCGGTTACGGGATTGGCAATCACGCAACAACGGACGCAGCGGTGGATGAAACGAAGGGCGTCACGAAAGCGGCAGCCGGTCATTGGCCGATGATCCCAAATGGGGTCCGTCCGAGCGATTGCAAGTCCTGTGGCAAGCACCGTGCCCACCCCAAGCCCCGTGCGGTGGTTTTCCGGGCCGTGATTCCTTCAGACCGGTGGCGACGCCGGCTCCGCCGCGTTCAGGAAGTCCAGCAGCGCGGCGGCGAAGCGTCCCGGATGCTCGATCGTCGCGAGATGCGCGCCGGGCAGCCGCAGATGCGGTCCGGCGGGAATCTCCGGCGATACGGCCGGTATCGGCGTGGGACATGCTCTGGCCGGCGATGGCGATGGCGATGGCGATGGCGATGGCGATGGCGATGGCGATGGCGATGGCGATGGCGATGGCGGGACTGGCGCCGCCGCCGCTGCGGCGGACGTTTCCGCGTACGTCTCCCCGGTGACCACCAGGGTGGGCGCCTGGATCTGGGAAAAGCGCGCGAAGCCGTCGCCGGCCGGCCCATGGCCGCGCAGGTCGTAGCGCAGTACCCGAAAGTGCTCGCTGAAGGCCGTCGCCAGTTGGTCCCAGATCGACAGGTCCCCGCCCAGCGGATGAATGAAGGTCAACCAGCCGCCGGTGCCTTCGCTGGAAAGCAGATAGCGTGTGTCGACGCCGTGGATTTTTGCCTGCATGACTTCCTCCGGGGGAGCGGTTGCGTATCCTGGCTCCCGGGCATCCCGGCTGACGTCATGGCCGGTCGGGACGCGGGCCGGTGGCGCCCGGGGGCATGGCGGCGGGCGTGCCGTCGGAAGCGTCGCGCGTACCCGCAGGAGGGGATGCGCGCGCCGCCCCGATCCGCGCGCCGCCGTGATAGACCAACTCTATCTGCGTCCCGTTCGGTTCCGTCTGCATGATGCGCACCGGCAGCCAGCCAAGCGAGGGCGCGAGCCAGACATCGATGCGCCGGCGATCCCCCGCATGGCGCGGCAGGCGGGTGAAGCGCACGGCATCGATCGTGCCGTCGGCCAGCGCGACCGGATCCGCACCGATGGTCTGGATCGGCCAGGTCTCGCCGCTGTCGTCGTCGAAGACGAAGAACTCGCGCGTGACCCCGGGTTGATAGCGCCGCGGCTCGCCCCGCACCAGGCTGGCGAGCTGGAAGATCATGCTGAACCGGTCCTGCGCGCCGTCCGGCAGGGCCACGCTGTTTGGCGTGCGGGTGAACGCGACGTGCGGCGTGGGCAGTGTGCGGTCGAACCGCGAGACGTCGCTGCCCCGGTGCCCACGGGTTTCGGTATAGACGTCCGGCGCCAACCCGAAGGCA
This sequence comes from Robbsia betulipollinis, assembly GCF_026624755.1. NCBI lineage: Bacteria > Pseudomonadati > Pseudomonadota > Betaproteobacteria > Burkholderiales > Burkholderiaceae > Robbsia > Robbsia betulipollinis. The sequence goes on from NZ_JAPMXC010000010.1 coordinate 90,007, forward strand.
TCGATGTGTCCGACGCTCGTATAGCGATAGGTGCCGACGAACGGCAGCGGCAGCGAGATCACCAGTTCGTACTGGCGGCCGTCGGTACGCCAGTGGATGGTGCCGCTCTGGTTTTGCGCGCCGTTGAAGAAAGTGTCGTAGCGCAGATCGCTGGAGGGCAGCAGCGCGAAACGCGTGCCGTGGGCCGGTCCCGTTGCGGGGTTGCCGACGGATGCGCGGGACGGCGTGCCGCCGCCCACTGGCTGGCCGGCGGCGTTCGTCCCGCCGGGGAGGAGCGGCGCCGCGACGGTCCCGCTGGCCGGCGCGGCACCGGGCGCCGTGGCGCTGGATGCCGCTGCGACGGGCGCCGATGCGACAGACGACGTGGAAGACGCTGCCGCGGCGGCCGACGCACTGGCAGGATCGGCGGCCGGCGCCTGTGGCGCCGTTTCGCTGGCGCGGGTCGTGGCGTCTGCCTCGCTGGCACCGCTGGCACCGGCACCGCTGGCACTGGCGCTGGCACCGCTGGCACTGGCGCTGGCACCGCTGGCACCGCTGACGTCGGGAAGTGCCGCGTCGGTCTGGCGGGTGTGATGCGTGGCGGGTGCCTCGACGCCGGCGGCTTTTCGGGATGCCGCGGGCTCGGTGACGCGGGGCGCGGTGCCCGATGGCGTCATGCGGCTCAGCCCCTGGAGGACGCCCCGTGTCTGCCGGGCGTGATCCGCCGGCGCATGCGCGGCGCCGTGCGTATCGGCGGGCGTATCGGCGGGCGTATCGGCGGGCGTATCGGCGGGCGTGCCGCCGTCGCCTGCCGCGATCCGCGTGGGTTTCAGCAGGGCGATCTCGACCAGGGTGGGTGCCGCCGGCGGCGCGGCGTGCGTGCGGCGCAGCATCAGCCAGGCGCCCGCCGCCAGGTGGCCCAGCAGCACGACGAGGACGACCGCGACCCAGCGGCGTAGCGGCCGCCGGCGGGCGACGCGGCGAGAAGAGAGGGGTGGCAGGAGCGACGGCAAGGCGTTAGAGGACGTTATGCACTTTGACAGGTTTGCGAATGGGGCCGCGGGTCGTCGGGGAAGCCGTACGCCGCGTCGTGTGACTGTGCCACACAAGCGGCCCACGATCCCGCGCGGCGCCGGCGAACGTGCGCGCGGCGCGCGGCGTCCGCCTCCCGCCATTGTCGCCGATTGCCTCCGCGCCGCGGCGCGTGACCGACGTCGTTCGCGCGGGCGCAGGCATCGCGCTGGCGTAGAATAGCCCGCCCCGACACCTCCCTTTTTGCCCGAAGATGAAGCTTGCCACGCTGAAGGACGGAACGCGCGACGGCCAACTCGTCGTCGTCTCGCGCGACCTGCACACCGCCGTGATCGCCGACGCGATCGCGCCCACGCTGCAACGCGTCATCGAGGACTGGGCATTCCACGCGCCGCAACTGCGCGCCTTGTACGAGGCGCTGAATACCGGTCGCGCGCGGCGCGCGTTCGGCTTCGAACCCAAGGACTGCATGGCACCCTTGCCGCGCGCGTACCGGATGATCGCGCATGCGGCGTACGCCACGGCAGGCGTCGACCCCGCACGCACCGGTGCGGCGCCCATGATGCTGGCCGCGCGGCGCGGCGACGCGCTGCTGGGCGCGTGCGACGATGTCCTGGTCGACGAGGCGGATGCGGGGCTGACGTGCGACGTCGGCCTGGCGGCCATCCTGGGCGATCTGCCTCCCGGCAGCGCGCCGGCGCGTGCGGCCGACCGCCTCCATCTGCTGATGCTCGCCGATATCTTCGCCGCGCCGGCCGGCCCTGGCCGGGACGGCGGCGAACCGTTGCGGCAGTACGACCGCTGCGCGTTCTCGCCGGTCGCGGTGACGCCCGACGAATTCGGCGCCGCCTGGCAGGGCGTGCGATTGACGGCGCGTGTCGACGTCCAGCTCAATGGGCGGCGCGTCGAACCGCGTGGCGTCGAGGCCGAGGCCGACCGGGCGGCGGATTTCGCGCAGCTCGCCGCGGCGATCGCCCGCACCCAGGGCGTCGCCGCCGGCACCATCGTCGTCAGCGCCACCTTGCGCGGCGTCGCCGGCTTTGAAGCCGGGACCGAAGCCCGTGCCGCCGCGGACGCGGCGCCGGTCTCGCCGCGCGGACTGGAAACCGGCGACCGGATCCGGGTCGACAGTCTCGACGCCACGGGTGAGTCGGTGTGCGGCGTGATCGAACACAGCATCGTCCCGGCCGACGATTCAGTGTGACCCTTGCATCAGCTGCGCGCGCAGGCCCGGCACGGTGCTGGCGGGGTTCAGCCAGATCCCGAAATAAGCCCGTGCGAACGCCTGGCCGGGAACGGCGCCGAAGGGCTCGCCGTTGCGATAGAAGCGGGTGCCGTGTTGCGGTTGAAAGACGGCCGTCAAATGGTCGGCCGCCCGCAGGTCGGGCAACAGCGTCCGCAGGCGCTCGTACCATGCCTGGATCTGCGGCGTGGCCGCGATGCCCATGTCGGCCATCTGCGTGCGGACGCTGTCGGCGACGCCCTGGCCCGTGCAGGGCTTCACGTACTCGAAATCCAGCGCGAACGATTCGCGCGTCAGGTCCTCGGGCGAAAACGACCCGGGATCGATGAACAGCTTGACCGCGTAGACTGCCTGCCCATAGCGGTGCATCGTCGCCGCGCCGCTGAGCCGCGCCGCGGGGACCTGTTCGGGCACGAAATCCAGCGGGTCGTAGGCGTGCGCCGGTCCCGCCATGCCGATCACGCCACAGATCGCCAGACATGCCACCCGCGACGCGCGCAGAAATGCCGCCGCGCGCACGACGCTTCGCGCGTATTTGCTTGATTCTTTCAATGCTTGCATGGGAACATGACCGGAGAATGGCTTTTTCGTTGCCAAAAAACGCCATGTTATGATGCCTCGCGCATGCACAGGGCATGATCCTGGCGCAGAATGAAGCCGCACTGGATTTCCTGTGCCAGGACAAGGCGGCCGCCGACAGGTGTCTATAAGATGACACTCAGGCAAGTTCCGAAGAGGTTAGAGAAAAAATGAACGGTATGCTTTATCCCGAGTTGTACAAGTCGCTCGAGTCGGTTCGCTGGGACATGGACAAGGACATCCCCTGGGACACGTTCGATCCGGCATTGCTGTCCGACGAGCAGGCCATGACGGTGAAGATGAACGCGATCACCGAATGGGCCGCCCTGCCGGCGACCGAAATGTTCCTGCGCGACAACCGTCACGACAGCGACTTCTCGGCGTTCATCAGCGTCTGGTTCTTCGAAGAGCAGAAGCATTCTCTGGTTCTGATGGAATACCTGCGCCGGTTCAAGCCCGAGTTCGTGCCGACCGAGGCGGAACTGCACGCCGTGCGCTTCCCGTTCGATCCGGCGCCGCCGCTCGAGACGCTGATGCTGCACTTCTGCGGCGAGATTCGCCTGAACCACTGGTATCGCTGCGCGGCGGACTGGCATACGGAACCGGTGATCAAGCAGATCTACAATACGATCTCCCGCGACGAGGCCCGCCACGGCGGCGCCTACCTGCGCTACATGAAGCGGGCGATGACGCAGACCGGCGACGTCGCGCGCGCCGCGTTCGCGAAGATCGGCGTGCTGATGGCATCGGCACGCCGCACCGAGAAGCCGCTGCACCCCACCAATCTGCACGTCAATCGCGAGATGTTCCCGAACGATACGGTGCAGTCCCGTCTTCCGGATCCGGAGTGGCTCGAACACTGGCTCGACGACCAGATCCGTTTCGACACGACCTGGGAGCAAAAGGTGGTCGAGCGGATCCTGCACAACCTGTCGGTTCTCTTCGAGCAGCCGTTCGCGACGGTGCAGGAGCTCAACCGCTACCGCAAGCTCGCGGTCCAGCGCCTGCAGGCGGCCAGCCTCGACGTCGAAGACGGCGTGCAGCCCGCCTGAGCGGAGAACCGACGCGATGGCGCACCCCGCTCCTCCCGGCTTCGAACGCAAGATCGTCACGCTCGACATGCTCGCGGCGCGGCGCGCGGAGATGCCGGATCCGGTGGTCTTCACGAACGGCGTCTTCGACATTCTGCATCGCGGCCACGTGACCTATCTGGCGAGCGCGCGGGCCCTGGGCGCCTTTCTGATCGTCGGCGTCAACAGCGACGCCTCGGTGCGCACGCTGGGAAAGGGCGACGATCGTCCGATCAATCGCGAGGAGGACCGCATGGCCTTGCTCGCGGCACTCGCCGACGTGGACGCCGTCGTACGCTTCGATGAATCCACGCCGGTGGCGCTGATCCGCGCGCTGCGCCCGGACATTCTCGTCAAGGGCGGCGACTACGATATGGACGCCTTGCCGGAATCGGCGCTGGTGCGCGGTTGGGGCGGGCGGGCGTTGGCGATTCCGTTCGAGCATGAGCGCTCGACCACCGCGCTGCTCAAGAAGGTACGCGGCGTGGCGTCGGGCATCGCAGGCTGAATTCTCCTCGCGCCTCGACCGGCGCGATTTCCCCGGACGCAAACCCCTGCCCGGGCGCCGTGTCGGCGCGCGGGCGGCTACGCTATCGGTGCGGTAGCGTCGGCGGCGATCAGGGCCAGGCCCGCGAGCACCAGATGGTCATGGCGGGTGAACGGAATGGTCAGCGCCTGGACGACTTCGGGCGCCGCGCCGCCGCTGACGATGCAGCGCACCGGGCCGCCCGAACGGGCATGGGCGGCCCGCCAGGCCGATTCGATCAGACCCACCTGGGCCAGACGGCAGCCCTCCAGCAATGCGGTGGCCGTGGTCCGCGCGAACAGCGGCGTGTCGACGGCACCGGCCGCATCGGTGCCGGCCGCACGCGGCATGACGGCGGCCCCGTCCGTGACGCGCGATGTGCCGGCCGATGCGCCGGTGGATGCGTTGGCCGACACGCCGGGCGGCACGGCAGGCGCGTCGAGCAGACGCCGCGCATCATCGCGATTCAGCGACGGCAATTGCGCAGTGTGCTCGCCGAGCGAGCGCATCATCAGGGTCCAGCCGGGAGCAATCAGTCCGCCGACGAAGTGGCCGTGCGCGTCGATGGCGTCGATCGTGGTCGCGGTGCCGAGCGTGGCGATCAGCAAGGCCTCGCCGGGGTACAGCGCATGGGCGCCGATCATGCCGGCCCAGCGGTCGCTGCCCAGTTTCGCGGGTTCGACGTAGTCGTTCACCAGCCCGCATTGCGCGGGCCGCGCGGCGATGGTCGTGCGCGGCACCCCGGGCCACTGGCGTTCGAGCAGCGCCGCGAGCCGGGCAGCGGACGCGGCGCCGGCGACGTTCGAGATCCAGATCGCGCCGGGCCGCGGCAGTCGCGCCCATTCGGCGAGCAGATTCGCTTCGGCGGTATCGCCCGGGAGGCGGTCGAAGGAACCGCCCCGGGTCGTGCCGCCCGCGGCGTCGCGCAGGGCCCACTTCACCCGGCTGTTGCCGGCGTCGATCAACAGCAGCGGACAGGGCGATGCGAGGGTGTCGGCGGTCATGCGCGGGCGTCCGTGTCGGACGAGGGCGTGGCGGACGGCACCGTGGCGTCCGGCGCCAGCCGCAGCGAGACGTCGCCGGCGGTGACGGCCTGCAACGGGCCGCGCGGCGCGTCGCCGGCGGCGTCCGGCGCGATCAGCAGACGCCCGGCGGCGTCGATGCCGACCGCCGTGCCGCGCAGCTGCTCGCGGCCGTGGTCGAGGATCGACACCGCGCGTGCGGCGAAGCGGTGGTCGGCCCACCAGCGGTCGCGGAACGGGCCCAGGCCCTCCGCCGCGAAGCGCGCTAGCGCCACGTCGAGCGCGGCCAGGATGCCGGCGAGCGCCGCCTCGGGCAGGGCGTCGGATGCGTCGTGGGGCAGCGCGTCCATGGCGCCCGGTGCCTCCGGCGTATCGGATGACGGTACGCCCGTCGGCGCGTCGAGATTCCCTATCCATGTCTCGTCCGCGGGCAGGACCGAGGCCAGTACCGCCGGACGCAGCGCGGGGGCGGTGCCGGGAGCATCCGCCGGCGGCGTGGCGAGCACGATGTCGCCCCGCAGATTGAGCCCGATGCCGATCACCAGCGCCGTCGCATGGGGCGCGCTCGCGGCGCTTTCGATCAGAATGCCGCCGAGCTTGGCGTCGTCGAGGAGGATATCGTTCGGCCATTTCAGACCGAGCCGCCCCGGCTGCGTGAGCGGCAGGCGCCGCAACCCGTCGAGCACGGCGACGCCCACCGCGAGACTCAGTCCCGACAGCGCGCTCAGCGGCCGCGGCATGACGATGCCCAGCGAAAACAGCAGGCTGTTGCCGGGCGTCGAGACCCATGGGCGGCCGAGGCGTCCGCGACCCGCCGACTGCCGCCGCGCGCGCCGCGCCACGGGCGGGAAATGCGTGCAGGCCTCCTGCCAGCTCAGCGGCGCGGGCAAGGCCTGCAGGCGCGGCCGGATCGGCGCGGCCGCATCGGCGAACGCGGCGAGCAGGTCGGCATTGGTGGAGCCGGTGGCGTCGACGCGCTCGACCCGCCAGCCTGCGCAGGCGTCGGCGGTTCGCGCGGTCTCGGGCGGCGCGGGCGGTAAGGACGGGGACGAGGAGGGCGGCATCGGGTTCATCCGCATATTGTAACGAGGCGTCGTGCAACAGGCGTCGTGCAACAGGCGTTGTGCAACAGGCGTCGTGCAACGGGCGTCGTACGACGGGGCGTGCAACAGGCGCACGCGTAGGTCGTGGTGGACCGGTCCCGGGCGACTGCGTTGTCCGCAGTCGCTACAATGTCGGCAAGGCGGCTTTTTCGCCCGTCCCCCCGCCTGGAGAATGGTTGTCCGTGAAACCCAATGCGCCTCCTTTACTGACGATCGACGCAGGCGGCGCGGATCGTGCGGATCACGTCGCGCGGTTGTCGGGCCATTGGACGGCGCTCGCGCTGGCGTCCGACCGCACGCGCGCGGCGGCGCTGCTGCGGCGCGTGCGGGCCGCGCAACCCGCCACCTGGGACCTGAGCGCCGTCGAGCGGCTCGATCACGCCGGCGCGCAGGCCCTGTGGCGGACCTGGGGACGCGCATTGCCCGAGCGGGTCACCCTGAGCGCGCCGCAGCGCGGCATCTTCGAGCGCATCGCGGTGCTCGACGCGCAGCCGCACGATGCGCCGGACGTGATCGCCCGGCCCGATCCGGTCACGCGGCTCGGCCTGGCGCTGTTCGGTTTTGCCGCCCACCTGCGCGATGGCATCGCCCTGTTCGGCGCCTTCGTGCTCGATCTGGCGCTGCTTGCCGCGCATCCCGGGCGGATTCCCTGGCGCGAGATCTCGGCGAACCTGTATGCCGCCGGCGCGCGCGCGCTGGGCATCACCGCGCTGGTCGGTTTCCTGATCGGCATCGTGCTGGGCTATCTGTCCTCGCAGCAACTCGCGGCTTTCGGCGCGAGCGTGTACATCGTCAACATCCTGGGCCTCGCGATCGTCCGCGAACTCGGCCCGGTGCTCGCCGCGATCCTCGTCGCCGGCCGTTCGGGATCCGCGATCACCGCGCAGCTCGGCGTGATGCGGCTCACCGAGGAACTCGACGCGATGCGCGTGATGGGTATCCCGCACGGCCTGCGTCTGATCCTGCCGCGCGTGGTCGCGCTGGCGATCGCCATGCCGCTGCTGATCGTGTGGACCGATATCGTCGCCCTGTTCGGCGGCATGGTCGCGGCGAAGTTCAGCCTCGGGCTGGATATCGCCTTTTTCCTGCAGAACCTGCGCGGCGCGGTGCCGGCGTCGAATCTGTGGATCGGCTTCGGCAAGGGCGCCGTGTTCGGCATGCTGATCGCGCTGACCGCCTGCCATTTCGGCCTGCGCATCAAGGCCAACTCGCAAAGCCTTGGCGAAGGCACGACCGCCTCGGTGGTGACGTCGATCACGGTGGTGATCCTGGCCGACGCGCTGTTCGCCATCGCCTTCCAGAGCGTCGGCCTGCGATGACGCTGACCCTCGACGCGGTGACGCGCGCCACGCCAAAACCGCCGATCGGCGAGCCGGTCATCACGGTGCGCGACCTGTACAAGGTCTATGGCAAGGCAGTGGTGCACGAGCATCTGAACCTGGATGTGCGGCGCGGCGAGATCGTCGCGCTGGTGGGCGGCTCGGGCGCCGGCAAGACCACGTTGGTGCGCCAGATGCTCGGCCTGGAGCGGCCCACGGCCGGCACGGTGCGCGTCTTCGGCGCGGACCCGGCGGCGACGAACGACGCGAGCCGTGCCCTGCGCCATCGCTCCGGCATGCTGTTCCAGCGCGGCGCGCTGTTCTCCGCGCTGACGGTGTTCGACAATGTCGCGCAGCCGCTGCGCGAATTCGGCCGGGTGCCGGACGACCTGCTGCACGACATCGTGCGCCTCAAGCTGGAAATGGTCGGGCTCTCGTTCCGGCACGCGTTCAAGCTGCCGGCAGCGCTCTCGGGCGGCATGGTCAAGCGCGTCGGCATCGCCCGCGCGCTGGCGCTCGAGCCGGAACTGCTGTTTCTCGACGAACCCACGGCGGGGCTCGACCCGGTGGCGTCGGAGGAGTTCGTCGAGCTGGTCGCGATGCTGCATCGCGCGCTCGGCCTGACCGTGGTGATGGTGACGCACGATCTCGACACGATGGTGTCGCTGTCGACCCGCGTCGCCGTGCTGGCGGACCGGCGGGTGCTGGCCGCGGCGCCGCTGCAGGACGTGGTCGCGATCGACCATCCCTTCATCCGCGACTATTTTCTCGGGGAGCGCGGCCGGCGCGCGCTGGCCGCGCTGCCGCTGCCACGCGACACGACACGTCACACGTAACAGGAGACGCATCGATGGAAAACAAATCGCACGCGTTCGCCGCCGGACTGTTCACGATCGTGCTCAGCCTCGTCATCGTCGCGACGATTTTCTGGTTCCGCCGCGATACCACCGTGCGCGTGCCCTACGACGTGGTGACCACGGGCGCGGTCACGGGCCTGGCGGCGAACGCCGCGGTGCGCTACCGCGGGATGCCCGTCGGCCGCGTGCAGCGGATCGCCTTCGACCCGGCGCGGCCGGGCGACATCGTGATCCGCATCCTGGTGGACCAGGCGACGCCGATCACGCACGCGACCGAGGCCAGCCTCGGCCTGCAGGGCGTGACCGGCATGGCCTTTCTGCAACTCGACGAGCGCGGGGGACATGCGCGGCCCGGCGACGACGACCGGCGTCCGCTCGCGACATCGGCCCGGCAGGTCGCGGTGATTCCGATGCACGCCGGCGTGTTCGAGCAATTGCAGCATCGCGGCGAAGCGCTGCTCGGCCAGATGGAAGCGCTGACGGCAAGTCTCGGCAAACTCACCGACGCCGACGCCCGCCGCCAGTACCTCGCGACCGCGGCCAGCATCCAGCACGCGGCGGACGGCATCGGTCAGCTCGCGCGGCGTGCCGGCCCGGCGGTCGACCGGCTGCCGCGCACGCTCGCGCAGCTCGACCAGACGCTCGCTTCCACGAACCGGCTGGTGGCCAACCTGAACCGCCCCGACGGTCCGCTGATCGGCAACCTGAACCGGATCGGGCGGGTTGCCGAACATGCCAGCGCCACGCTCGACGACATGTCCGCGCGCGTCGCCTATGAAACCTTGCCGCGCGTCGACGCGCTCGCCGATGACGTGCGTACCGCGTCGCGCAGCATCGCGCGCGTGGCCGATACCGTGGGCGACCATCCCCGCAGCCTGCTGTTCGGCGCACCGGCCGCCGCCCCCGGCCCGGGAGAGCCGGGCTTCGCCTGGCCCGCCGCCGGCACCGAACGAGAATCGAAATGATGTCGTCCCGTCTTGCCCCGTCCGCCCTCGTGCTCGCCTTGCTGCTGGCGGGGTGCGCCACGCCGAAACCGCCGGCGACGGACCGCCTGGCGCAGTACGATCTCGGCCCGGTGGACGTCGCGCCGGTACCGGATACGCCGCCGGATACGCCGCCGGATCGGCGCGCCGGTTCCGCGGGCCCGTTCGCCCGCCCGGCGGCCCCGTCCGCGGGCGCCGACCCCCTGCCGCCATTGAAGATCGTCGCGGTCACCGCGCCGTCGGCGCTGGACAGCGACCAGATGATCTACCGGCTGGTCTATGCCGATCCCCGGCAGGCCCGCCGCTACGCCGGCAGCCGCTGGAGCGCCACGCCCGCCCAACTGCTGACCGATCGGCTGCGCAACGTGCTGTCCCGACAGGCTCGGATACTCGACGGCGGCGACCCCGAACGCGGCGCGCCCATGTTGAAGGTGGCCCTGCTGGATTTCTCGCAGCGCTTCGACGCGCCGGGCGCGGGGCGGGGCGTGGTGGCCGTGCGCGCCTCGCTGCTGCGCGACGGGCAGGTGCTCGCGCAACGCGACTTCGGCGCCACCGCGCCCAGTGCCACTGCCGACGCCGCTGGCGGGGCGGCCGCGATCGCCGCCGCGGCCGACGCGGTCGCGCGCGACATCGGCGCCTGGCTTGGCGCCTGGCGTGCGCCGTCGCCACCGATGCCACCGTCGCCCTCGACGCCCTCGACGCCCTTGGCGCCCTTGGCGCCCGCCGCGGCGCAGCGGGGCCAATAGCGATGCCGCACGCTGACGTCGACAAGCCCTGGCGCCGTCGCGCCTCGCCGCTCGCGCGCCAGGGGCTCGCATGGTGGGTCGGTCTGGTGGTCTATGGCAGTCTGTACCCGCTCTCGGGCTGGACCGATATCGGCGTCGGCCCCTTTGCCTATCTGTTCGCGCCAGTGCCGCGCTGGCTGACGCTGTTCGATATCTGGACCAATATCCTCGGCTACCTGCCGCTGGGGGCGTTGGCGGTGCTGGCGGTGTATCCGGTGCTGCGCTCGTACCGCGCGGTGGCGCTCGCGGTGCTGACCGGTGCGCTGCTCTCCGGGACGATGGAGGCGATCCAGACCTATCTGCCCACCCGCGTCGCGTCGAATCTCGATCTGGCCTCGAACACCCTCGGCGCGCTGATCGGCGCGGTGCTCGCCGTGCCGTTCACCAGTGCCTTGCTGGACCGCGGCGCGCTGCAGCGGCTGCGCTTCGAATGGTTCGAACGGCACGCCGGCAAGGCGATCGCGCTCGGTCTGCTCTGGCCTTTCGCGCAGATGTATCCGCAGCCCTTTCTGTTCGGCATCGGCGACTGGCCGAGCCGTCTGTGGGCGTTGGTGGACCCGTCGCTGCGGGACCCCGCGCTGGCGGCGCTGGGCGGCGTTCCCGGTCTGCTCGAATTGCCCGGCCGGCTGGCCGGGCTGGCCGACTCCATGGTGTGGGAGTCGGTCATCACCCTGCTGGGCGTCATCGGCGGCGGCCTGCTCGTGTCCCTGCCGATGCGCACGAACGCGCCGCGGGTGCGCATCGTGCTCGGTCTGCTCGCGTTCGCGCTGGTCCTCAAGACCGGCGTCAACGGCTTGCAGTCCAGCGGCCGGCACGGGGGCGCGGACCTGCTCGACTGGCTCACCGGCGGGGCCGCCACCGGGCTGGTGGCCGGCCTGCTGTTGCTGGTCGGCACGCTGCAACTGCCCCATGCGGCGCGTGCGGCGCTGGCGTTCGGGACGCTCGCGCTGTCCTTGCTGCTGGTCAATCTGCTGCCGCTCAATCCGTACTGGGCGGGCGTCCAGCAGGGTTGGCGCGCGGGGCAGTACGAGCACCTGAACGATCTGGCGCAGTGGCTCGCCGCGGTCTGGCCATATGTCGCGCTCGCCTGGCTGCTCGGCTCCGCCGAGAACGCGCTGCTGGCGCGGCGCGCACGACGCCGCGCGCGGGGGCATGGGTCCGCAGGCGCGCCCCCGTCGCGGCCGCCGTCGCTATAATCGTCTCATCTCCCTCTGCCCGCTCCCCGCCATGACTTCTTTCTACAAACACCACGTCTTTTTCTGTCTCAACCAGCGCGACGCCGACGCGACGCGGCCCAGTTGCGCCAATTGCGGTGCGAAAGGGATGCAGGAATACGCGAAGAAACGCATCAAGAAACTGGGCCTGGCCGGAGAAGGGCAGGTGCGCATCAACCAGGCCGGCTGCCTGGACCGCTGCGAGCTGGGGCCGGTGCTGGTCGTCTATCCCGAAGCCACGTGGTACACCTACCTCGACGAATCCGATATCGATGAAATCGTCGATTCGCATCTGGTCGGCGGTCAGATCGTCGAACGTCTGCTGGTGGACGCGCGATGAACGCGCAGACCGAGCGCTATCTGATCGACGGGCCCGCCGGCAAGCTGGAAGTGGCGATCGATCGGGTCGCGAATGACCGGGTCGCGATCGACCGGGTCGCGAATGACCGGGTCGCGATCGACCGGGTCGCGATCGACCGGGTCGCGAATGACCGGGTCGCGAATGACCGGCCGGAAGCCGCCGGTGCGGCCGGCGCAAGCGTGGACCCCGATGCCGCGCCACGTTACGCCTTCGTCGCGCACCCGCATCCGCTGTTCGGCGGCACGATGGACAACAAGGTGGCGCAGACGCTGGCGCGCGCCTTCGTGCAGCTGGGCTATGTCACCGCGCGGCTGAATTTTCGCGGCGTCGGGCAGAGCACGGGCGCGCATGACAAGGGCGAGGGCGAGCAGGACGACCTGCTGGCGCTGATCGATCACGTGCGCGGACGCGCGGACCCGGCAGCGCCCGCCGCCGCCCGGCCGGTCTTCGTGCTGGCGGGGTTCTCGTTCGGCGCCTTCGTCACCAGCCGCGTCGCCGCCACGCTGCGCGATCAGGGCGACGCGGCCGCTCGCCTGGCGCTGGTCGGTACCCCCGCCGGGCGGTGGGAGATTCCCACCGTGCCGGAGGATACCCTTGTCATCCATGGCGAACAGGACGAAACCATCCCGCTCGCGGATGTGTTCACATGGGCGCGGCCACAGGAACTGCCGGTGCACGTGTTGCCCGGCGCCGATCATTTCTTCCATCGCAAGCTGCATGTCCTGAAGCGCATGATCACCGAATCCTGGCGCGTATAATGGCGGCACCCCGCCGTCCATCCAACCTCTAGCCTAGCCTTCATCACTTCATCTATGCGTCTTCCCGTTCCCGTTCCCGTTTCCCGTACCGTCATCGTCGCGGCGCTCGCCGTCAGTCTGCCCGTTGTTTCCGCGAGTGCCCTGGCACAGGTCGCGCCGCCGGCCGTGCAGGCGCACGCGTGGGTGTTGGTCGACGCGACCAGCAACCAGACGCTGGCATCCAGCAATGCCGAGGAGCGCGTCGAACCGGCGTCGCTGACCAAGCTGCTGACCACGTATCTCGTGTTCGCCGCGTTGCGCGACAAGAAGATCTCGATGGAGCAGATCATCGAGCCGAGCGAATCGGTCCGACGGGTCGGCACCGACGAATCGCGGATGTTCATCGAAGCCAACAAGCCGGTGTCGGTGCACGACCTGGTGCACGGCATGATCACGCAGTCGGGCAACGACGCGGCGATCGCGCTGGCCGAACTGGTGGGCGGCAGCGAGGCCGGCTTCGTCGTGCTGATGAACAAGCAGGCGGCGGCGCTGGGCATGACGCACAGCCACTTCGCCGATGTCAACGGCATGCCGGACGCGGGCCACTACACCACCGCGGGCGACCTGGCCATACTGGCGACGCACCTGATCCGCGATTTCCCCGACTACTATTCGATCTTCTCGGAACGGGAATTCACGTACAACAAGATCCGCCAGCCGAACCGCAACCGCCTGCTGTGGCTCGACCCGACCGTCGACGGCATGAAGACCGGCCACACCAAGGCCGCCGGCTACTGCCTGATCGCCTCGGCCAACCGGCCGCTGGCGAACGGCGGACAGCGCCGGCTGGTCAGCGTGATCATGGGCGAGCCGAAGGAATCGCTGCGGGTGCAGGACAGCCTGAAGATGCTCAACTACGGCTATACGGCCTATGACGGTGTGCGTCTGTATGCCGCCAACCAGGTCATCGATACGCCGCGCGTCTACAAGGGGCAGGCGGATTCGGTGAAGATCGGCGTCAAGCACGAGCAGTACATCACCGTGCCCAAGGGCATGGGCGACAAGATCAAGCCGGTGCTGGTGCGCAACGATCCGATCATCGCGCCGATCGCCGACGGTCAGCCGCTCGGCGTGGTCAAGGTCATGTCCGACGCTCAGGAGTTGACCCAGTTCCCGGTCGTGGCGCTCACGGCGGTGCCGCAGGCCGGCATCGTCGGGCGTCTCTGGGATACCGCCATCCTGATGTTCCAGAAAAAGAAGAAGTGAAACGGGCCCCTGCCCAGCACGGAGAACCGCATATGACCGAACACAACGCCCCCGCCGGCGACGACGCCACGCACGACGGCACCGACGAGCATGCCACCGAGAAGGCCGCGCTGTCCCGGGATCTGACGAGCACGGATCCGGCGGCCAAGCGTCTGGCGAGCGACGACGGCAAGGAGGAAATCTTCAACTTCCCGTGCGACTTCCCGATCAAGGTGATGGGCAAGACGCATCCTGACTTCGCCGACACCATCATGGCCGTGGTCGAGAAGCTCGCGCCGGATTTCGACCGCTCGCGGACCGAAACGCGCCCGTCGAGCGGCGGCAACTACACCGGCCTGACGGTCAACATCAACGCCCAGAGCCGCGCGCAGCTCGACGCGATCTACATGGCCCTCACCGGTCATCCGATGGTGAAGATCGTTCTGTAGACGCGCGCGCCGAAAGGCCGACGGGCGTCGGTTGCGCGGCGTCCGACGCGCGTACCTCCTCGGTCAGCCAGTCGAAAAAAGCGCGCACGCGTGCCGTCTCCCGCAACGCCACCGGGCAGACCGCGCGGGTGAGCGCGCCGCTGCTGGCGTCCACGTCGAACAGACGCAGCAGGCGCCCCGCGCGCAGATCGTCCGCTGCCAGCGACGAGCGCACCAGCGCAATGCCCTGACCCCGGAGCGCCGCATCCAGCAAATGGCTGGAATCCAGGTAGCGGGGGCCATGCACGGGTTCGGGCGCATCGTGCAATCCGGCCGCGTCGAACCACAGGCGCCACGGCTCGTCGCCGCAGGACTGCAACAGGCCGAACGACAGCATCTCGGCCGGCGTCGCCGGCCGCCGGCCGCCCTTGAACGACGGGCTGCACGCCGGAAAATACACATCCCGTATCAGCGTTTCGACGTGCAGGCCCGGGGTCGGCATGGGCCGGCCGTGACGCAGGCCCACGTCGACATCGCTGCGCGCGAAATCCACCAGTTCCGACGATGCGCGAATCTCGATGTCCAGATCCGGGTGCCGTTCGATGAAGCGCCCGATGCGCGGCATCAGCCAGCGCGCCGCGAACGACGGCAGGACGCTGACCACCAGCCGTTGCGCGCGTCCGCCCCGCAGGTCTTCGGTCGCGGCGGCGATCGCGTGCAGCGCGGCGCGGATCTGTGTCGCGTAGCGCCGGCCGGCCTCGGTCAGGACGACGCGCTTGCCGAGCCGCGCGAACAGCGGGGTTTGCAGGGCCGTCTCCAGTCCGCGGATCTGATGACTGACGGCACCATGCGTGACGAACAGCTCGCTGGCGGCTTGCGAGAAACTTTCAAGCCGCGCCGCCGCCTCGAATGCGCGCAAGGCCGACAGGTTGGGTAGATGTTGCAAGTTCAATGTGAATATTCCTCACAAGAGGACGCGCGAAATCTCGTTTTTCAGGCGGTCCGGTTTTTCTTATCATCGTGCCATGGATGCTCCCTGGAGAACACGAAATGAATACATTCCCTACCGGCAGGATCACGGCGATCACCACGCGGACGATTTACGAGATTCCACCCGGCGCGCCGGTGCGATGGACGCCACGCGTCGCCGGGCACGTGCGCGTGCGGGTGGGCCGGATCTGGCTGACGCGCGAGGGCGACGCCGGGGATTACTGGCTGGCAGCGGGCGCGGGGATGCCGGTCGCCGCCGGCGATGTTTTGTGGGCAAGCGTCGAGGGTGACGTTCCCGGACGTCTCGAAATGTGCTCGCAAGCGTCGCGCATGCGCCTCTGGCGGCAGGCGTGGCACGTGCTGCGCGCCTGGCGAGGGGGAACCGCAAGCACCGCAAACGCCGGCGCCGCGCCCTGCGACGCGACGGCGCTGCCGCGGCGCTGACGATGGCGTAGTCCGGTTTTCGGTACACTGCGAGGCATGTCGACGCTCACCCATCCCGACGCGGCCACCGCCGCCGGCATTCCTCCCGACGACGCGCCCTTGCTGCGCTGGCTCGGCGAGGCGGCCTACCGTCCCACCTTCGAAGCGATGCAGGCGTTCACCGACGTGCGCACCGCCGCGACGCCCGACGAAATCTGGCTGGTCGAACACCCGCCGGTCTACACCCTGGGGCAGGCGGGCAATCCCGCGCATCTGCTGACCCAGCGCGCCGACGTCGAACTGGTACGGGTGGACCGGGGCGGCCAGATCACCTATCACGGCCCCGGGCAGATCGTCGCGTATCTGCTGATCGACCTGCGGCGGCGTGGCTTGATGGTGCGGGAGTTCGTGCAGCGAATCGAACAGGCGGTGATCGACACCCTGGCGGCGTATAATCTGCGCGGTGAACGTCATGCGGGCGCGCCGGGCATCTATCTGGCGGACGGCCCCCTGACGGGTGCGAAGATCGCCGCGCTCGGGTTGAAGATTCGTCATGGCTGCAGTTACCATGGCGTGAGCCTGAACGTGCAGATGGACCTGCGTCCGTTCGACGATATCAACCCTTGTGGCTATGCGGGTTTGCAGACCGTCGATATGGCACTGTCCGGGGTGAACGCCGGTTGGCGGGAGGTGGCGCAGACGCTTGCCGCCCGCCTCGCCGCGCATCTCCCCGCAATGTCCCGCGCACAGTAGCAGGAGCGGTGAAGCCGCTCGTGTGTGCGGGACCGGGCCGCTTCGTCGCGCGTCGGATACGCGTGGCGGGGCCGCCCTGACCGGAATCTTTGAGATGACCACAGCACAAAACGGCGTCGAAGCGGCGCTGGACGTTCCCCCCGCCTACGACGCCACGCAAAAGCAGAAGGCGCAGGCGAAGACCGCACGCATCCCGATCAAGATCGTCCCGATCGAAAAGCTGAAGAAACCGGACTGGATCCGCGTGCGCGCCGCCAGCGGTTCGTCGCGCTTCACCGAGATCAAGCAGATCCTGCGCGAGCACAATTTGCACACGGTCTGCGAGGAAGCCAGTTGCCCGAACATCGGCGAGTGCTTCGGCAAGGGCACGGCGACCTTCATGATCATGGGCGACAAGTGCACCCGGCGCTGCCCGTTCTGCGACGTCGGCCATGGCCGGCCCGATCCGCTCGACACCAGCGAACCGGAGAACCTGGCACGCACGATCGCGGCGCTGAAGCTGCGCTATGTCGTGATCACCAGCGTCGACCGTGACGATCTGCGCGACGGCGGTGCGGCGCACTTCGTCGAATGCATCGAACGCGTGCGGGCGCTCTCGCCGCAAACGCGCATCGAGATCCTCACCCCGGATTTCCGCGGCCGCGCCGATCGCGCGATCGGCATCCTTACCGCCGCGCCGCCCGACGTGATGAATCACAATCTGGAAACGGTGCCGCGGCTCTACAAGGAAGCGCGCCCGGGCTCGGACTACGCGCACTCGCTGAAGCTGTTGAAGGACTTCAAGGCGCTCCATCCCGAGGTGTCGACGAAGTCGGGCCTGATGGTAGGCCTGGGCGAGACCGAGGAAGAGATTCTCCAGGTCATGCGCGACATGCGTGAGCACAACGTCGACATGCTGACGATCGGCCAGTATCTGCAGCCGTCCGAGCATCACCTCCCGGTACGCGACTACGTCCATCCGGACGTTTTCAAGCGTTATGAGACGGCGGCCTACGAGATGGGCTTCACGCACGCCGCGGTGGGCGCGATGGTGCGTTCCAGTTACCACGCGGACGTGCAGGCGCACGAGGCCGGGCTGGTGTTCTGATAGGGCCGTCGTGGCGGGCCGGGCTGTGGGTGCCTGGCCGCCTGCGTGCGGTCGGTTCATCCGAAGCGGGTGGCCGGATGGCCATCCGCTGGGCGTTCAGGCCGCGCTGGACCGGCTGGCCGTCAGCGCGGGCCGTGCAATCAGCGTTTGCAGAGCGGTCTGACGCGCGCGGCGCTTGAGCGCGTAGTCGGATGCCGCGTCCTGTTCGTGACGCTGCTCCAGCGAGAGGCTGGCCTGGTCGGCAGGCGGCAGCGTCAGGTAGGCGTCCGCCTCCCCGTACGCATGCTGGATCGCCATTCCGGCTTTCTTGGCGATATGCATCATCGTGCCGTTGCGCGACAGGCAATGCATGTACAGGGACGACACGTCGGTATTGCGGCAGCGGATCGCGGCACGGTGAAACAGCCGGCTGCCGATACCCTGGCCACGTGCCCGTTCGAGTACCGAAACGCCCAGTTCGGCGGCCCGCTTGCCATCCTGCGCACGCAGATGGGCGAGGTGGCCCACGCCCAGCAACTGCAACTGGTCGTCGAACACGCCGAATACCGAATCCGCGGCGAAATCGAGCGCACGCACGTAGTTTTCCACGACGGCGTCCGTGATCATGTTGCCGAAACGCAGCAGGCGGTCGTCCGGGGCCAGCGCGAGGAAGTGCGCGTTCAGGCGGTCGCGGTCTTCCGCTCCCAGTTCCCGCACGGCGATCGTGATCGCGCCTTGTTGCATCGTGTTCATGATCGCTCCCCCGGTCGCCGCCCCCGCCTGGCGCGGGTCGATGACGTATTGTAATCCAGTCGCGGCACGAGAGCTAGGGAAAACCCCTATCTGAGAATCGGCGTATGGCGTCAACAGACCAGATGGGCCGGCGCGCGATCGGCCTGGGCCAGGCGGATACGCGTCGATTTTTCGAGGATCGGATCCCCGTCGAGCGCGATTCGGCCAAGCGCCGCCAGTTCCCGGCAGCGCCAGGCGATCAGCGCATCGGTGGCGACCGAGCCGGGGTCGACCGTCCGGATGCGTTGCGCGAGGCTCAGGTAGGACTGCCACTGCAGCGTGGCGAGTTCGATGATCGCCCCGTCGATATCACTGAAGGCGGCGCTCTGGAAGGTATTGTCGCGCCAGCGGCGCACTTCGTGGCCGAGTTGCTTCAGCTCCTGCCATTCCAGCGCCAGACGGCCGATGCGCAGCAGGGAGATGGGTGCGATCGCATGCAGCCGCGCAGCCATCGCGCCGGGCGTGCAGTGCGGCTCGCCCGACGTCTCCTGCGCGTTGCGGACCAGGCTGCGCGCGGGCATGCCGATCTCGTTCAGGCGTTGCGGAGCATGCCGCAGATGGTAGGCGACGCGCCGCAGCATCAGTTGGTCGCCCGCGTTCTGCGCATGCCAGGCGACCACCTCGCTGCCGTCGTCGACCGCCAGCGCGCGCAGCGTCAGCGTGCTGGCCTCGAACGCATCGATGATGGTTTGCGACAGACCGTGTTCGCCGGCGCCCAGCGCACGCTGCCAGAAAGCGATGCGCGCGGAATTCGACTCGTCGATGCTGCGCAGCGGACCGAAGGCGAGGTCGTCGCGCAGGACGACGATACGGTCGCGCCGGCCTGCGGTTTCGAGCGCTTCGCCGAGGAGCCGGGCTGCGAGATCGCCGTTGACGACGTGTATGTAATCCATGGGGGCTGCGGTGATTCCGGTGGTAGCGCCGTATGCAAGCTGCGACAGGATGCCGATCAGGGCGCTAGTCTACGACATTCGTTCCAGGGCTTTGGTTCGCCAGACCGCACAGCGCATCAAGATGGCGACATGTCGCGCGCGCGGCGAGGATAATGCGGGTCTTCCCATTCGATGGAGCGCCCGCGCCATGTCTTCCGAGCCCCGCTTTCCTGCCGCGGCGCCCCGCACCACGCTGGTGCTGGGCGGCGCGCGCTCCGGCAAGAGCCTGCATGCCGAACGGCTGGCGCGCGACACCGGCCGGCCGGTACGCTACATCGCCACGGCCGCGCATCCGCGGGACGATGCGGAATTCGCCGCGCGGATCGCCCTGCACGCCGCGCGCCGGCCCGGCGACTGGACCGTGACCGAGGCCGGTGCGGACCTGGCCGCCGCGCTGGCGGCGGCCGACACGCCGGCCGGCTGCATCCTGCTCGACTGCCTGACCCTCTGGTTGAGCGGCCTGCTGTGCCCGCGCGATGGCGCGGCGCCGCTGGCCGACTGGGCAATGCAGCTGGCCCGCTTCGACGCCGCCCTGCGGGCGACGCGCGGCGTGGTGATCG
The DNA here is from genome assembly GCF_026624755.1 of Robbsia betulipollinis. Classification (NCBI taxonomy): domain Bacteria; kingdom Pseudomonadati; phylum Pseudomonadota; class Betaproteobacteria; order Burkholderiales; family Burkholderiaceae; genus Robbsia; species Robbsia betulipollinis. The sequence continues at coordinate 110,006 of NZ_JAPMXC010000010.1, forward strand.
TCGTCAGCAATGAGATCGGTCTGGGCGTGGTGCCGATGGGCGCGCTCACGCGGCACTATGTGGACGAACTCGGACGGCTCAACCAGCGAGTCGCGGCGTGCTGCGAACGGGTGATCCTCAGCGTCGCGGGGTTGCCGCTTACCATCAAGTGAGGGCGGAATCGTTCAGCGCAAGGGGGCGTGCGCGCTGGGAAGCGGCCATCCGGGCCGTAGTCCGGGCGCCCATCGAGGCTTCTTTTCGGCTCAGCCGTTCCACAGCGCCAGGCTCCAGCGCCCGTCGGTCCGCGCGCGGCTGAGCCGGCAGATGCCGGTCATCTGCAGCGTCCAGTCGAGGCAGGTCAGCGTCGGCAGCGACAAGGCGCGCGCGGTCATCACGCGGATGACGCCGGCATGCGTCAGCACCACCGTCGCGGCACCGGTCGCCGTCGCACGGGCGCCGATATCACTCAGCCAGCTGTCCGTGCGTGCGGCCAGTTGCGCGACTGATTCGCCGCCGTGCGGTGCCGCATGCTCGATATCGGCGGCCCAGGCATCCAGCGCCGCGCGGGGCACGTCGTCCCAGCGCCGGCCTTCCCAGTCGCCGAAATCGAGTTCCGCCAGGCGCGGATCCGGGGCGAGCGCGGGGGGGGTGTCTGTCAGGCTGTCCGCCGCGTCGTCTGCTGCATTGCCTGCCGCACCGTGCGCTGCATCGGCCGCCGCATCGGTCACCTGATCGCCGGGCCGTTGCGCCAGCGCCCGCGCCACCTCCATGCAGCGCCGCAGCGGGCTGCTATGGAGCGCGTACGACCCGATGCCGAGCCGGGCGAGTTTCGCGGCGATCGCCGTCGCGCCGGCGGCGGCGGTGTCGAGCAGGGGCACATCGCTGCGCCCATAGCATTGACCGGGCGGCACGGCCACCGCCGGATGCCGGATCAGGACGAGATCCATCCCAGCACCACCAGATAGATCGCGATTTCGAATACCTGCTGCGCGAGGCCCAGGCAGTCGCCGGTATAGCCGCCGAGCCGCCGTTTGAACCACCGGCCCAGCGCCACGTGCAGCAGCAGTCCGACCATGAGGCAGAGCGCGCCCAGCCGCGTGCCGGCGCCGAACAGGCCGGGCAGCCCGATCAGCAGCGCGACGGCGGCCGCGCGCGGGGAGCGCTGCGCGAACGCACGCGACTTGCCGTCGGCACGTGCGTAGTCGAGCGTCGCCACATAGACGATCGCGCCGGCGCGACTGGCCATGTGGGCGGCGATCATCCAGCCGGCGGCGGCCAGCGGGTGGCGTTGCGCCAGCGCCGTGAGGGCCTGCCATTTCACGAGCAGGGCGACCACCACGCCGATCGCGCCGAAAGCGCCGATCCGCGAATCCTTCATGATGCGCAGTACGTCTTCGCGGGCATGCGCGCCGCCGAACGCGTCGCAGCAATCGGCGAGGCCATCCTCATGCAGCGCGCCGCTTGCCAGCAGCGTCGCCGCCATCGACAGCAGCACCGCCAGGGCCGCCGGCAGCACCTGTAGCGCCAGTCCATAAATCAGGGCGCCCGCGCTTCCGATCACCAGACCGACCAGCGGCAGATAGCGGCCCGACGCGGCCAGCCGCGCCTGCGAGAACGCCAGCCGCGACGGCACCGGCAGGCGGCTGAAATAGCCGAAGGCCGTCAGAACGATGCAGGCTTCCTCCCGCGTGCGGGCGTACGCCCCACGCACGCGCGTGCCGTCGGTCATGGTCATGGCCCGCATGCCGGGTGGTCCCCGCCGCCGGTCCTAGCCATCGTGGCGCTCGCCGGCATGCGCCTTGTCGTCGATGCCCGCCGAGGCAAAGCTCGCCATATCGCACAGGAATGCCGCCGCGGCGCGCACCAGCGGCAGGGCGAGCGCCGCGCCCGTGCCTTCGCCCAGGCGCAGGCCCAGCGCCAGCAGCGGGTCCGCCGCCAGCCGTTCGAGCATGGCGCGGTGCCCGCTCTCGTCGGAGACATGGGAAAAGACGCAGTAATGCCGCACGTCCGGGGCGATCGCGAGCGCCGCGAGCAGCGCCGCGGTCACGACGAACCCGTCCACGAGGATGATCATGTCGCGGGCGGCCGCTTCGATGAAGGCACCGGCCATCGCGGCGATTTCGAAACCGCCGAAGAACGCCAGCGTGGCCATCGCATCGGCTTGCTGGGGGTGATGCGACAGCGCTTTCGCCAGCACGCCGCGCTTGCGCGCGAGCCCGGCATCGTCGAGTCCGGTGCCCCGGCCCACGCAGGCGTCGATCGGCAGCGCGCAATAGCGGCTCATCAGGCAGGCGGCGGCCGACGTATTGCCGATCCCCATCTCGCCGAACCCGATCGTATTCGTGCCCCGCGCGGCGTGATGCGCGACGCGGGCGGCGCCGAGCGCCATCGCGCGCCGCACCTCGTCGTCCGACATCGCCGGCGCTTCGCTGAAATCGCGCGTACCCAGACCGATCGGCGTGTTGACCAGCATCGCCGCATCCGGCAGGTCGCAGGCCACGCCCGCGTTGATCACTTCCAGGGTCAACCCGGAGAGGGCACTGAAGACATTGATCGCCGCGCCGCCGGCGATGAAGTTCGCCACCATCTGCGCGGTCACCGCCTGCGGGTAGGGGCTCACGCCGTGCCGCACGATGCCGTGATCGCCTGCGAACACCAGCATCGCCGGGCGCGTGATCGTCGGCCGGGACGTCTGTTGTATCAGGCCGATCTGCAGCGCGAGCGACTCGATCCGCCCCAGGCTGCCGGGCGGTTTCGTCTTGGCGTCGATGATCGCCTGCAGGCCGGCGCGCCGGGTCGCGTCCGGCGCGTGGACGTAGCCGGCGTAGCGGGCGGCGGAACTCGCATCGGCGGATGCGCTGGCGGATGCATCGACGGATGTGTCGCGCGGCGCATCGGCGAAGCGGCAGAGCGCGCTCGCGGTAGGCAGGGGGTCGGGCATGCGCAGGTTTCCTCAAGAGAGAGCGGGGAGGGCGTCGCCCGAATGGTCGCGATTCTCTCATACGCGTGCTGCTCGCGACCGGGGCGCCGCATGGCGGGCGCAGGCCGATCGAGGCACAATCCTGTCTTGTCGGCGCTCTTCCAGGTCTTCCCCGATTTTATTCGCTTCCGATTCGACCGATGCCCAATCTGCCCCACGCCATTCCCCCGCACGGCACCGCCGTCCGACATGACGGTGAACGCCGGTCCCCCCGCGTGATCGCGGCGCGTATCGTGCAGCCCCCGCCCACGACGGCGGTGCCGTCCCGCGATCCGCTCCGGTGGCCCCCGGCCTTCGCCCGGCCCCTCGCACGCGGTGCCCGGTACGCGTGCGCCGCCTGGATGGCGGCCGCGACCATCGCGAGCGTCCCGGCGCGGGCGGCGGACGCCGGGCACTGGGTGGCGGCATGGGCCACCGCACAACAGCCGGTCGCGCAGCACCCGGACACGCCGGCGTTCAACCGCGCGCCGAATCTCGCCGGGCAGACGGTGCGCCAGATCCTGGCTCCCCGCATCGCCGGAGACGACTGGCGCGTGCGCGTCTCGAACCGTTATGGACGCACGCCGTTGACGATCGACGCCGTCTCGCTCGCGCCCGCCGGACGCGGCGCCGCGCTTGCGGGCGCGGCGCAGGCCGTGCATTTCGGCGGCGCGCGCGGGGTGACGCTGGCGGCCGGCGCATCACGCGAGAGCGATCCGGTGGCGGTGCATCTGGACGCCGGGCCGGTTGCGCTCAGCCTGCATCTCGCCGCGGGCGTCCCGACGCCGGGCGACTGGCACAAGGTCGCGAGCCAGGTGAGCTATGTGGCGACTGACGGGGATCATGTTCAGGATGTTTCCGGCGGCGCTTTTCATGCCGGCCCGACCTCGTGGTTCTTCGTCGACGCGCTGCTGACGCACGCCACCGACGACGCGCGTACCGCGGTGGCAATCGGCGACTCGATCACCGACGGCATGCGCTCGAGCCTGAACGCCAACCGCCGGTGGCCCGACGCCCTGGCGCGGCGCCTGGCGAGCGACCCCGCGACGGCTCGCGTCGCCGTCGTCAATCTGGGCATCAGCGGCAACCGCCTGTTGAACGATTCCGCCTGCTATGGCGAGAAGCTGGCGGAGCGTTATCCGCACGATGCGCTCGACATGCCCGGCGGCCGCTACGTGATCGCGCTGATCGGCATCAACGACATCAATTTCCCGGCGATGCCGAAGCGCCGCGGCCTGGATTGCGACGAGCCGCATACCTTCGTTTCCGCAGCGGATCTCGAAGCGGGCTATCGCCGTCTCATCGAGGCCGCGCACCGCGCGCATCGCCTGATCTACGGCGCGACGTTGACGCCGGCGGATCTACCGCCGGATCGCGAGGCGATCCGCGCCGCCGTGAACCAGTGGATCCGCACCAGCGGCGCGTTCGATGCGGTCATCGATTTCGATCAGGCATTGCGCGACCCACGTCGACCGCAGGTGCTGATCGCCCGCTACGACAGCGGCGATCATATCCACCCGAGCGACGCCGGCTATCAGGCGATGGCCGACGCGATACCCGTCAAACTGTTCACGCGCTGAACGAGGCGCAGCCACCGGGTGAGCCGAACGGCGGGTGCCCGGTGACCTGTTTTCCCCTTTTTTCGAAAACCGCTTGCACGGATGGCGGAACTAATATTCGCCTCCCCGCTGCAGAAACAGGCCAGCGAGTGCCGCGAAAGCGGCGCGGCGCAGGCGGTGAAAGCGAGGCGGGACGGGGGTTTGGCAACGGTGGAGCGGGTGTTTGACGCTTGACCGGCAGGACGCCGAACCCGCCGGGTCGAACAGGATGTTGCAGCGAAAGCCGAAACAAAATGCTTGACGAAATTGCAGAAGCGGTACATAATCTCGCTTCTCTGCTGCACGGTACTTAACCGGCAGCAAGCAGTAGGNGGAGATGACCTGTCATGTCGAATTGGCCCGGCAATTGAACTTGGATATCTGGTTCGCTGATCCGTACGCGCCATGGCAACGCGGCAGCAATGAAAACACGAATGGTCTGCTACGTCAGTTCTTGCCCAAAGGGATCGACCTGTCGGGAGTGAGCCAGATGCAACTCAACGACATTGCCAGATTGCTCAATGGCCGTCCTCGTCAGACACTGGGCTGGAAAACCCCGGAAGAAGTCATGGCAATGGAGTTGGCCGCCGAAGGATTCGCTAACCGTTGCACTTGACTGTTGAGACCGCCCGGTTTCCTCCGGCAATGCCTCATATAACAGGCCGCTTGCATTCAGCAAAGGCGCGAGGATTTCCGTATACCAGCCGTTACCGGGCCAGATCTCGACGACTTTCATGCCGGGCGCGATACCGAAGAACGACAGTGTCTCGAACGGGTGGCGGTACCGGTCCCGGAGACGAAATGCCGCGCTACGCTGCGAGCCGACGACCGCCGCTGCAATCGCCGACGATGCCCCCGTATCGGTTGTCGCGGCCGGGGTACGGGCCGTTGCAACGGACCCGTCGTCGGCCGGCGCTCCGGCGGCCGGCGCTCCGGCGGCCGGCGCCGCGGGGGTCTGCGCAAAGGCGGTGCCCGAGAGGGCCAGCGCAGTCGCGCCGGCGGTAAGGCGGCGCACCCAGCGCAACGAGGCATTCCGGTTCATCTATTCTCCATGGGTTCGATAGCCGGACAGGCGTCCGGGATCGCGCACGACGTCGCGTACGGCCAGCGCCGCCTTTATCGGCATGCCATACATTCACCAAGGCGATATTAACAAATGCGGCAACCCGAACGTGAACGCGTTAAACATCCGATGCCGCGCGCCAGGCGACCATCAGCGCGCCGTGGGCGGCATCGTGACGCGCCGGCGTGCGACGCGGCGCGTGAACGGGCGCAATGAAGGGCGCGATCACGGGCGCCAGCCCCCCGCACAGCGCCAGCGGTAAATGACCGTGCGGATCGAGCGCCGCCACCATCGCGTCGACCTCCCGTCCGGCGCGCGCGAACAGTGCCGCCGCCACCGGATGAACCGCATGCGCGGCGATCACCGGCGCGAGCGACGCATAATCGGATTGACTCGCACCCACTACCCAGTCGAGCAATGCCTCCCGCATGCGCTCGGCGGCTTCGTCCTGGGTTGCCAAACCGTCTTCCAGGCGCACGCCCGCCGCCGCCAGCAAATCGCGGGCAAATGCATCGCAAGGGCCCCGTGCGTCGACGGCGCGCTGGGCATGGCCGATCGCATGCAGGCCCAGCCATGCACCGCTGGCTTCGTCGCCCGAGGGAAAACCGAAGCCCCCCGCCATCCGCATCCGGCCGTCGATGCCGAGTCCCAGCCCGATGCTTCCCGTACCCAGGGCGATCACGACGCCCGGGGCGCCGCCGTGAGCGCCCAGCAGGGTCGTGTAAGCATCGCTTTCGACAGCCAGAACCGGCAGCGACGCAGGCGCCATCGCAATGAATGCGCTGCGCCACCGCCGATGATTGACGCCGGCCAGGCCACACCCGACGACGCAGGCCGACCAATCGAGCGCATGTCCCGCCGCCGCGAACGCACGCGTCGTCGCCGCCTCGATCGCCTGCCACGCCTGATCGATGCCCAGGGCGAGACCGGACGGCCCTGCTTCGCCCCGCGCCAGTTCGACGGTGGGGGCATCCCGCCGTGCGATCACCGCGCGCGTGCCCGTGCCGCCGCCGTCGATACCGACGAGAAACGGGAAGCGGCTGTCTTGCACTGGTTTCATGATTTGCTTGCCTGATGGCCGAGGGCCGCATGCCGACATCTACATCGCGCCATAAAACCTGTCGATCCCTGATACGAATTGTTTCGATTCTTCCAGACGCTTTGCAAAATTTGCATTTTCCTGCCTGGGCACTTGGCGGTTTGTCATGCCCTGTGGGGGATCGCCAGGCCGGATGTTACTGGCACGGCGCTTGCGTGAACAGGGCCTCGTCTTATGTCGCCAATGCGCGGCGGGTCTTTTCTGGAGATGGCGATGCACATCGCTCAATGCGCGCTGGATAATTCGACGCAATACCACCCGGCATTCGAGCCGTCGGAATCCGGCTTCGCCACGCCGGCGAACGCCATCGGCCTGGCGTTCGGCTGCGCGTCCTCCTGGACGAACGGCTGTGCGGGTCACCATTACCACAGCTGGAACGACCCGACATTGCAGGCGCACTCGTTCGATTCACGCGTCAACGCGCGAACCGCCATCCATTCGCCAGCCGCAAACACCGCCCCGACGCGCGCGCGCTCACCATTGCGTCTGGTAAGAAATTTCGCCCATCGGCTTTTCGGGCGGCGCACGACGGCATGAATTCGCCGCAGACGATGCGTGTTGTTACATTTGGGAAACATCGAATTACAGGCGCCGCTGTTACCGTACTCAAAAGCGCATCACAGTGTTTGCCAGAAGGGGACCTGAGGGAACGATTCGCGCCATGAGCGCGGACAGGGTCCGTGTTTCACTCGTCACGGGAGCAATACATGAAGAAGATCATATCGAGCATGCTGGTAGCCGCTGCGTTGGCGTCATCGGCCGTTTATGCCCAGCAAGGCCCGGATCAGGGTCATGACGGCAATGGTGGCCACGGCGGCGGGCCGGGTCAGATGCACGGAGGCCCTGGTCCGGATCACGGCGGTCCGGGACCGATGCATGGCGGCCCCGGCATGCACGCGGACCGTGGCGGTCCGGGCGGATGGCAAGGCGGCCCTGGTGGCCCCGGCGGTGAATGGCGCCACCGTGGCGGCCGCCTGCCGGGCGACTACCGCGACCGCCAGTATGTCGTGGACGACTGGCGCGGCTACAATCTGCAACCGCCCCCGCGTGGCTATCATTGGGTCGGCGTCGGTGGCGATTACTTGCTGGTCGCCGTCGCATCGGGCGTGATCGCGCAGATCATTACCGGCCGCTAGTCTGGCGCGGGCGTCCGCGCCCGCTCCGTAGTGAAAAAAACGCCCCGCGGCATGCCGGGGCGTTTTTTTTGCGAGAACCCCCTCATCGCCGCCGGGGACGGCAATGGCCGTCACCATGGCAATGCCGCGGGGAGAGAAAGCGCTAGCTGGCTGGCGATGCGCTCGTTTGCCGGGCGCTTTGCACCGGCACCAGGGGCGCGTCGCCCGTCTTGACGCGCATCGATTGCGCGAGGACCTTGGCGGTGGAAGGATCGATGCCCTTGGTGAACGGGTGCGGATAGATACCGATCACCATGACCACGGCCGCCATCGCGCCCAGCACCGCCGTCTCGCGCTTGCCGAGATCCACGAGTTTTGCCACACGGGCATTGCCGATCGGCCCGAATATCACGCGCTTGTACATCCATAGCGTGTAGGCCGCGCTCAGGAACATGCCCGACGCCGCCCCCATGCCGATCCAGAAGTTGTATTTGATCGCGCCCATGATCACCATGAACTCGCCGACGAAACCCGACGTGCCCGGTAATCCCACGTTCGCCATCGCGAAAATCATGACGAATACCGCGAACCTCGGCATCGTATTGACCACCCCGCCATAAGCGTCCATCGACTGGGTCTGCATCCGGTCGCTGAGCACCCCCACGCACAGGAACATCGCACCCGACACGAAGCCATAGGAAATCAGTTGAACGATGGCGCCGACGACGCCGATCTGACTGAAGATGAACAGACCCAGCGTGCACAAACCCATGTGCGCGACCGACGAATACGCAATCATCTTGCTGATGTTCGTCTGCGCCAGCGCGACCAGACTGGCGTAGATCACCGCGATCAAAGACAGCGCAATGAGCACGGGCGCGAAGAAATGACTGGCGTCCGGCGTGATCGGCAGGGAAAACCGCAGGAAACCATACGCGCCGAGCTTGAGCACGCTCATCATCACCGAGGCGCCGATCGGCGCCTCCATGTGCGCCTCGGGCAGCCAGGTGTGCACCGGCCACATTGGCACCTTGACCGAGAATGCCGCGAAGAACGCCAGGAAAATGACGATTTGCTGCGTCAGCGAGAGCGGCAGGTCGCGCCAGACCGCCATTTCGAAGCTATGCGACAGGTGGTACAGATAGATCAGCGCCAGCAGCATGGCCAGCGACCCGATCAGCGAGAAGAAGAAGAATTTGACCGCGGCATGCACGCGGTTCGCGCCGCCCCAGCCCCCGATCAGCAAATAGAACGGCACCAGCGTCGCTTCGAAGAATACGAAGAACAGCATGCCGTCGAGCGATGCGAAGACGCCGATGAGAAAGCCCGACAGCAGCAGGAAGGCCGACAGATATTGCGCGACGCGCACCTTCATCGATCCCCACGACGCCAGCACGATCACGACGGTGGTAAACGCCGTCAACACGATGAGCCAGAGCGAGATGCCGTCGATACCGAGGTGATACGTGCTGTTCAGGGCGGCGAGCCAGGGTGCGTGCTCGACGAACTGCTCGGTGCCGACGTTGGCGTCGTAACCCGCGACCAGTGGAATGGTCAGCAGCAGGCCCAGGACCGAACCGGTCAATGCCAGCCAGCGGGCCGGGCGCGACTGACCCGAGGAACCCACACAAAGAACGCCAAGGCCGAACAATATGGGAATCCAGATTGCCAGACTGAGAAGGGGTAGTGATTGCATTGACGGAGGATCGATTAACCGCGGTTCTTCAAAGCAGGGTTTGCCTGAAAGGTTTGAAAGCTAGGCACGTCAAAAAACGTCCGGGACTGCGCCGAATTGTCGCAGTGAAAGATTGACGTGGCAATCCTAAGGTCATAACCCGTGTGCCCGGGGTTTACGAGGATAAACGTCCTGCGGATGTTTTGCACCACCCGCTCCCGGCGAAGACGGTTTTTTTTCAAAAGCCTGAGCTGCCTTGCCTTCGATCGCGTCAGACGGCATCGGAAAATTCCACGAATCGTGAAAAATCGGCGGTATACGACATGCCGAACGGTGGGGAAACGCGTGTCGTGCGACGGCGCGCGGACCGGTGTCGGCTTACAGGAAACCTGACGAAGACCTTTCAACCCGCCAGACAGGGATTGTATGCTGCAACCCCCGTTCCCGACGTGGCACTCATGACTTCATCGCCGGCTGCTGCGCCGGCCCCGCGGCAATCGACCGATCAATGATGGACTGTCTCCACGCGTGCCTGCCCATGACCGCCGCCGCTTCAGGAGCCGCCGCTTCGGGAGCCGGCGCTTCGGGAGCCGGCGCTTCGGGAGCCGGCGCCAACAGCCTGCTCAATGGCGTGGACGCCGACGCATTGATCGGCGCCTTTGCAGGCGCGGCACTGGTGGTTGCCACCTCGCAGGATCTTTCCCTGTCCAAGCGTATCGCCTATCTCGGTATTTCCTGGATAGCGGGCTATCTGGCGGCGCCGGAAGTCGTGCGCACCACGCCGATCCGCAGCACGGGCGTCGCCGGCTTCCTGGCCGCCGCGCTCGCCATCGCGGTGACCCTGCAGATGATCGAACGCATTAGAAAAATGAACATCCGCGCATTTTTCAGAAAGGACTGACCATGCCTACCCCGTTGGCGTTCGTCGCACTGATCGCCCATCTCGTCGCCGCGCTTCACATCCTGGCCTACCGCGGTGGGGACGCACACCCTCATGCCTCCTGGCTGGCCTGGGCGCTGCTGGTGGTTTCCGGCGGGTCGGCGCTCGAACTGGCGCTTACCGCGAAGACCGTCGGCATCCTCGAGGCATTGCGGGCCGGCCTGCTGAGCGCGTTCGTGCTCGGCGCGCGCATCGACGTGCAATGCAGCGTGTCGTCGACCCGCATCGACGGCCCGAACGCCAGCGCGCCCGAGTAGCCGGCCAGGCCGGACAGGTCGTCCAGGCCGACGACGCTCAGGGCAGGTGGCAGTCGTGCGTGCGCCAGATCGATGGATTTCAGCCCCTTGCCGATACCCTCGCCCGTCGCTTTCAGCAGCGCCTCCTTCGCCGTCCAGCAGCGGTAGAAATCGGGCGTGGACAGGATCGTGCGCGCTTCCTCGGGGTCGCATACGAGGTCGAGCAAGGCGCGCCACGCCAGCCCCGTATCGGCCACCTCGATATCCACGCCCACCGTTCGCCGCATCGATACCGCGAGCAGCGCCCGTTCGCCCGAATGGGACAGGTTGAACGAGACGTCCGGCCGAGCAGCCAGCGATGGCCGCCCGTAGACGCCCTGCGTGAACGCCAACTGGCTCGGCGCGCACCCGAGACGCTCGCCGAGCAGCGCGCGCAGGGCCGCGCGCGCCACCGCGAACCGGACTTTGTCCGCCCGCCGCGCATAGCGCCCCATCCGCGCAATCTCGTCTGCGGCGAGAACATGACAGAGCCCCGCCGGATCCGCGTCCAGGTCGAGTTCCACGACCCACAGCGCGACATCTTCGGGCCAGCGTCCGGCACCCGGAATGAAGATCGGCGCGGGGATCACCGCGGAAGTCTCTGGAAAGGCATGCATGGCATCCAGCATCATGATCTGTCGTGACAGGGTAGGATAATCGAGAATCATACCGATCGCCCATCTCAGTGACGGCCCGCCACGGCGTCGGCGATACGAACGGGACATCGCGCAATGGTCGAAAGCCGTACCCTGCTTTGCCGCTTTTCGGGAAACCCGGCACTCGGTAGAATGTCCGGCTGGCCCCGCACACCGCCATGCTCACGCTCACGCGCCGGCCACAGACTCTACCCCGCGCGCAAACCTGTCGCAACCGTATAGTTGACCTGATCGCTCAGGCTTTTCAAGTTTCAGGCTGTCAACCTTATCGCCCCTGATCACTCTCCCCCGTTCATTGTGAATCGTTTCATGAAACGCATGCTGACTGGCCCCACGATGACGATCATCGGGGCGGTTTGCTTCGCCCTTGCCTTCCTGAGCGCTGTCGGCCTGCTCGTGGAAGATGCGCACGACCGCGTCGCGGTGGCGGCGGCGGAGAGCGCCAGACAGCTTGCCCTTTCTCTGGAACGGGAGGTTTCGCGCAATATCGATCTGATCGATCTGTCGATCCAGGCGACCGCGGATGGCGTCGAGCAACCGGTCGTCATGGCGCTCCCCCGGGTATTGCGGGAGCAACTGCTTTTTTCGCGCGCCGCCGCGGCACGGTATATCCGGAATATTTCCGTCTTCGATCGCGACGGCCGGCTCATTGCCGACTCGCTTTCCACCCTCCCCTCGACGCAAGGGCGAAGCGGCGGTGCGCCCTTCATTCCGGTCACGCCGCAGCCCGCCCCGGCGGGCGACGCGCTCTTCATCGGCCAGCCTTACCTGGCATCTGACAGCACGACGCGCCTCGTCAGGTTTTCCCGGAACCGACGCACGCCGCAGGGCATTTTTTCCGGCGTGGTGACGGCAACCGTGAACCTCAATGACTTCTCCGAAGTATTTTATTCGTTGAACGTCATGCCGGGCACGATGGTCAGGCTGTCCACGCGCAACGGTGTGGCGCTGCTGCGCGATTTCACGCCACCGAGCGCGCAGACGGCGCGAGAAAGCGGCAGCCCGGGGTTGACCGGCCGGATGCTGATCGCGCTCGCGATGATCTTTTCCAAACCGGCCGATGCGAGTCTGGTCGCGGAACGCCCGGTACCCGGCACGCCCCTCATCCTGTCGGTACAGCTTTCGTCCCAGACGGTTTTCGCGGACTGGCGTCGTTGGGCCATTCAACTCGAGGCCTATTCCCTGTTCGTGTCGTCGCTATTTCTCGCCGGCGCACTCTATCTCACTCATGTCCTGCGGATGCGGATGCGTTCGGAAGCGGTGGTGACACGTCTGGCAAGTATCGATTCGCTGACCCAACTGCCGAACCGGCGTGCGCTCGACAGCACGTATTCGCGGGAAGTGATGCGGGCCGCCCGGGAATGCCGCCCGTTATCGGTCCTGTTCGTCGATATCGACCATTTCAAGACCTACAACGACCAATACGGACATGTCGCGGGCGACCACACCCTGCAGGCGGTCGCGGATGCCGTACGGGCCTGCCTGCGGCGCGATACCGATTTCGTCGCCCGTTATGGCGGCGAGGAATTCGTGGCCATCCTGCCGGACACCGCCGCGCGCGAAGCGACGGCACTTGCCGACGTCATCCGCCTTGCCGTTCGCGACCTGCGACGCCCGCATGCGAGCGTCGAGGCCGGCGTGGTCACAGCCAGCATCGGCGTGGCCAGTTACGACCGCGCGACGGATCGCGCGACGGGCTCGCTGCTGGAACGCGCGGACCGTGCGCTCTACGCGGCGAAACGCACGGGCCGCGACCGGGTCACGCTTTGCCCTACCCCGGCCGTCGAAGTTTTCCGCGAGCCTGCCGATTTGACGGCCTGATTCGCCGGGGCAAGGCCCGCGCGTGGCGCGGACGGCCCGGCGGCACGGCTACCGCTTCGCCAGCGGCGATGCGTCGAAACACGCCAGCAACGCACCCGGCCCCGGATAGACCGCGACGCACCCGCCTTCGCGCAGGCTCGCCTCGGTAAACCCGCCGCACAGCACGCCAATGGTATGCATGCCAGCCTTGCCCGCGGCCTGCGCGTCGTACGGCGTATCGCCGATCGCCACCGCGTCGCTCGCGGCGATGCCGAGCTTCTGCAACGCGACCTGAAAAATATCGGGTGCGGGCTTGGATCGCTCCGCGTCCTCCGACGACGTGGTCACGTCCACGAGATCCTTGACACCGGCGATATCCAGATACACCTCCAGCTCGTCCTGCTTCGCCGACGATGCCACCGCAACCTTCATTCCGCTGTCCCGTACCCGGCGCAGCAGGTCGGGCACCGCCGAGAAGGACCGCACCATCGGCAGATAGCGCGATTTGAAGTGTTTGCCGCGCCACGCCTCGAGCTCCTCGCCATGGTCCGCCTGCTCGGCGTCGGACAGGAAAACGGGGAGCAGCTGGTCGCCGCCCTTGCCTATCTGACTGCGCGCCTGTTCGAACGTCACATCGTGCCCGAACTTGGCGAACGCCTCCTGCCAGGCACTCGCGTGCAGGTCGACGGAATCGATCAACGTCCCATCGATATCAAAAATGGCGGCTTGTGGCATGCGGTATTTCTCCAGGGCGGATGCGTGATTCGTATGGATTCGCCATCGTCGACGCGCAACCCGTCGATACGGACCGGCGATTCATCCGGACCGGATGGTCGCGGCATGAACTGCACGTTTCATTGTACATGCCGCCAACGATCAGACACCCCATCGAACAATCGGACCGCACCGGCCGGAAAATGGCGCGGCGCCATAACCGCAGGTAATGGCGCCCAAAACAATTGCGGCGTTGCCTCGCACATAACGGCGCTCTATATTTTCGCTAGCCCGGGGTGGTGTTCGGGCACCCTGTCAGGCCCGCCACATCGCCATCGGTCATCACGGCGAACACTTCGCGCACGCGCCCTTCAAATCGTCACAGGACTTCCGTCGATGAACCGCCCGCCGCTACGCTCCTTCGCGCTGTTTCTGCCTATCTTCCTCGCCTCGGCCGGCACGGCCTTCGCCGCCGGCCAAATCACCTTCGTCTCGCAGGGCGGCAGCTATCAGGAGGCGCAGACCAAGGCGATTCTCGATCCGGCCGCAAAACTTCTCGGCATCACGGTGAACCAGGACAGCATTCCGGACGCCTGGCCGGCGGTCAAGGCACAGGGCGCCACCGGCAAGCCGATCTGGGACGTGATCGACACGCCAACGGCGAACTGTCTGCGCGGCGGCCGCGAGGGCCTGCTCGAGAAGCTCGATTTCTCGAAAATTCCGAACGCGGCAGCCATGCCTGCGCAGTACCGTACCCCCTATTCGGTAGCCTACGAGTTCTATTCGACGGTCATCGGCTATAACAAGAAAACGCTCAAGAAAATTCCGCAGAACTGGGCGGATTTCTGGAACGTGAAAGCTTTCCCCGGTACCCGGGCGCTGCGCAACGACCCGCAAACGGTGCTCGAAGCGGCGCTGCTCGCCGATGGCGTGCCGCGCGGCAAGCTCTATCCGCTGGATGTGGACCGCGCCTTCAGGAAGCTGGAGCAGATCAAGCCCGACATAACGGTGTGGTGGACCTCGGGCGGCCAGTCGGCGCAATTGCTGCACGACGGCGAAGTGGACATGGAAATGATCTGGAACGGGCGCGCGAGCGCCGTGCAAAAGGACAATCCCGACGTGGCGTTCACGTACAACGACGGCATTCTGCAAAACACCCAGCTGTGCATCCTGCGGCATGCGCCGAATCTGCCGACGGCCATTCAGTTCCTGAATGCCGCGATCTCGCCGGAATTACAGGCCAACCTGCCGTTGTATATCGATTATGGCCCGGGCAACCCCGCCGCGTTCAAGACGGGGAAGATCACGGCCAAACGTGCGGCGGAATTGCCGAGTTCCCCTGAAAATGCCGCCAAGCAGGCGCTGATGTCGGAGGAATGGTGGGCATCGGACCCGGGCGTCCAGGCGAAGGCCCGCTGGCTCAAGTTCATGCAGTAGTTCATGCAGTGGAAATCGCCGCGGCGGCAGGCCTTGCCGTCGTGCGCGAGGCTGCGATCGCGGGTGTCTGCCCCGCGTTCCCAATCGAGAACACGTTGATCGACTATCTCATTCTTGGCGGCGGATCGGCCGGGTGCGTGCTCGCCGCACGGTTGTCCGAAGATGCCGACAAGCGCGTCGTCCTCGTGGAGGCGGGACGCGACATCTCCCACGCCACCATGCCGGATGCGGTTCGCAGCCGGTATCCAGGGCGCGCGTATCTCGACACGAACAACCTGTGGCAGCGCTTGTCGGCGCGCATGGGCCGCGCGACGCCGCCCCGCCGGTATGAACAGGCGCGCATCCTCGGCGGCGGCTCCGCCATCAACGCGCTGATGGCCAATCGCGGCGCACCGGCCGACTACGACGAATGGGAGGCCCTCGGCGCTCACGGATGGAACTGGGCATCCTGCCTGCCCACCTTTCGCAAGCTGGAAACGGATGCCGATTTCGCAGGCGCGCTGCACGGCGCCAGCGGGCCGGTCCGTATCCAGCGCACGTTACCCCATCGGCTGTCTCCCTTCGTGCGGGCCGTGCTGGGCACGCTCGACCGCACCGGCCATCCCAACCGCGACGACCAGAACGGCCCATGGGAAGACGGCTCGTACGTGGGCGCGATCGCCGTAAGCGCGCAGGGCGAGCGCATTCCGACATCGGTATGCTATCTGACCGACGCGGTGCGCCGGCGACCCAATCTGTCCATCGAGGTGCACGCGGAAGTGGACCGCATCGTGTTCGACGGCACGCGCGCGACCGGCGCGCTGCTGGTGTCCGGCCAACGACTCCAGGCGCGACAGGTCATCGTCTGCGCGGGCGCGATACACAGCCCGGCGATCCTGATGCGAAGCGGCATCGGCCCGGCAAAGGATCTTGCCGCGCTGGGGATCGACGTTATCGCGGATCGCCCCGGCGTCGGCGGCAATCTGATGGAACATCCGTCCATCGCCGTCTCGGCGTTCCTGCCGAAGGCTGCGCGCACGCCGTTTCCCGATGAGCACCATGAACAGGCGATCGTCCGGTTCTCGTCGCATATCCCGAACACGGTTCCCGGCGACATGCATGGCGCGATCCTGTCGCGCTCCGGCTGGCACTCGCTCGGGTACCGGCTGGGTACGATCTTCTTCTGGGTCAACAAATCCTATTCGCGCGGGCGCGTAACGCTGGTTTCGCGCAACGGAGGGGATGCGCCGAAGGTCGAGTTCAACATGCTTGCGGATGCGCGCGATCTCGAACGCCTGAAGCTTGCCGTGCGCTTTGGCGCGGCCACGCTCGGTCATCCATCGATGACGTGCTCGGTCGATACGCGCTTTCCGTCGAGCTATTCGCCGCGGGTGGCGAAAGTCGCCCTGCCTGGCGCGTGGAATGCGCTCCAGCGCGGGGCGCTGAGCCTGCTGCTCGATATGGCGGGACCGTGGCGGTCGGTCCTGATCGGGCGGTTCGTCACGCAAGGCCTGTCTCTGGAGACCTTGCTCGCCGACGACCGCGCGCTGACGTCCTTCGTCACGCACGCGGTCGGTGGCACGTGGCATCCATCGGGTACCTGCCGCATGGGCGCGACCGGCGATCCGCAGGCCGTCACCGATTCCTCCGGTCAAGTCCACGGCGTGCAGAACCTGCGGGTGTGCGACGCGTCGCTGATGCCGGCCATACCGTGCGCGAACACGAATATCCCGACCATCATGATCGCCGAACGCATCGCGGACATGATCCGCTCGGCGCGCGAAGCACGACCTCAGGCGTCGTAACCGACGATGCCCTTGACCTCGAGAAACGCTTCCAGCCCCCATTCGCCGTACTCCCGGCCATTGCCCGACTGCTTGTAGCCGCCGAACGGAGCGCCCGCGTCCCAGGCGGGATGGTTCAAATGGACGCTGCCGGCACGCAGGCGGAACGCGATCCGCCGCGCATGCTCGCGATCCCCGGACTGCACGTAGGCGGCAAGACCGAAGACGCTGTCGTTCGCCATTGCCACGGCCTGTTCCTCGTCATCGTAGGGCAGGATCGACAGCACCGGGCCGAAGATTTCATCGCGCGCGATGGTCATTTCCGGCCGCACACCGGCGAAGATCGTGGGACGCACGTAATAGCCGCGCGGCAATCCTTCCGGACGACCCAGACCGCCCGTCACCAGCACCGCGCCCTCCTCGATGCCGCAGCCAATCAAGTGTTGAATACGGTCGAACTGGACCGCGCTCACGACCGGGCCGAGCGTCGTGCCTTCGGCATCGGCCGCACCGACGACGTGTCGCGCGGCCGCGTCGCGCGCGATCGCGACCGCCTCGTCGTGACGCGCGGCCGGCACGAACATGCGTGTCGGCGCGTTGCAGGACTGGCCGCTGTTGCCGAAGCACGCATTGACGCCGGAGGTGACGGCAGCGGCGAGATCGGCGTCCTCCAGGATCAGGTTGGCGGACTTGCCGCCCAGTTCCTGATGCACCCGCTTGACGGTCGGCGCGGCGAGCCGCGCGACATCGATGCCGGCGCGCGTCGAGCCGGTGAACGACACCATGTCCACATCGGGATGGCTGCACAGGGCGGTACCGACCGTGGCCCCATCTCCGTGCACCAGGTTGAACACACCGGGCGGAACACCCGCCGCGTCGAGCACTTCCGCGAACAGGATGGCGTTCAGCGGGGACACTTCGCTGGGTTTCAGCACCATCGTGCAACCCGCGGCGATCGCCGGCGCTACTTTGCACACGATCTGGTTGATCGGCCAGTTCCAGGGCGTGATGAGCGCGGCCACGCCGATGGGTTCATGCGTGATCAGCGTCGTCCCCTTCATCCGCTGCCAGACGAAGGCTTCGCAGGTCCGGATCAGTTCCTTGAGATGACGCGTGCCGAGGTTCGCTTGCCAGCCACGGGCGAGCGCGAGCGGCGCGCCGATCTCGCGCGAGATGGCCAGCGCGATGTCTTCATGCCGTTCCGCATAGACATCCAGTATCCTGCGGATCAGCGCGAGCCGTTCCTCCGGCGTGGTCATCGCAAAGGACGGAAATGCGCGACGCGCCGCCGCCACGGCGCGATCGACGTCGGCCGGCGTGCCCATCGCGATCTCCGCGAATGGCTCCTCGGTGCAGGGGTCGATCACCGCGCGCCGCGCCGGACCCAACGGCGCAACCCATTGGCCATCGATGTAAAACTGTAGTGCGTGATTCATGCGTTGCATCCAGTAAATGACGTGTTCAGGACCGCGTGGCGGATTTGCGGCTTGTCACGACGACCGCCACCAGACACAGGGTCAACGCGGTGAGCATCGTGCTGATCGCCGCGATGGTCGGATCGATCTCGTCGCGCAGGGTGATGAACATGCGACGCGTCAGCGTCTGGTTCGTGCCGCCCGAGACGAACAGCGCCACGACGGTTTCATCCAGCGCCTGGATAAAGACGAATACCGCGCCGGAAATCACGCTCGACTTGATCTGCGGGAGCGTGACCGTGATGAAACTGCGCAACCGGTTCATGCCGAGACTGCGCGCGGCCATTTCCTGCGCGGGATCGAACGTGCGCAGGTCCGCACCCACCGCGATCACCACATACGGCAGCCCCAGCATGGTATCAGCGAGTATCAGGCCGCCCAGCGTATTCACGTAACCCATTTGCGAGTATACGAAAAACACGCCTACCGCCACGATGATGATCGGCACCATCAACGGCAGCATCAGGAGGGTTCTCGCATAACGCATGCTGCGGTGGGTGCCGTTCTGAATCGCATATGACGCCGCCACACCGAGCGGCGTCGCCAGCAGCGTGGCACACGTGGACGCCGCCAGCGTGGTGCGCGCCGCAGCGATCCATGCCGGGTTGTCGAAGAACGCGCGATACCAGCGTAACGAATAGCCCGGCGGTGGAAACGTCATGAAACGCGTATCGGAGAACGACATCGGCACGACGATCAGGATGGGCACCATCAGAAACACGAGGATCATTACGACGCCGGTGCCCAACACCACGCGGCCGAATGGGAATCGCAAGCCGCGGCTCATTTCGCCCCCAGCGTTTTTTCCAGCGGGACGAAGCGGCTCGCGATATAGAAAATCGCGAACACGCAGAGAAGCAGCACCACGCTGACGGCGCTCGCCGCGCCCCAGCTGTTGTAGATCTCGACATTCCGGCTGACCACCATCGAAACCATCACCGATTTGCCGCCTCCCATGAGTTCGGGGGTAATGTAAAAACCCAGGCTCAGGATGAAAACCAGCGTCACGCCCGCCATCACGCCGCTCATCGACAACGGCAGGAACACGCGCAGGAACACATGCAGCGGAGAGCCGCCGAGGCTGGCCCCGGCATGCGACAGACCGGCCGGGATTTTCTGCATCGCCGAATACAGCGGTAAAACCATGAACGGCAGGAGAATATGCACCATTGCAATGACCGTGCCGATCTGGTTATAGCCGAGCTGCAACGGATAATCCGTCAGACCGCTCGCCATCAGTAGCTTGTTGACCACACCGGTACGCTGCAGCAGCACGAGCCATGCATACGTGCGCACGAGCACGCTGGTCCAGAACGGCAGGACCACCATGCCGAGAATCAGCGCGCAGAATCGGGGCGTCACCGAGGCGGCAAGATAGGCCACCGGGTAGCCGAGCAACAGTGTCGCCGCCGTCACGATGACGCTCAGCTTGAACGTCAGCAGGAACGTGTCGAGGTAGACCCCCGTCAGCATCCGCCGATAATTCGCCAGCGTGAAACCATGGTCCCAGACGGACTGCCACGACAGCCATGCAAGCGGGACGACCAGCAGCATCACGATCACGAACAGGGCGGGCGCCAGCAGCCACCCCATCGCGCGGTCTTCGCGTCGCTGATGACGCAGCGAGGGATCACCATACCGTAATCGCACGACGGACTCCGCGGGAAGCGTGAGAGGGGCCTTCGGCATCATGCACCTACGGCGTCGAGGAACTGATACCACGCGGCAACCAGACGCACACCCGGCGCGCGCAGCGAATGGAACGGCACGGGCTTGAGCCCGGGCGCCGCGATCAGGGACAGTTCGGGATGCTCTCCGAGTGCGAGCGCCGCGGCATGCTGGCCCAGCAAGCTTGCCATCGCGATGCCCGCTCCGTTATACCCCAGACAAAATGTCGTCGCGTCGTCGGCGCGTCCCACATGCGGCAGCGAATTGAAGGTCATCCCGACATAGCCCGACCACTGGTATTCAACGGGCGTGTCGGCCAGATCGGGAAACAGCGCGACCATCGCGCGCCGCAACGCATCGAAGCCCGTCGTCTGCCCTTCCTTGCCGAACGCATCGCGCCCGCCGAACAACATGCGGCCATCGACCTTGCGGAACCACTTCATCATCCGGCGCGTCTCGGTATAACTGCGCCGGTTCGCCATCAGCCGCGCATCGCACGCCGGGGACAGCCGGGCCGTCGCGATCATCGCACTACGAAAGGGCACGAGTTCGCGCTGATACGGCGCCGTGGCGGGCGTCAGATCCGAATACGCATTCGTCGCGACGATCAGGCGTCGCGCCCGCACCGTTGCCTGCGGCGTACGCAGGATGACGCCCCCGTTGCCGTCGACGCGATGCAGCGCGAGCACGGGCGTATTCTCATGGATGCCGACATCGCGCGCCCGCAACCCGCGCGCGATGCCCCGGACATAATGCAGCGGCAGAATCGTGCCGGCATCGGCGCTGAGCACGCCGCCGACGAATGCCGTCGAACCCGTCTCCTGTGCGATCTCGTGCCGCGACAGGACGGTCATCGAGGCATCGCCAAGCTGCTCGCGAACCCAGTCGGCTTCCGCGCAGATGCTGCGCAATGCGCGGTCGGTGTGCGCGCAGCGCAGACTGCCGGTGTGTTCGAGGCGCGCCGCATCGAGTTTGAATTCATCGACGAGCCGCTCGACCGCACGCACGCCGTCGTGCGCCAACCGATGCAGGGTGCGCGCGGCATCGAGGCCATGCAGACCCGCGATGGCCGGAAACGACAATCTGAATTTCGACGACACCACGCCGCCGTTGCGCCCGCTGGCGCCCCAGCCGATCGGGTTCGCGTCGAGCACGACGGCCTGCACGCCGCGCTGTTGCAGCGCATGCGCGGCCGCCAGACCCGAATACCCCGCGCCGATGATCGCGACGTCCGCGGTGACATCGTGTGCAAGCGCGCTGCCAGGGGTCGGGTCCGGGCCCGCCATGTCGCGCCATAGCGAGGGCGCGAACGCGCGCGGCTGCCGCGCGGGCATCATGCCGCGCGCACTTCCGCTTCCACCGCGTCGGCCAGCCCGGCCAGCGTGGCGAAGGTGAACGTGGGCGTGATGACCGCATCCGGCGTGGGCGTGGCACCGAAACCCTGCTGACCCTGGCGGCGCTCGATCCAGCACGTCGCATAACCCAGTTCGGTCGCCACGCCGATATCGTGATACTGGCTTTGCGCCGTATGCAGGATTTCGTCGAACTTGTAGCCAAACGCCGCCTGCCGGCCGCGGTTGTAGGCGAAGAATTGCGGATTCGGCTTGGCGACGCCGGTTTCGTCGCAGCACACGGTGTCGTCGAACGGATCGCCCAGCGTATGCGCATAGGACGACAACGCCACGCGATCCGCATTCGTCATGGCCACGAGCCGGTAATGCTTGCGCAAGCGCTTGAGCGCAGCGACGGAATCGGCGAACGCCGGCCAATCGAGCACGTCGCGCTGAAACGCCGCGGCGGTCTGGTCGTCGGCGGGCAGGCCCAGTTCCCGGGCCAGGGACTGGTACACCGGCGCCATGGCCTTGCTGGAGCGACCCGGGTACGCCGCGCGCCCGCGCATATACGGCGCGAAGATCTGGTCGTCGGTCAGGTCTTGCGCCGCGGCGCCCCCCAGGCGACGCACCGAGGCGAGCACGCCGCTTTCGAAATCGATCAGGGTGCCCACCACATCGAAAGTCAATACCTTGAAATCCGTCAGATTCATTTCGTTTTCCTTTGTCATTCGCCAGATTGGTGCGTCAGATTGGTTCGCCGGACGATGGGCGAATCGCCCGCGTACGCAGTTGCCGATGGGGATGTGTCATGCAGGCACGATTACCGTGTCCTGCGGGTCGAGCAGAAGGGTCATTTCCTCGCCAGGGGCCGCGATGCGCTGGCGGGCGCCGTAATTTCCCGGCTGCCGCACGCTGATCGCCGTGCCATCGGCGAGCGTCGCGAATACGCGCAGGCTTTCGCCCTGGTACAGGACCTCCGCGACACGGCAGACGAGGCGATTTGCGTGGGCGGGATGGGGGCCGTCATCGATGACCAATTTTTCGGTCTGCACGGCGAGCAACAAGGCGGCGCCATTCGGCAACGGGTGCGCCGTGCGCAGCGCGGTCTGGCCGAGCATCACCGTATCGTCGCCCGCGCGCGTCACCGGCAGAAGCGTCGCTTCACCGATGAAACTCGCCACGAAGGCATCGCACGGGCGGTCGTACAGTTGCTCCGGTGCATCGATTTGCACCACCCTGCCGTGACGCATGACGGCGACGCGATCGCTCATGGTGAGCGCCTCGCGCTGGTCGTGCGTCACGTAGACAATCGTTGCCTCGAGTTTTCTGTGCAGCCTGCGCAGTTCGATCTGCATGGTCTCGCGCAGTTGCTTGTCGAGCGCGGACAGCGGCTCGTCCATCAGGATCAGTTGCGGCTCGAAGACCATCGCACGGGCCAGGGCCACGCGCTGACGCTGGCCGCCAGACAGCTGACTGATCGCGCGGTTCTCATAACCGCTCAGCTCGACCATCGCCAGCGCATCGGCGACCTTGCGCGCCCAGTCTGCTTTCGGCTGCCGGCGCGCGCGCAACGCGAACGCCACGTTCTCGCCCACGTTCATATGCGGAAACAGCGCGTAATTCTGAAACACGATACCGATATCGCGTTGATGCGGCGGTGCAAAGGTAATATCGCGCTCGCCCACCCAGACCGACCCCGAACTCGGCCGCACGAAGCCGCCGAGAATGCCCAGCAGCGTCGTCTTGCCGGAACCGGACGGCCCCAGCAACGAAACGAACTCACCCGGCGCGATGTCGAGCGATACGTCGTCGAGCGCGATGATCGACCCGTAGCGCTTCGTTGCCGACCGGATCGACACTCCCGCTTTCGCACCTGCATCCATACCATTTCCTCACGCGTAATGCCCTGCTGGAAAGCCGCCGAACTCACCGGTCGATCTCAATATACGGCGCGTCAATATTGTCGGCAATTCCCGAATTGTTGGATTAGGCATAACATGAGGTCATGCCCAATCTACGCAAAAAACTCCCGAGCGCCAACGCACTGTTCGTTTTCGAGGCAGCGGCGCGCTGCGGTAATTTCACGCGCGCCGCGCAGGAACTGTATGTCAGCCAGCCTGCGGTCAGCCGCATGCTGGCGCGCATGGAGACCCATCTCGGCGTGCAGTTATTCGAGCGGATGCGCGGCGGCATCGTGCTGACGGAAAACGGGCGGATCCTGTACCGCAAAGTGTCGGAAGGCTTCAGCGGCATCGAGGCGGCGATCCGCGAGATCGAAGCGCGTTCGACCGGTGTGGAGTCGGTCACGCTATCGGTGTCCACCGCCTTCACCACGCATTGGCTCATGCCGCGCATGGACCGGCTGAACCGGGCATTTCCCTCGGTGGATCTGCGGTTCCAGCTGATTTCGGGACGTATCGGCGGACCGCTGGGCGAAGTCGATCTCGGCATGCGCTTCATGACGCAAAACGAGATGGATGACAACACCGTCCTCGTGATGCCGGAAACGCTCCTGCCCGTATGCAACCCGCGCTACGACGAACAGCGTCTCGCGGACCCCGCGGCGGAACACGACGACACGGTGATCGTGATGGACGACGGGGAGCGCGGATGGCACGACCGTTTCGCGGCGTTCGCGACGCATCGCCGGCGGGCGGCGCTGATGTTGAGTTTCAACGACTACGCCATCGTCGTGCAGGCGGCGTTGCTCGGGCAAGGCATTGCACTGGGTTGGCTGAATGTGGTGTCGCACTGGATCGCGGAAGGCGCGCTGCGGCCGGCCGAGCAGGAGCTGATCGTGACCCCGCGGCGCTGCTGTCTGGTGTCGCCACCGCACCGGACGATGCGCCCGGTCGTGGCGGCGATCCGCGACTGGGTCATCGAGGAGACGCGGGCGGACATGCGGCTTGTCGATCATGCCTATCCTGCACTGGGCGTGCGCGATGCGCTCAAGCAAGGGGGGTTGACGCTGAATTAGCGTGGGAGATGACGTCGCGGTGCCGGTTTTCTCCACTCTGGATCCCGGGCGATGATTGTGAAACAACCAGGTTTGAAATAAGGCGGGGGCCCCGAAAGGGGCTTTCTCCATCGCTTTGTCGACGCTGCCCCGCGACATTTTTGGAGCCCTCCTGTTTCGTTATCCAGCGCGCTTGATTCCCGACGACGGCACCTTCGCGGTGATGTTTTGCGATATCCCGGAAGCCCTCACCTGCGGCGCGCTACGCGTGAGGAAGCCATCGATATGGCGGGCGACGCGCTCGTGACGTCGATGGACTTCTACTTCGAGGACAAGCGGACGGTGCCGATGTCGTCCCAGCCAAACGTGGAGAAGTGCCGATCGATCTGCGGCACGCCACGAAGATCGACACGATCGCGACGGCGTTGGGGGCGTTGGGGGCGTTGGGGGCGTTGGGGGCGTTGGGGATGCGGTTGGCGGTGACGGTTGAGGCGGCGTAGTGTTACGGCACGTCCTGGTACAGCACACGCCCATGCGTGTTTAACCCCCGGAACGAGATTTCGCCGCGTTCCAATAACCCAGTCAAGCAGGGCTGCGACACGTTCAGCAGAATTGCCGCCTCCCGCATGGTCAATTCCGCACGGATCGGAATGACCGATACGGCATTGCCTTGCCCAACTTCCGACAGTAGCGCGCCGATAATCTTCAGCGTCGAAGCAGACAATTCGACCGAATGCACTTCGCCAGTGTCGTCCCTGAATTCAAACCGCCGCGTTTCAGCTTGGCTTGTGATCACGGTGGCAAGATCCCGACTTGCCGCACGGGCAAATTTCCGTTCGAAATCTGTTGGAAGCGATGAAGATTCAACTGCGGCTTTCATGGTTTCTTCCCTCAAGCAAGTGATAGCGCGTTGTCGACCATCCCAGCCATCAAATCGCCGTGTTGGCCGTGTCATGCACCACGGCGTTTGTCGGCATCATCGCTTTTCTTCCATTAGACACGCGCAAACTGTGCTCGCTCGACTTGCGGTGCACCATTCGCTCGAGCCTGCCACAAGTCATAAGCGGCCTGCTGGGCCACCCACAGGTCCGCCCGGCCGCCATTCTCGACGCCCAGCCAGCCTTCCAAGCGGAGCGCCATCTCCGGCGAAATCGCCGCGTGCCCGTGCAGGACCCGCGAAAGCGCGGCGCGTGTGACGCCCAACTGCGCGGCAGCCTGGGTGATCGAGATTCCCAGCGCGGGCAATATGTCCTCGCGAAGCGCCTCGCCGGGATGGGGGGGATTGAACATTTGAGACATGGCTGGCACCTAGTGATAGTCCTGGTAATCGACCAATATGGCGTCATTTCCTTCGAATTTGAAGGTCAATCGCCAATTTCCATTCACGCTTACCGCATAGTGTCCGGCCAGTTTTCCATGCAACCCGTGGAAGCCCCAGCCGGGAACATTCATGTCCTGCGGGCTCACGGACACGTTTAATTTTGCCAGCAGCCGCCTGAGCTTGCTTTCGTGCGTCGCGGTAATTCCCGCCTTGCTCCCGGATACGAAAAACTCTTCCAAACCTTTATGCATAAACGACGTAATCATTTCTCTTACGCATCCCTACGGTGTAGCGTATAGCTATACTATACGAACGCTATGGTCTTGTCAACGGCCCCGCCGCGGTCACCCAAGGACGTCAAGCGCTCGACAGCCTGCATCCAATAAATCTCATTCGTCTCACACCCCACCCACCCCAACCCCGCCTCCTTCGGCGCCATCAGAAACGTCCCCGACCCGGCGAACAGATCGCACACCACGCCGCTCTCCGGCACCAACCGCACGATCTCCCGCGCCAGTTCGAGCGGCTTCTCCGTCAAATGCCGCTTCGGCAATTCGAGTGCGCAGGCAAACACGCCCGGCAGATATACCTCCCGCCCCGGCATCGCCCCCTTGCTCGCCCACACAATGAATTCCGCCTGCTGCTTGAATCCACCCTTGCGCGGCCAGGAGCGGCGGGTGGTCTTGTCCCAAACAGTGATGCCGCAATGGATAAAGCCTGCGGCCTGCATGACGTCGGTGAGCGCGGGTAGCTGTCGCCAATCGATGAAACAGACGACCAGGCCGCCGGGCTTGAGCGCGCGTCGCGCCTCGCTCAACCAGGCATGACACCAGAACGACCAGGACCGCTGGTCCATGTTGTCGGATTCGAAGTCCTCGTAGACCTGCTTGGTGGCGTTGGGTCGGCCGGAGGTGTTCCCGAATACCAGTGGAGATGGCGGGGTTCAAACCGGAGATCGATGCGGCGGCGTGGCTGGTAAGAAAGGTGACGCATACGATTGGCGAGGGAGGAGCCGTAATGGCGTTGGAACTGGAGGTGAGCGAGGATTTGGTGAGTCGGCGACACCGGGGGCGGATACGGCGGACCAGCAACTAGCCGCCCGTCATACAGAAAATGCTTAAAAAGCGACACTTTTCAGACTTTTGGCAATTCCTAATGTAAACATTTTTGCTTACTATATAATCTCTTTCGACGACACGGCGAGGCAGTGAAACAAAGCGAGTTGCGAAGGTGGATCGCGCGTCAGGGAGCGACGTTTTCCGAAGGCGCGAGACACGCGAAGATCTACCTGAACGAGCGGCAGTCAGTCATGCCGCGACACCCCGGGACTGAAATCGGGGAGGGACTCAAAAAGATGATTCTGAAACAACTAGGTTTGAAATAAGGAGGAGGCCCCGAAAGGGGCTTTCTCCATCGCTTTGTCAGCCTTGCCCCGCAACATTCTTGGAGCCATCATGTTTCGTTATCCAGCGCGCTTGATTCCCGACGACGGCACCTTCGCGGTGATGTTTCGCGATATCCCGGAAGCGCTCACCTGCGGCGCCACGCGCGAGGAAGCCATCGATATGGCGGGCGACGCGCTCGTGACGTCGATGGACTTCTACTTTGAGGACAAGCGGCCGGTGCCGATGCCGTCCAAGCCCAAACGCGGAGAGGTGCTGATCGATCTGCCGCCAAGCATCGCGGCGAAGGTGCTGCTGTTGAACGCGATGATCGCGCAAAAGGTCACGCCGAGCGAATTGGCGCGCCGGTTGAACACGCGCAGGCAGGAGATGCAGCGGGTGATCGATTTGCGGCACGCCACGAAGATCGACACGATCGCGGCGGCGTTGGGAGCGTTGGGGATGCGGCTGGCAATAACAGCCGATGCAACTTAGTAAAGCGTACAGAACAGCTCGAGCGCGATGCCTTGTAAGGGAAAATGATCGACAAAAACAGTTTCTGCGAAGGCACTACGCTGAGTTCCGCTTCATTCCATGCCCGATAGCAATGGCATTGCGGCTTCGGTAATTGCTTCTTCCTCATCAGAGGCTTCAGCTTCATAAGCAATCTGCTGACGAAGCCACTTATCGCACAAAACTGGATCTTCCTTGATCTTTTTCTCGATGACTTGGCTCTCGCGGTATTCAGTTGCGGCAGCTGTCATTGTCCACACGACGTTAAGGCCCATTTCATCTACGGCACTACGAAGATCAGCCAAGCCGACACGAAAGAACTCCTTGCGTGGGTTGACCTTGTTCAATTGTGCTTCGAAGAATTTTCGATGCAGGGTCTTTTCAAGTGCAGGTGCATTTTCAGACCAGATCATGGCATGTACATCGAAGGCGAAAGGAACGCTTGCATCTCCTAACTCTTTCACACGATCCAGTGGCTCCAGCCGACGTGTTAATCCAACCTTGAAGACGTGCTCTCCAAACGATCCAATATTGGAGATTACGTATACATGTCCTGCCTTTGTTTGTTGAGCCATTGACAGCGCCCGTCGATTTTTTTCTTCTGCCTGCCGCAATTTATTTGAAAGCTCGGAAAGCTGAGCCTCGAACTGGGCCCTCTGTTCTTCGCTTGCGCGCGCGATCTGGCCATGGGCTTTTTCCATCGCGCGTCGTATCAGCTCTTCTTCTTTTGCCGAGTCCCGCATTGCTCGCTCATATTCCCGCCTTGAGCGCTCTTCTTCCCGCATCTGCTCACGAATTTGCCGTTGTTCTTCTCTTTCCTGCTCTTTCAATTCGTTTGTTCGTACAGCCCAAATAAGCTCGTCGATGCGTGCCTCAATATATTCCTTAACTATTTTAGCATTGCGAAATGCGGTCCCGTTATGGTTGACCAACGCAGCTGCATCTACGATCTCCTGCCGTAGGGTTCCAAAATTATCTATTTTAGCACGCGTCAGAATTGAATCAACTTTGCCGTTGAAAGCATCTACGACAAATCTGATTGCGGTTTCCCTTCGATTTTTTTCTACATAGTCGCATTCAGCTGCTCGATTCTCGGTTGCCATCAATCTTGAGTAATTTCGAGCTAACTTGAGACTTTTACCAGCCTCTGTATGTGAATAGCTTTCTGCCAGTTCGTCAAGCAAACTATGGCTTGGCACCATATAACTGTCGCCATATCCGTCGACGACATTTTCATTGCGACGATAGTAGCCTCAAGACGATCAGCATTTTCAAGTGCACGAATTGCGTCGCCACCTATCTCCTCTGCTCTTTTTTTTGCATCGGAAATGACCTTGTCAGCCTGACGGCTTGCAAGTGCGACCAGTTGTTCTGCCTCGCTACGTTTCGCTTTTGCAGCGATGTTTGTCTCCGCGAGAAGCTGAGTGGCTTGTTCGCTTGCACGCGCGATTCCAGCAGTTGCTTTTTGTTCCGCTGCTGCCAGCGCAGCAGCGGCACCTTCGAGCAACAGTTTAGCCTCAGCAGCCGCATCGCGGACCTCAGAAAATTGCATTAAAGAGGCCCTTTCTGCCTCAGTCGCGAGCAGCTGCGCCTTGATTTCAGAAATCGTGTGCGTGCTGGCGGTCGCATTTAATTCAATCTCCCTTTGAATGTTTTCGAATCGTAGAGATAACTCCGCAAGCGCAGCTTTTTCTTTTTTGTAACTTGCAGATATCGAACGATATTGCTGAATTAAAATTGCGACAATGACCAAAAGAAAGATATTGAAGTAAATCACGACCCCCTCCATTTCTCATATCTTTGATAAAAATCAAGTGCTTTTTATTGAATTTCAGCACCTATTCTTATTCTACATCAGGGTTGTTTATTACATAAAATTTGAACGTTGTCATCTATCGTTTCGTAGTCCCACAAATCCTGCAAGAATCCGCCTTGCCACAGCCTGATCGTGCGGATCAACATGCCGATAGCTATTTACCAATATGACCTCATCCAGCCACGCGCTGCCAACTGCTCGGCAACGTCTGGTGACCTTGCACCTACGCTGATCCGTCGCGTCATGCTGGACAACCAGCTGCACAACACCGACCAGTGGGCCAAGTTCGGCCCCATCTGGACGCGCGGCCCATTCCTGCGCATGGTCAACATCCTCGAACGTGGCGTCGACCTGGGCGCCCGGCACGCCGTCAATTCGTCGGCCTCGCCTGGCGCGACGGGCGCCTGGTCGTCAACGAAGGCCCCGGCTGCTATTTCACCGAGGCCGACAAGCAGTGCCCATATCACAACCTCACCTTCCCCGGCGCCGCGTCGGTGACGCCCGGCGCGTCCTCACCGCCTACCAGCAGACCTTCAAGCAGAACGCCGCCACCATTCCCCTCGTCTGCGCCCCCGTCATGCTCGCCGGCGAGGACGTCCCGGTGCGCAGCCTCCTCGGCAAGGTCATCCGCACCACCCTAACCGGCAAGCGCGGCCCGCTGCTGCCCGACGACCTGCCGCGCTTCCCCGTGCGTCAATGGCTCGACTTCCTCGCCCGGCTGAACAAGCGCGACCTCCTCGCCCGCTACGGCGCCGCGCGCGAGCCGTGCCTGGCCAACAGCCGCGCGAGCGGCGCCGACGACGGCGCGCTGCGCATGGCCGGCAACTATGCCGCCGTGCTGCTCGCCTGGCGCGTCCTCTGCGAATTCACCGGCATGGACGAGACCGAGGGCGGCTTCACGCACGACCTCCTCGCCGAGATGAACAGCCACATCGCCGAGACCAGCGCCGACCGCGAACCCTGGGTCTGGATCCTCGAAACCGTCCTCTCCGAGATCGACGGCGGCAACTACAAGCACCCCTACACATTCGGCGTCGTCGACGAGGAAGTCTGCATCCTGCTGCGCACCGGCCACGTCATGGACCACATCGCCCACACCGCGAGCCTGCGCGACAAGTGGAACGCCCTGCCGGTCAAGTCCGGTCGCGTCTTCAAAAAGCAGTTGCAGCAGGCCGGCGTGGTGGTCGGCGACAAGGAAGTCGAGCGCCGCATCTTCATGCGCCGCGTGCCCTACCTCACGGCGCTGTCGCTGCGCCGCCTCGAAAGCTTCGGTCTGCACGTCTGCGTGCGGGACGACCTGCGATGACGCGCCACGACAGAACCGCCCCCGAAACCGGGCACCGGGCCCGTTTTCGCCAACGGGGCAGCACGGGGAGCGCGAAAAACACGTGGATTTCCGGGGTGCCGCTTCCCAAGTCATTGATTCGGGAAGCGAAGTGCGCCATACGACACCCCGATTTTGCCACGAGTCGCGCCGATTTCGCCACTAGTCCGTTCGGCCGACTTTCGCTCGTCCGTCTTTCTCTTTCTCTCTCTAATTCATTGAAAAGAAAGAAGAAGAATACGGGTAAAGAAAGCGAATCGACCCGAAACGCCGTGCCACGAGTCATCCCCGTTTTGCCATCAATCAGGGAGGCTGCCTATTTTTTAGGCCACGAGTTATCCGCTAACTCATGGCACAACTCGTGGCATTTGATGGCGCCCGTTTTCTTTGGAATCAATCACTTAGCATGACGAAACACCCATGCCATCATTCCACGAGTTGTTCTGCGTGGGGTCCCTCTACCACCTCGTTTTTCACGCCTTCGGAGCCAGTCCATGGAAGACCTCAAAGTCGTCAGAGTGAAGGAAGCCGCGGCCTTTCTGCACGCCACGCCGCAGACCGTGCGCATCAAGGCCCGCGCCGGCCTGATCCCCGGTCGCAAGGTGGGAAAGCACTGGATTTTTTCGCTCGTCGCCCTGCACCGGTATTTATGTGGAGAATGGGAACCGGCAGGGCGAGGGAAAGGAAACTGAAGCATGTCGCTCTTTAAACGAAGTACAAGTCCCAACTGGTATTACAAGCTGTACCCGCCTGGAGGGGGAAAGCCGATACAAGGCAGCACTGGCACCGATGACAAATCCAAAGCGCAGGAATACCACGACCGATTGAAAACCAACCTGTGGGACCAGGCGCGCCTCGGCCGCAAGCCCGAATACACCTGGAACGAGGCGGTCGTTCGCTACGTCGGCGATCGCATCGACCTCGCCAGCCTGGAGACGACGAAGACCCACCTGCGCTGGCTCGACCAGCATCTCGACGGCTGGTTGCTCTCGAAGATCGACCGGGACAAGGTCGACGCGATCGCCCGGGCGAAACGGGCCGAACCCCGCATGGTGCGCACGCTGCAAGGTCCCAAACCGCTCGGGCGCACCGTCAGCGCGTCGACCGTCAACCGCGTCATGGGCGTCCTGACCGCCGTGTTGAACGTGGCGATCGACTGGGGCTGGATCGATCGCGCGCCGGTCGGCCGACGGATGAAGGTCGTCGGCAAGCGCATCCGCTGGCTCACCCCGGCCGAGGCCGCCGCGCTACTGCGCGCGTTACCGACGCACTTGGCCGACATGGCGCAGTTCAGTCTCGAGACGGGATTGCGCCGCGCCAATGTCACCGGACTGGAATGGACGCAGGTCGATCTGAGCCGGCGCACGGCCTGGATCCACGCCGACCAGGCCAAGGCGCGGCGGCCGATCAACCGTGCCGCTGTCGGACACCGCCGTCGATGTCCTGCGCCGGCAGGTCGCGAGGAAGCGGCATCCCGAGTTCGCCCACAGCGTCTTCGTCTATCGCGGTCGCCCGGTCCACCAGACGACCACCGCCGCTTGGCAGGCCGCGCTGGAGAAAGTCGGTATCCGGGACTTCCGCTGGCACGATCTGCGGCACACGTGGGCGAGCTGGCACATCCAGCGGGGCACACCGATTCAGGTGTTGAAGGAACTGGGAGGATGGGAGACGA
Source organism: Robbsia betulipollinis (assembly GCF_026624755.1). Taxonomy (NCBI): domain Bacteria; kingdom Pseudomonadati; phylum Pseudomonadota; class Betaproteobacteria; order Burkholderiales; family Burkholderiaceae; genus Robbsia; species Robbsia betulipollinis. The sequence goes on from NZ_JAPMXC010000010.1 coordinate 142,540, forward strand.
TGGAGATGGTGCAGCGCTACGCGCACCTGTCGGCCGATCACCTGGCGCAGTGGGCGCAGCCGCATACGGCGCCGTTGGAAGCGTTATAGCTGCAATTTAGCTGTAGTGGGCAAAACGGACCGGCTGGGGAGTGTGCTAACTACTTGATATCTTTGGTGCGCCCGGCTGGGATCGAACCAGCAACCCCTGCCTTCGGAGGGCGCGCAGAACGGTTTACCGGCGTTCGCCACCGATTGAACGCCTCATAAAAATCAAACACTTAGACCGCTATGGTGCATCGGGGTTCGCTGCGGTACACTGCCGAATAAGTCCACAAAAAGTCCACGGCCCCAATGAGAGCCAAAATCACGCGTGAGCTACTTCGGTCGTTAGAGCCGAAGAGCGCCGCATTCGACATCAATGATTCCGAGCTACGAGGCTTCGGCGTGCGAGTCACGCCGAGCGGCAGCATCGGCTATTGCGTGCGCTACTACCGGCCCGACGGGAAGCAAACGCGCCAGTCCCTGGGCAAGTCCTTCCCGGCAACATCCGTGAGCGACGCGCGGGAGGCGGCGCGCATCCTGCTCGGGCAAATCGCCAGCGGCGAAGACCCAGCAGCGGTTGCCAGGAAGAAGCGCCGCGCGACCTTGACGCTCCGAGCCTTCATCGCCGAGCAGTACCGCGAATGGCTCGCGACCAACACGCAGACGCCAGACGCGACCGAGAAACGCCTGCTTGCGGCCTTCGCGGCCGAGCTCGACCGTCCGCTGCTTGAGTTCACTGGCTGGATCATCGAGAAATGGCGCTCCAAGCGACTCAAGGCCGGCCGGGCACACGCAACCATCAACCGCGACCTCACGGCCCTGGGCGGCCTCTTCTCGCGCGCGCTTGAGTGGAAACTCATCGATACTCACCCTATGGACTCGGTGAAGTCGCTTCAGGAGCCCGACGCGCGTGTGCGATGGCTGTCCGAGGACGAAGAGCTGCGCCTGCGGGCCGCGCTGGCGGCGCGAGAGGCGCGGGAGCGCGCCGGCCGTGCCAGCGCCAACGAATGGCGCGCCGCGAGGCGGTATGACCTCCTGCCCAACCTGACACCTGGCGCTTACTGCGACCACCTACAGCCGATGGTCCTGCTTTCGCTGAACACCGGCATGCGACAGGGCGAGACGCTGAAACTTCGATGGGATGCGGTCGACCTCGAGCGCGCAATCCTGACGGTCCGCGGCGCCACGGCGAAATCGCGGCGCGTGCGGCATATTCCGCTGAATCCCGAAGCTTTGGCCACGCTCACGCAGTGGCGCGCGCAGGCGAGCGGGGGCGTTGTGTTCCCAGGCGCTGACGGGGAACCGCTGACCGAGATAAAAACGGCGTGGGGCAACCTTGTAAAGGCCGCGGCGCTGGTTGATTTCACTTGGCACGACATGCGGCACGATTTCGCATCTAAGCTGGTAATGGCCGGCGTCGACCTGAACACGGTTCGTGAGCTGCTGGGGCACGCTGATCTCAAGATGACCCTTCGCTACGCCCACCTCGCGCCCGAGCACAAGGCGCTGGCGGTCGCCAAGCTGACGCGCCCGACTGCTCGCGCGGCAGGTGTTGCGAATGGGTAGCGATGAAGAGTACGAAGCCGCCAAGATTCGGCTGGCGCGCCGCGTTCGGCAGATGGCCAGCGCCTCATGGACGCCAACGCCATTGCGGAACGATCTGACGGATCTTGCGGATCAACTTGAAGCCCTTACCGCACGTTTGCAGACTCCCGGCGCCGCGCAGGATGACATTGAACGAATCCACGACGCGAAGTCGCGACCGTTCATTGCCCCCGATGAAGAAGGCTATCCGATGGCGGTCCTTGCGAATCACGGGCGCCTGTCATATGCCGGGACACTTGGAGCGCTTGACGACCTGGTGCAATCCGCGCGAGACGCAATTGCGGCACTTCCGGATCCTCGCGAGAAACCGGCGATCGGCTTCGCGGCACTCCAGTTCTTGCATTTGCGATTCGATTTTGAGCGCTGGCCGGTGGCGCTGAGCAATGACAGTTCGACCGTTACCGAATTCGGGACTATGTGCGCATCCGCTGGTCTCGTTCTGTCGCCTGAGCGGTACCGTGGCGCCCTGTCTGCGGCGCTGAAAGGGTTTGACCCGGAATTTAACCCCGACGACGGGCAATTCTGAATCTGATCAAAAGGTTATTTTGCGGGTTGATTTTCACGGTTCAACATAACTTTTACACCGAACCACGTCGATCATAAATTGACCACATCGATTCAAGCGAACGTTCTCGAATGACAGCGAACGAACGCGACCGAATCTTCATAGGGGCCAATAAATGACGATGCAACATCAACCTGCGTACCCGAAGGCAACCTACAGCCGCGCCGAATTCTGCCACGCGCACGGGATCAGTCTGACGCACTTCCACGCGATGGTGAACGCTGGCATCGGCCCGCGTTTGATGAAGGCAGGACGCCGTTTACTCATCTCGGTTGAAGCGGCCGCCGATTGGCGCCGCGAAATGGAAGAGCGCACCGCTCAGACGCAGGTGGCTGCGTGATGGACGAAAAAAAAGGCGCCCCGAAGAGCGCCGAACAAATCCAAAAGTCCGGTTCCGATGTTAACACGGTCGGCACAAAGCGAAACCGAATTCTCGGGCTCTTCCAAGCTGGCGCCAGCCTGAACCGATTCGAGGCCGAGCGCTTCGGAGACCACTGTTTGAACAGTACTCTTGCGGATCTTCGCCGGGACGGGTATTCATTCAACCAGCAGTGGGAGAACGTCCCAACGCGGTTCGGCCGCACGGCGCGAGTGTTGCGTTATCGCCTGGCGCTGGCGGCGCGCGCAGCGGGAGATTGATGCGATGCGCACTCAAGAAAAGCGCTTGACAGCCGTAAACCAGGAATGGCATCCTAGATTCACACCGGAAAAAGACGGTGTCGGGTTTGACAGCCCGAAGAATCGGAGCGCACAACCGCGCAGAGCGGTTTTTTTGTGCGTATCGCCATTGCACACCTTCTTCTATGGGTGGGCCTCGGTGGGGGAGCGTTCGCGCTCGCCGGTTCCTTCGGTTCCCGGTCTGTCAACCCTACCTTGTGCCCGCCCACCCCATTTGACAGTGGACGGCGGGCCTTCAAATCGAACCGAAGGAGCCCGCCATGCGTGCTAAAGCCCCCGCTCGTTCTGAGCAAACGAAAACCCCGCGCAGCGTTGCTGCAAACCTCGACGTCTCCGACAATTACACGGTGATCGACGTCCAGAAGAACAGCAGCCAACGCATCCGCATCTCGCACACCTTTTACCGCGGCAAAGAATACGTCGACGTGCGCCTTTGGGTCGTCGACGAGCAGGGCAACTATCGCCCGACGCGCCAAGGCGTATCGATTCGCCCCGAACTGCTGGCGGACGTGATCCAAGGCCTGATGACGGCCGGCCGCACGATCACGCAAGGGGTGCGTCATGGGTAAGCCATCCACCAACGAACTGCTTCGCCGATCGGTCGACCTCGCTGACCTGGCGGCGGAAGGATTCGATCGCATCGAGAAACTGCTTTCGGTCGTCAAACACCTGGCCTTTTCTGCAGAACTCAAGCACATCGGAACACTCGCCGCCGAAACCCAACTTATTGCCGATAACTACCTGAACCAAGTAGATAGCACGCGTGGTGATCTGGACGCCATTCGCACGGAGGTGAGCCATGGCTAACGCCCTCAGCACTATCCGGACGGCCAGCCGCGCCCTTTGCTCAATTCCCGATCACGTGGCGCCAGAACGCAGCGTTTGCATTACCGAATCGGAAGCCGCTGCGCTGTCGTCATTCATGCGCTACAGCGCTGAAATGGGCGACATTTTGCAGGCGCTGCTTCCAGGAATCGAGCAGCAGGACCGCGCGCTAGCGGCGCAGGTCTATGCGCTCACTCAAGAAAGCAAGCTCGCGCTCTTCTGCGCCCTCGCACGCCTGCGCCGCGAAGCCGATACCGCCCGCGCGGCGGTGAATGCGAAGGTGAGCCATGCTTGAGCACGACCTCGAAATCGACCCGCGCGATACGGCATCGATTGCTGGCGGTCAGCCGGACACCAAGGAATGGGCCGCCCTGGCGATGTCTGCGGCCGCCTGCGCCTCGCTCGCGCACGAGATGGGCGCTGACCTAGCCGGCGTGCTGGAGGCAATCAGGCGCCTCTCTGGCTCCAATCAACTGATCTGCGACCTCGCGGGCATGGCTGAACGCATGGCAGATGAGCTATGCGAGACGATGGAAGACACGCGCACGCAATTTATCCTCGAGGCAGAGCGCCAGGCGGCGCAGGGCGGGCCCATAGGATGAAGAAGTACGTCGACCCCCAGGGGCGGCACATCCGCGTATATGTGAAGCTCCTACATTCCCCAGCATGGCGCGTGCTGGGCTTTTCTGCGAAGGCTCTTTTCACGGACCTACGCGCGATCGTCACTGGAACCAACAACGGCAACATCAGCGCCGCCCTCTCGGACATGAAGCACAAAGGGTGGACGGCGCCTACGACCCTCGCCAAGGCCCTGTACGAGCTGCGAGCAATGGGATTCATTGCCGTCACGGTCGAGGGCGGATTGCGGCAAGGGACCCGCGTGCCGTCGCTATATCGATTCACCGACCTTGAGGTGTTCGAGCAACCAAAGGTGGGCGTGCTGGCGATGAAGGCGACGCATGACTACGCGCGGTTCGAATCTGTCCGCGAAGCCGAGCAGGCCCTCGCTGAAGGCTTTGAAAAACTCCAAGCCGCGGGCAGGAAAAAGCAGCAGAGCAACAAAAAAACCCCTGTACAGAAAATGTACCGGTCCAATACAGAATCTGTATCGGAAGCGCAAATTTCCAATACATAATCTGTACAGGGAAACTACTTTCCAATACAGAAAATGTACAGGGAAGCAAAGCAGCAAAAAACGCCTGGAATGCCCGAAAACAAAGGGTTTCCGGGCGTTTTTCATTGCACCCTTTATTTTCTGTCTCCCTGTACATTTTCTGTACTCCTTTAGTAGGTGCCATCCTCACGCCTTTTGTTAAGGCCCGGCGCGGCACGTTTGCAGGCCTGCGACGGCGAGCGAGCATGTGGCGCTTGTCATGATTGAAGGCAAATTACGTGCTGGCGGATGCAATGCGCAATCGAACATGAAACAGCACTGGTCAGAGCGATTGACCTGCTGAAACCTGCTCGCGTTGTTCCGTTGCCTTGCTGGATCTGTGGATAAACCACCAGGGCAGAGGGATTCAGAGAAAGTTATCCACAGGGGTTTAAAAAGACCCCAAATTTCGCATGAAACGGTACCGTTTTCGGAACCGCTCCAGCCCATAACGGTACCGTTTTCACCGACGCATTTGATGCGGGGGGACGTGCTGTCGACATGCCCTTTACGTGCTCAACCCGTTGCTTCCCTGCTTATTCATCGTGTCATTAGTTCGCCGAGATTCGTGGGCGCTCGAAGTTATTATTCGGTATTCCAAACAATGGAGTTCGACCGTATAACGAGTACATCGAACGTAACGGAGCCGGAAATGCTTCTCAAAGACGTCCGCAATATGAGTGCGGAAGATGCAAAAACAGCGCGGGTCACGGCGTTCCGCCTAAGTGCTACATGCGACTGGCTGTTGTATGTCAACGGCGAGGCGGTCGTCAATGCAAACAGCAAACTCCCGCGCGCATTCCTCAGTCTTTCGCCAATCATTGCTGCCCTCGACGAGGCAGGGATTGACGGCCTCAAAGTCGATATTCATATCGGCAAGCACGGGAAGTTCGTTTCTCCTGACTTCCAGTCGTGTGAGGCAGCGATTCGGACCTGTCTTGCAATCAACCAGGCCCGCGCGGCCTCTTAATTCGGAGCGATACATGACCACAGCAGCACAGCAACGCGAAATGGGCCGAAAGCACGGCAATGGCGGTGGGAACGGCGACGCGCCGGCCGACGTCGTTGCGTTGGTAAAGGGGGAGCTGACGCGCATCGGCACGGAGGTCAGCGAGAAACAGGCGGAAATGCAAGCGCGCCTCACGGAGCTCGAACAAAAATCGAGTCGCCGCGGCGGTACCGGCGCCGTCGTCACCGACGTCAAATCCATCGGCGCGCAGATCAAGGGCTCGCCGCAGCTAGAAATGTTCAAGAGCGGTGCGGTGCCGACGACGCGCATCCCGCTCGAGATCAAGACAATGGTTTCGGACGGCACCACACCGAACGTGACGCCGTTCGCGCAGACGCAGGCAGGCATCCAATCGCCGATGACGCGCCGCCTGACCGTGGAGGCTCTGATCCCATCAACGCCGGTGACGACGGGTTCGGTTCAATGGCTGCGAGAAAAGGCTTTTACGAACGCCGCGGCGGCACAGAAGAAGCAACTCGACACGAAAGCCGAGTCGAATCTGACGTTCGAGGCGAAATCGGCGGTCATCGCGACAATCGCCCACTTCATTACCGCGTCCAAGCAGGTGCTCGACGATCAAAACGGCTTGCAGGCATATATCGAGCAGCGCCTGCGCTACGGCCTTGACCTGGCTGTAGAGGATCAACTGCTAAACGGTGACGGCGACGAAGGCGACATCGGCGGGATCCTGCTGGCGGGGAACCATACCGCGTTCGTCAGTGCTGGCCTGGGCAAGTCCACGCCGCTGGACTACCTGCGCCGCGCGGTGACGCAGCTGCAACAGGGCTTCTTCATCCCGGGCGCGTTGATCATTAATCCGACCGACTCGGAATCGATCGACCTGCTGCGCGATGCCGAAGGCCGGTTCCTGGTAGCGCCGGGTAGCCCGATCTGGGGGTTGGCGCCGGTTGTCACCGAGGCGATCGCCGCCGGCACGTTCGTCATGGCTGACTTCCAGAACAGCGCGACGATCTGGGACCGCGAGGACGCCAGCCTGCAACTCGGCACGATCAACGACCAGTTCATCAAGAACGCCCTCACTCTGCTGGTCGAGCGGCGTCTGCAAATGTCCGTAACACGCCCGGCCGGCATCATCGTTGGGCAGTTCGCAACCGCTTCGTAATCAGACATGGGCTGGCGCACCTGGGACTCGCCCGAGCAATCGGCCCGAACGCGCTGGGATTACTGCGTGAGTGCCCGGCCATCATTCCAAAAACCTCGCAGAGCTGGCGGCCTTTTTCCTGGGGCGCGGCCAGCACTACGGCCCCGGGACATCCCGGGGCCGTTTTTCATTCACATTGCGCAAATGCTCAGTCCGCAGATAAGCACGTCGAGCAGTTCAAGCGGCAACAGCAAGGCGTCTTACTACTTCAGCAGCGCGGTAACAGCACCGCCCAAGGCGACCTGGTGCCACTCTGCTACGGCCGGTTCCGGGTTGGCTCCAAGGTGGCCAGTGCGGGTATCTACAGCGAAAACCAAACGTAGAGGAAACATCATGCCGTCAATGTCTGCCGCTCGAGCTCTGTCAACGAGCCTTTCCTGCTCGACCGCTGGTGCATACAAATATCCCGTCCTGGGATGTCCGGTCGACCCGATCGCCGCGAAGGTATGGCTCACATCAAGGGCGGCGTTGCAACGCGAGCAGCGTTCACACTCCGGCAGGGCCGCGTCGAAGCGACGTCAAATAGACCATGCGATTGCTCATCGAGAGCCGCTCGAACGGGTCTTGTTCCTCTGGATACGAGGCGGCAATGCCTAGTCGCCCGCTCAGACCTTGCAAACACCGCGGCTGCCCAACACTTGTAGCTGGCGGTGCGACTTACTGCCCTGCGCACGCTGGTGAGGCAGTAAAGTGGCAGCCTGACGCTCGCCGCGGTAACCGGCATGCTCGGGGGTATGGCAACGCGTGGTTGCGCGTGCGTGCTGCCATCTTGCGGCGTGACTGCGGCATATGCCAAGCATGCCGCCGAGCCGGGCGCGTGAGCGAGGCGACTGACGTCGATCACATCACGCCAAAGGCGGGAGGTGGAACGGACGACGAGGACAACCTTGAGGCCCTGTGTCGCCCCTGCCACCGAGCGAAGACCGCCCGGGAATGACGCCCGCGGCGGCACGCCCAGGCCCGACCGCAGCCGCGGGATGGGGGGGGTGGCTGCAAACTCCAGGGCGATCGCCGCCGGGACCGTCCATTCCGTAAAATTTTCACACCCGCGTAATTACAAAATCGGGTTCGGCCCGCAAAGCCTTATGCCACGTAGAAATTACAATGAAATAGATGGTTGAAAATAGCATTTTCCAGCCATTTTCTTTTGCAGAAATACTGGAAAATGGCTTGTTCGACCCGGCATCGCCATCGAGATTTGACGGCAACGATACGACAATTCCAAACTCACTCGCTCGGACCTTACCTGTATCGCGGCTACCCGATACTTGACGCTAGTAGCAAAACTCACCGCCTCATGCACTTATTAATTACGTCGTTTCGATGGGGGCCCCTGCCCACCCACTACTAGATGGGACAGGATCCTCGAAATACCGTGTTGCTTGCGCAAGAGCTTTTGTTATGGCACGAACTTTTAGTAGTTCTTCTGGTGGAAGAGGCTCACCGCGTGGGACAACTACACCCAATTTAATATCTGCATGACCTTCAAATACATCTCTGCTGTCTACGACATCAACTTTTGATTTACGAATACTCGAAGCCATAATTGCGCCGAGCCCTCGATAAATTTTATGCTTCGACGGATTTTCGTGAGTAATATCTTGAAGCATGAAGGCACGGTCTTTACACGCATCTGGCCCGATTATATTTGCCCGCATAACAGATACCTCATCCGTATCCGGTGTAGGATCGAATGCCTCAGGCTTAATTTTGCCTTTACTAGAAACATGGTATGGAGAACACATACCTCGGACGATCATTTCAGAGTCGTCGATCTCAAGCAGCCAATCCATAGACGAGTTCAGGCCCTATTTCAATATTTGCAATTGTATAGCTACCCGAACTGACTCCGCTAGCATCATTTCGCAGCGGATAAAAATAGATTGGCGAAAAATCATCTACATCCCCGCTGAACAAAGCAGGCTCAAAATTATTGATTTGTAGATAGCCAGAGAATGTTGTGTTTCCGATTTCCAAATAAGCTTCAGTATCGGCAAATTCCCATGAGAATCCGATTGTTCCGCTTGATTTGGGCACTACTTCGGGGCAAGGTAACCCAGTAGACGCAAGCTGCGCACACACACGCCGAGCTGCGGCTAGCGCATCCGCGCCTATAGCTACTCCACCATAGCCATTCCAGTCATTTTCGAAATTAGCAAATTTATCAATTTCCCTTAAGCAATGTTCCCACTCCATAAAAGAGCTTGCGGGCATCGTATCTTCTGTAGGCGAAAAAATTACGCGATTGCCCGACAAATAGTATTCCGAGCTAAGCGTAGCGCCGGTATAAAAACTGCCAGGTTCTTTAAACCATCCGCTGTAACTCTTCACTTTATTCCTCAGAAGGCTGTAGTAAATGGGAAATCGGCCTTGTCGATTCAACGAAAAATTTATGTATGAGTGCTCGTGCATTATCCAGTTCTGTCATTACAGTAGATAATTCAGGAGCTACTGGCATACTTGAAGCTACAACGTTATCCATCAAGACTGATTCTTGCCCGTTCACAAAAGCGTGACCAACATTAACATTCATGTTTCGCTGATGAGTCAAAGGCAAGTTAAGCAGCAGCATTGGCTTGAATGGCTTGCTGCTGTCGATCATCTCGTCCAATACACTTGGCAACGTCACTCCGAAACCTAGCATTTGCAAAAAATCAGATGCTGACTTTTCCCCCATCAAATCGCTTCCAAAAGCGTTGACGTAGCGCAGCGAAACCGTAACGAATGGCTGCTGAGCAGAATCTCCTATGCGGCTTTTTAGTAGAGCATTAATTCCAATCTCTACTATTGGCCTGAACTCGCTCCACGACTTGTAAGGCGGGGTGATATTAACTGAAAAAACCCCAGCACCAATTCCAAATAGGGAGGTTCCAGCAGCTTCACTGATTGGCTTGCGAAATCTATGCGACGTTTGAAATGCAACAATCGGCATGCCCGGCGGAAATAGCTTCTCGGACATGACATAGCCAGCTTCTGCAATATGCTGGCCAAAAGCGATCACAAGATCATCAGCATGGGTCGTCACGTTAGCGTGCGAGGACGGCTGGCCGAGAATGGCTTGCGGAAAAGTGACTGATGGCGCCCCCCATCGAAGCTCTACAATCAACTCAATAAGTGGCGCATTCTCAAATTTCATCATTTTCACAGCTTGATCTTAGATTTAGTCGCCCTACATCGACAGCTGACCCACGCTGGGAATGGTATCCGATATTAAACCTTAGCGGCATGGCATGGCCAAGCTTGATAGAACAAGCTTTAAATAATTTTCCAACGCGAGAAGTCCACAAAAAGTCCACAAACAAAAAAGCCCGCTCTAAAAAGCGGGCCAATCTGGTGTAAAGCCTTATGTAGCTTGGTGCGCCCGGCTGGGATCGAACCAGCAACCCCTGCCTTCGGAGGGCAGTACTCTATCCATTGAGCTACGGGCGCGATGAGGTGAAACGCTGCTGCGATACCTCGCGTATGAGACGGAGGCGAAGCGGGCATTATAGCGGTTTTTCGTCAAAGCGTTGGAAAATCGACGTCATGCCGTTTCCGGCACCGTCCACGACAACCTACGCCCCGCCCCCCAGCAACGCCTTCAGCGCCGCCATCCGGTCCTTCGGCGTCATCGGCGCTTCTTCCTTCGTGGGCGGCGGCGCCTCGTCGAGCACCATTTCGGGGATAAAGCGCGACGCTTCGCAGACCACCGTCTCGCGCGCCCGCTTGCGCTTGCGACACCAGGACAGATGCAGGCTACGCTGCGCGCGGGTAATGGCGACATACATCAGGCGGCGCTCTTCCTCGATGCGGGCATCGTCGGCCGGCGCATCTTCAGAGCCCCGGTGCGGCATGATGCCCTCCTCGCATCCCACCAGGAATACGTGCGGATACTCCAGCCCCTTCGACGCATGAACCGTCGACAGACGCACCGCATCGGGGTCGTCCTCCTTGCCTTCCAGCATCGACATCAGCGCGACGGTCTGGATCAGCTTGAGCAGATTTCGACCTTCGTCCGCCAGCCCGTTGGCGGTGTCGTAGCCCGTTTCTTCCTCGCCCTCGACGGCCGCCTTGGTGCCCTTGCGCTTCAGCCATTCGAGGAATTCGAGCACGTTCTGCCACTTGCTCTGCGCGGCCCGGTCGTCGTGCGCGTCGTACAGATAGGACTCGTAGTGGATGCCTTCCATCAGTTCGTCGATCAGGACGTTGGCGGGATCCTTGGCGGCGCGGTCGGTGAGCCGCTGCAGGAAGTCGCAGAAGGCGCGCAGGGGTTCGAGCTGCCGCGGGCTGAGACGGGCTTCGATGCCGCCCATGTAGACGGCTTCGAACAGCGAGACCTTCGACTGTCCGGCATAGGCGCCCAGCACTTCGAGCGTGGCGTTGCCGACGCCGCGCCGGGGGGTGGTGACGGCGCGGATGAAGGCGGGATCGTCATCGGCGTTGGCGATCAGCCGCAGATAGGCGCAGATGTCCTTGATCTCGGCCTTGTCGAAGAACGACTGGCCGCCCGAAAGGACGTACGGAATGCGCTCGCGCCGCAGGATCTGCTCGAAGATGCGCGCCTGGAAGTTGCCGCGGTAGAGCACCGCGTAGTCGCGAAACTGCGCGCGGCGTTCGAATTTGTGCGCGGAAAGCCGGAAGACGACCGATTCGGCTTCGTGCTCTTCGTCATTGGCCCCGACGACGGTGATGGTGTCGCCCATGCCGTGCTCGCTCCACAGTTTTTTCTCGAAGAGCTTGGGGTTGTTCGCGATGACGTTGTTGGCGGCAGTCAGAATACGGACGGTGGAGCGGTAGTTCTGCTCGAGCTTGACGACATGCAGCTTCGGGAAGTCGACCTGCAACTGGGCAAGGTTCTCGAGGGTGGCGCCACGCCAGCCGTAGATGGCCTGGTCGTCGTCGCCCACGGCGGTGAAGGCGGCGCGCTGGCCGGCGATCAGTTTCAGCAACTGGTACTGACAGGCGTTGGTGTCCTGGTATTCGTCGACGAGCAGATAACGCAGGCGATTCTGCCACTTCTCGCGCACCTGTTCGTTGCGTGCGAACAGTTCGGCGGGGAGGCGGATCAGGTCGTCGAAGTCCACCGCCTGATACGCATGCAGCGTGGCGACATAGCTGCGGTAGACGATGGCGGCCTGGTGCTGGTCGACGTCCTCGGCAGCCGCGGCGGCCTGATCGGGCGTGAGCATCGCGTTCTTCCACAGCGAGATCGTGTTCTGGATCTTGCGGATCAGCGCCTTGTCGGTGGTGCCCAGCTGCTCCTGGATCATCGAGAAGCAGTCGTCGGAGTCCATGATCGAGAACTGCGGCTTGAGGCCGACATGCTCGGCTTCCTGACGCAGGATCTGCACGCCGAGCGAGTGGAAGGTGCAGACGGTCAACTGGTTGACCGGCACCTTGCGTCCTTCCTTGCCAGGGGTGCTCAATACCGCGCCGTCGAGCAACTTGGCGATCCGCTCGCGCATTTCGGCGGCGGCCTTGTTGGTGAAGGTGACGGCGGCAATGTGCTTGGGCTCGAAACCGCGCTGCTGGATCAGATAGGCGATCTTTTGCGTGATGACCCGGGTCTTGCCGCTGCCGGCACCGGCAAGGACGAGGCAGGGGCCGTCGAGATAGTGCACCGCTTCACGCTGTGCGGCGTTCAATCCTGACATCGGAGGACTCTCTGGCTGGGGGAGGAAAAGGCATGGACATACGGGAAGAGACGCGATGGTAGCATGGCGGCCGCCGCGCCCGAAGCCCGGCCGAATGGCGAAAAACGGAGGCCGCCGCCCGGCGGCAGACCGTCCGGAAAACGGCGGCGGCAGCGGTGCCCGGGCGGGGGCGCGGACGCCACGAGCGCGATGGCCGACTATTTTCTCCGATTGACAGCACGCCCGCCGTCGACTAAATTCTCCGGGCGCATCGGGAGAGCGCGACGCCGTCGGGCGCCGCCGCCGAAGGGGTAATACCCACAAACTCTCAGGCAAAAGGACCGATCGCGCCGGAAGTTTTTCCGAATCTCTGGAGAGCGGCAGCGGGGCATTCATGCCTCAGCCTGCCCACCGAAGGGGCGCGCACCCAGGAAGCCGGTTTCGCCGGCGACCTCGTGCAATCTCTCAGGTATCGAGGACAGAGGGGTCGAGTCGATGGGCGTCCGTGCGAAAACGCATGCGCGCCCACCGGCTCGGCCCCCCATTGTTTTCCGATTCCTGCCGGGGCGCCTGAATGACCGAATTGCATAAAACCGCTTTGAACGATGTCCATCGCGCCGCTGGCGCGCGCATGGTCGATTTCGGCGGCTGGGACATGCCTGTGAACTACGGCTCCCAGATCGAGGAACACCAGGGCGTGCGATCCGCGGCGGGCATGTTCGACGTGTCGCACATGCGCGCGATCGATCTCACCGGTGTCGCGGTCCGCCCCTTCCTGCAGCGCCTGCTGGCGAACGATGTCGCAAAGCTGCAGACGCCGGGACGGGCCCTCTACTCCTGCATGCTCAACGGCGCGGGCGGCGTGATCGACGATCTGATCGTCTATTTCTTCGACGAACAGTCGTTCCGCCTGATCGTCAACGCCGGTACCGCGGACAAGGATCTGGCGTGGATCGGTCAGCAGAACGCGGAAGGCGGCTTCGACGTGTCGATCGCGCCGCGCCCGGATCTGGGCATCATCGCGGTGCAGGGCCCGCTGGCGCGGGAAAAGGTCTGGGAAGCGATTCCGGGCGCACAGGTGCTCAGCGAGGCGCTCAGGCCTTTCCATGCCGCCCGCCTGGCGGATTCGCCGTTCGGTCCGTTGATGATCGCGCGTACCGGCTATACCGGCGAGGATGGCTTCGAGATCGTCTGCGAGGCGCGCCGGTCGGCGGCGCTGTGGCAGGCGTTGCGCGCGGCTGGCGTGCGCCCGGCGGGCCTGGGGGCACGCGACACGCTGCGGCTGGAAGCCGGCATGAATCTCTACGGCCAGGACATGGACGATGCCGTTTCGCCGCTGGACGCGGGCCTTGCCTGGACGGTCGACCGATCGACCGAACGCGCTTTCCTGGGCCGTCCGGCGCTGGACGCCGACGGTCAGCGCGCCGCTTTCGTCGGCCTGCTGCTGCAGGGCGGCGGCGGCGTGCTGCGCGGCCACCAGAAGGTGCTGACGCAGGCAGGCGACGGCGAGATCACGAGCGGTACGTTCTCGCCGTCGCTGCAGCGCTCGATCGCGTTCGCGCGGGTGCCGACGGGCGTGCAGCCGGGCGACACCGTGCAGGTGGTCGTGCGGGACAAACAGTTGCCCGCGACCGTGGTTAAATTGCCTTTCGTACGCAACGGCAGGACGCTGGTGGCGCTATAGCCCGCGCCGTCCCGTCCGTCAGCATCGCCGCCCCGCACGTGCCGGGGATGCGGCACGACACCCCAATATTGGAGAAATACCTATGAGCACCCCCGACGACCTGAAATTCGCGGAATCCCACGAGTGGGTTCGCACCGAGAGCGACGGCACCCTGACCGTGGGCATCAGCGACCACGCGCAGGAAGCGCTGGGCGACATCGTGTTCATCGACCTGCCGGAAGCCGGGCGCCAGATCGCCGCGGGCGATACCGTCGCGGTGGTCGAATCCGTCAAGGCGGCATCGGACATCTACGCGCCGGTGGCGGGCGAGATCGTGGCGTCGAACGCGGATCTGGCGAATTCGCCGGATGCGGTGAACGGCAAGCCGTACGAGGCGTGGTTGTTCAAGATCAAACCGAGCGACCCCGCCGCAACCGACAAGCTGCTGAGCGCCGAACAGTATCGCCAGTCGATCGGCGAATAGTCCACGCAGCGACAACGGCCGATATGCGGCGAGCCCGCAACGGCCGGCAGCACCAGCAGCACCAGCAGCACTAGCAGCGAACCCTGGTCGTCGATGCATGACCGCCAGCGCCGTCGGGCGCGGCGGGACGACGCTTCCTAGCCCGATGCCCCCGCGCCGATACCGCGCCAGATTCCTTTTCCCGAACGCCCGATCATGCTCGATACCCGTCCCACGCCCGCCGCCTCGCATGCCGCAGAAACGGTCAACCCCGGTGCCGCGCCGTCTTCCTTGTCGCTGGACGCGCTGGAACGTCCGGACGCGTTCGTCGCGCGCCATATCGGTCCCGATTCCGCCGACGAGCGCGCGATGCTGGACGTGCTGGGCTATGACAGTCGCGCGGCGCTGATCGATGCGGTGGTGCCGGCCGGCATCCGGCGCGCCGACGCGTTGCCGCTGGGCGATTTCACCGTGCCGCGCGACGAGGCGTCGGCGCTGGCCGCGCTGCGCGCGCTGGCGAGCCGGAACCAGGTGCGGCGCAGTCTGATCGGCCAGGGTTACCACGATACGCACACGCCGAACGTGATTCTGCGCAACGTGCTCGAGAATCCGGCCTGGTACACCGCCTATACGCCCTACCAGCCGGAGATCTCGCAGGGCCGTCTGGAGGCGCTGCTCAACTTTCAGCAGATGATCACCGACCTGACCGGGCTGGCGGTGGCGAACGCGTCGATGCTCGACGAAGCCACGGCGGCGGCCGAGGCGATGACGCTGGTCAAGCGTGCCGGCAAGGCCGCGTCGACGGTGTTCTTCGTCGCGGACGATGTGCTGCCGCAAACCATCGAGGTGCTGCGCACCCGCGCCCAGCCGATCGGTATCGAGATCGTGGTGGGGCCGGCGGATCAGGCCGCGAGCGCCGGCGCCTTCGGCGTGCTGCTGCAATACCCCGGCGTGGGCGGCGAGGTGCGCGACGATCGCGCGCTGGTGGCCACGCTGCGCGCGGCCGGCGCCAAGGTGGTGGTCGCGGCCGACCTGCTGGCGTTGACGACGCTGGCCGCGCCCGGCGAATGGGGCGCGGACGTGGCGGTGGGCAATACCCAGCGCTTCGGCGTGCCGATGGGCTTCGGCGGCCCGCACGCGGCCTATATGGCGGTGCGCGACGAACTCAAGCGCCAGTTGCCGGGCCGGCTGGTCGGCGTGACGATCGACGCGCAGGGCAAGCCCGCCCTGCGGCTCGCGCTGCAAACGCGCGAACAGCATATCCGCCGCGAGAAGGCGACGTCGAACATCTGCACCGCGCAGGCCCTGCTGGCGATCATGGCCAGCATGTACGCGGTCTACCACGGGCCGGCCGGCCTGCGGGCGATCGCGGCGCGCGTCAACCGCTTCACGGCAATCGCCGCCGCGGGCCTGCGCAGCCTGGGCTGGACGGTCGTCAACGCGACGTTCTTCGATACGCTGACGATTCTCAGCGCCGGCGCGACGGCTGGCCTGCACGCCGCGGCCGACGCCGCGGGCTTCAATTTCCGCCGGATCGACGACACGCACCTGGGCCTGTCGTTCGACGAAACCACGACGCGTGCCGACCTGGACGCGATCTTCGAGCTGTTCGCGAACGCCGGCACGGCGGCGACCGCGCATGTCGATATCGGCGCGCTCGACGCGACGGTCCGCCAGGCCGCGGCACCCAGCTGGCCCGCCGGGCTCACCCGGGAAAGCGCCTTCCTGACGCATCCGGTGTTCAACCAGTATCACAGCGAGACCGAGATGCTGCGCTATCTGCGTCGGCTGTCGGACCGCGACCTGGCGCTCGATCGGACGATGATTCCGCTCGGCTCCTGCACGATGAAGCTGAACGCGACCGCCGAGATGCTGCCGGTGACCTGGCCGGAATTCGGCGGGATCCATCCGTTCGCGCCGGCGTCCCAGACCGCCGGATATCGCGAGATGATCGCTCAGCTCGAGGCCATGCTGGCGGCCTGCACCGGTTACGCGGCGGTGTCGCTGCAGCCGAACGCGGGTTCGCAAGGCGAATACGCGGGCCTGCTGATCATTCGTGCCTACCATGCGTCGCGCGGCGACGCGCACCGCGACGTCTGCCTGATTCCGGCATCCGCGCACGGCACCAACCCGGCGTCGGCGCAGATGGTCGGCATGAAGGTGGTGGTGGTGGCCTGCGACGCGGCCGGCAATGTCGATCTGGACGATCTGCGCGCGAAAGCAGAACAGCACGCGGCGGCGCTCGCGGCGATCATGATCACCTACCCGTCGACGCACGGCGTGTTCGAAGCGCGGGTGCGCGAGATCTGCGACATCGTCCATGAGCATGGCGGCCAGGTCTATGTGGACGGCGCGAACATGAACGCGATGGTCGGACTGGCCGCGCCGGGCGAGTTCGGCGGCGACGTATCGCACCTGAACCTGCACAAGACCTTCTGCATTCCGCACGGCGGCGGCGGCCCGGGCGTGGGGCCGGTGGCGGTGGGTGCGCATCTCGCGCGCTTTCTGCCGAACGCGACGGCGGTGGGCTATGAACGGGGTGCGGAGGGTATCGGCGCGGTCTCGGGCGCACCGTACGGCTCGGCGGGCATCCTGCCGATCTCGTGGATGTATATCGCGATGATGGGCGCCGCGGGCCTGCGCGCCGCCAGCGAGAACGCGATCCTCGCGGCGAACTACGTGGCGCGCCGGCTCGCCGACCATTATCCGGTGCTGTATTCGGGCCCGGGCGGACTGGTCGCGCACGAGTGCATCATCGATCTGCGCCCGATCAAGGACAGCAGCGGCATCACCGTCGACGACGTCGCCAAGCGCCTGATCGATTATGGTTTCCATGCGCCGACGATGAGTTTCCCGGTGCCGGGCACGCTGATGATCGAGCCGACGGAGTCGGAATCGAAGCACGAGCTCGACCGCTTCGTGGCGGCGATGGTGGTGATCCGCGAGGAGATCCGCGCGGTGGAACGCGGCGATGCCGATCGCGAGGACAATCCGCTCAAGCATGCGCCGCATACGGCGGCCGTGGTCACCGACGACGCCTGGCCGCATGCCTACGCGCGCGAACTGGCGGCCTATCCGGTGAAATCGCTGCTGGCGGCGAAGTACTGGCCGCCGGTGGGCCGGGCGGACAATGCCTATGGCGACCGCAATCTGGTCTGTTCCTGCCCGGACATCACGGAATACTTGTAGGCGAAGGTCCCCGCGGCCCGGCTCGACGACAGGCCGGTGCGATGAGCCGGTGCGGCGCCAGGGTGCAGGCTCGATACGTGCGGGTAGTTGGCATGGCCCAAGCACGCGGGAACTGGAGATTCACCGGTAATGGCAGTCAGCGTCTTTGATCTTTTCAAGATCGGTATCGGACCGTCGAGTTCGCACACCGTCGGACCGATGCGGGCGGCCTTGCTGTTCGTCGAAGCGCTGGCACGCGCGGGACGGCTCGAGCAGGTGGCGTCGGTCAAGGTCGGCCTGTACGGGTCCCTGGGGGCGACCGGGCGCGGCCACGGCACGGACCGTGGCGTGATGCTGGGGTTGATGGGCGAGGCTCCGGATACGATCGACGCCACGTCGATCGACGCGCGCCTGCTGACCGTGACGCAAACCTGCCGGCTGGCGTTGCTTGGGCGTCACACGATCGATTTCAAGCCCCGCGACCAGATCGGCTTCTACCGGCAGGCACTCCCGGCGCATCCCAATGCACTGACACTGAGCGCCCGCGACGCGGCGGGCGCCATCGTGCGCGAGACGACGTATCTGTCGGTGGGGGGCGGGTTCGTGGTGCCGCTCGCGGCCGGCGGGGCTGCCGAGGCCCGTGGTGGTGCCGATGAGGCGGAAACTGCCGGGGCCGATGTCGCCGGTGCAGACGCCGCCGAGGCCGGTGCCACCTCTGGCGTCACGGCACCCGGCACCGGCGGCCTGCTCAAGCTCCCGCTCCCGCCGGCGCCCGCGGCGCCCTTCCCGTTCCGCTCCGGCGCGCAGATGCTCGACATGGCGCGGACATCGGGCCTGTCGATCGCGCAGATGATGTGGGCCAATGAACAAGTGGCACGCACCGATGCCCGAATCCACGAAGAACTCGCGCGGATCTGGCAGGTGATGCAGGAATGCGTCGTGCAGGGGTGCACGGCGAGCGCGCCAGCCGCGCGGCATGCCGTCGACGACGGCCAGCCGATGGCGGTGCCGGGACTGACGCTCCCGGGCCCGTTGCACGTGCGTCGGCGGGCACCCGAACTCTATCGGAACCTCAGCGCACGCAGCGCATCGGGCCAGGTCGATCCGCTGTCGAGCATCGACTGGCTCAATCTGTTCGCGATCGCCGTCAACGAGCAGAACGCGGCGGGCGGGCGGGTCGTCACCGCGCCGACCAACGGCGCGGCCGGCATCATCCCGGCGGTGCTGCACTACTACACGCGTTTCGTGCCGGACGCGAATCCGGCGGGCGTCGAGACCTTTCTGCTGAGCGCGGCGGCGATCGGTCTGCTGTACAAGCTGAACGCGTCGATCTCGGGCGCCGAGGTGGGATGTCAGGGAGAGGTGGGCGTCGCCTGCTCGATGGCCGCCGCGGGGCTCACGGCGGTGATGGGCGGCACGCCGGAACAGGTCGAGTATGCGGCGGAAATCGGCATGGAGCACAACCTGGGGCTGACGTGCGACCCGGTGGGCGGGCGCGTCCAGATTCCCTGCATCGAGCGCAATGCGATGGGCGCGGTCAAGGCGCTCAATGCGTCGCGCATGGCGTTGCAAAGCGACGGCGATCACTATGTTTCGCTGGATTCGGTGATCAAGACGATGCGCGAGACCGGCGCCGACATGAAAACCAAATACAAGGAAACGTCACGCGGTGGCCTCGCGGTCAACATCACCGAATGCTGAACCGCCGGCTGGCGGACCGCGGGCGCGCGACGCCGTCAGCCGACCTCAAGTTCTTCGGCCCCCGGCCGTTAACCCGGTTGGAAGGGATCATGCGATCCCTCGTCGTATCCCGCGGTGCCCGTTTCCGGGCGCGGCCATTACCCGACAGGAGGGGCCGTGCCCTCATACGATTTCGTCCGTCTGGCATTGCTGCCGGACCAAAGCCAGGAGACGCGCGCCGCGTATCAGCACGACGCGTGGCAATTGACCGAACAGCTGCGCCGGCGAGGCCTGACACTGCGGCCCGCGCCAGGAGCCCACCCGTCCTCCGTGCCGAATGGCGAGCCGGAAGCGATCGCGCGCTACCTGATCGCCTTCCGCGACCTGATCGGCGCGACGTTCGAGAAGGCGGCGGTCGCCTGGCTGGAAGACACGCCCGGGCGCCGGCTGGTGATCGGCATGGGCGATATCGAAATCGAAGCCGCGACCGCGGACGATTTTCACCGCCTGTTCACGCAGGCGCGTATGCTGGACACCGGCCGCCTGTCCGGCGCGCTGTCCGAGGTGCCGCTTCACGCCAGGCCCCAGGCGCACCATCATGCACTGCTCGAGGAATATCATGCCTAAGCTGGTCCGTCGCCGCGCTTCGCCGACAAGCGCCGTCATCACCCTGCTGTTCGCGGCCGGCATCACCGCATCACTGGGCGCACAGGCGCAAGGCACCGGCACTAGCACTAGCACCGGCGCGCGCATCATCGACTTGCAGGCCATGACCGACGCCGAAGTCGGCCCGATCCAGCCGAATCACGGTACCTTGCGCTCGAAGACGCTGTTGAAGACGCCCAATGGCACGATCGCCGTACAGGCCGGTGATTCGCCGAAGCACTATCACGCCGAGACCGACGAAATCCAGTACGTCATTTCGGGAACCGGCAAGTTCTGGCTGGGCGATACGATGCGCGACGTGCATCCCGGCGACGTGATCATCATCCCCAAGGGCACGAATCACGCCGGCTCGCACGCCAGCGAAGGCAATTTCAAGGTGCTGTCGATCAAGCTGCCGCCGCAGGCGGAGGACGACTTCCATCGCGTGCCGTAAAGGCGCGCCCGTGGACATTCACGGGCGGCCCGTAAAGCAGCCCAGGCCGCCCGCGGCTACCCACAAGACAGACGCCCAGGCGGAGCACCGCGCTCAGAAGTACTTGAGTCCCAGCGCGGCCCTGACGTCGTCGGTGGTGCGCGCGGCCACTTCCCGCGCTTTCTCGGTGCCTTCCCGCAGCATCTGCAGCACCTGCGCGCGATCCTGCTCGTAGTGCTGGCGACGCTCGCGAATGGGCGCGAGCAACGCCTGCAGCACGGTTTCCAGACGTGCCTTGACGAGGCTGTCGGCCAGGCCGCCGCGCACGTAGTGCGCCTTCATCTCTTCCAACGCGGCTTTGTCGGTGTCGAAGGCGTCGAGATACAGGAACGCGACATTGCCTTCCAGATGGCCCGGATCGGCCACGCGCAGATGCAGCGGGTCGGTATAAACGCGCTTGACCTGGCTGCGGATCTCGTCGGGCGTCGCGCCCAGATTGATCGTGTTGCCCAGCGATTTGCTCATCTTCGCCTTGCCGTCGACGCCCGGCAGCCGGCCGATCTCGGGCACGCGCGCTTCCGCCTCCACCAGCACGGGACGCCCGGCGATGCGGTTGAAGCGCCGCACGATTTCGTTGGTCTGCTCGATCATCGGGATCTGATCCTCGCCGACCGGCACCAGCCTGGCCTTGAACGCGGTGATGTCCGCCGCCTGGCTCGCCGGGTAGGTCAGGAAGCCCGCCGGGATATCGCGTTCGAAACCACGCAGACGGATCTCTTCCTTGACCGTGGGGTTGCGCTCGAGGCGCGCCACCGTCACGAGGTTCAGGTAGTAGAACGTCAGCTCGGTCAGCTCGGGAACCTGCGACTGGATGAAGATCGTCGACTGCGCGGGATCGATACCCACGGCCAGGTAGTCGAGCGCGACCTCGATGACGTTGCGATGCACCTTCGCGACATCGTCCATATTGTCGGTCAGTGCCTGCGCGTCGGCGAGCATGACGAACTGCCTGGCGGTTTGCTGATAGCTGACGCGGTTGCGCAGACTGCCGATGAAGTGGCCGAGGTGCAGCGGGCCGGTGGGGCGGTCGCCGGTCAGGATCACCGGCAGTTCTGTCGTGTTGGCTGGGGAATTCATGGCGTTTTGACTGGAGACCTGACTGTGCGCGTCATGGTACCACCGAAGGTCGCACTGAAACCGGCGCATCCAGCCTCAACCCGGCAGCGGCGGCACGTCCCATTGTTCGCCGGGCCGCAGCGCGCGGTAGTTCGCCGGATCCAGGCCGCGCTGCCGCACCGCCTCGGCAAAATCGCGTGGCGGCGCGAACTGCGCCTCGTCGGACAGGCGGAACGTGCCGAAATGCACGCCCAGGGTCGAGGCGGCCTCCAGCATCAGCGCGGACGCGACGGTCTCGTCGGGTGCCATATGACTCAGGTGCATGAACCAGCGCGGCTCGTAGGCCCCGATCGGCAGGGCGGCGAAGCGAAACCGCCCGAACCGCTGGCGGATCCGGGCGAAATGGGATCCGCCGGTGGTGTCGCCCGAGACCAGCACCGGGCCGTCCGGCGACGTGAACACGAAGCCTTCCCATAGCGTGGCGTTGGCGTTCCAGGGCATGCGTTCGGACCAGTGGCGCATCGGCACGGCGGTGACGCCGACCGCGGCGTTGAGCGGCATGCCCTGCCACCAGTCCATTTCGTGCACGTTGGTGAAACCCGCGCGACGCAGCGGCGCGCCGTTGCCCAGACCGGTGACGACCATCGTCTGCGGCCGCCGCGCCGCGAGACGCGCGAGCGTCGGCACATCGAAATGATCGTAATGATTGTGGGTGAGGACGATGACGTCGATCGGTGGCAGGGCGTCGAAGGCGATGCCCGGCGGCGTGTGCCGCTTCGGGCCGAAACGTCCCAGCGGGCCGGCGTGCTCGGACCAGACCGGATCGGCGAGGATGTTCAGGCCACGGTGCTGGATCAGGACCGTCGAATGATTGACGAAGGTGACGAGCAATTGCGCGCCGTTGTCGACCCGCTCGGGCAGCGCCGGGTGCGCGGCTACCGGCTGATCGCGCCACGTGTCGGCCGGACGTTCGGTCTGCCAGCGCAGCACGTCGAAGAAACTGGTGCGTGGCGCCGGCGGGATGTCGTGAAAGCGCCGGCCGTCGAAATGGTCGCTCACCGGCCCCCGATAGGGGCGGGCGGACAGCCCCAGACCGTCGAAGCCGAAGGCGCCGGTCCCGATGCCGTAGGCAGTGACGGCGCCCAGCACCGCGAGACCGCCCAGCGCGCCGCCCGCGCGCCGCCAGCCGCGGCGGCTCATGAAAAGACGCCTGAATGCGCGCGACGCGCGGTGCGACGATGCCGATCGCTGCTCATGGTGACACTCCGGAGGCGTGAGGACGTGAAGGGCCGCCAATGCCTCGCGAAGCACCGGACAGCACCGGGAAGCAACGACGGCTCACCCTTCATAGTGACGGTTTGTCGCGAATCGTGCCCACGCCGGCCACGCGCCACCTTCGATCGATTCCTGCTCGCGGATGTTTCAGTCCAGCCAGCCCACCCGCCCCTGCCCCGCTTCGTTGACGCCGGCGATGAAGGCACCGGCGGCGTCTTCGACGAGCGTGAAACGCACGGTGACCAGCGTGCCGTGCTCGACATGCAGCAGCGTCGCGCCGGCACGCTCGATCTGGCGGCGCAGCATGCCCTCCAGGGCATAGGGGACCAGGCACGCGAGTTCGCGCAAACGCAGGATGGGGATCTTGTCGGCGCCGAGCAGGGCCTGGGCGACCGCGTCGGTGTACGCGCGCACGAGACCGCCGGCACCCAGCTTGATGCCGCCGAAATACCGCACGACCGTCGCGAGCACGCCGTCGAGCTGCTGGTGGCGCAGCACGTCGAGCATCGGCCGCCCGGCGGTGCCGCCGGGCTCGCCGTCGTCCACCGCAGCGGACTGGCCGCCGGCCAGCAGCGCCCAGCAGACGTGCGCCGCGCCGGGATGGGCGACGCGCAACGCCGCGACGCGATGCTGCGCGGCCGCGCGATCCGCCATCGGCTCGACGCAGCCGATGAAGCGGCTCTTGCGGATCAGCAGCTCGCTATGCGCCGGCGTTGAAAGCGTCAGCAAGCGTGATACCGCGTCACTTGCCGCCGAGGCTCTTCAGAACGGTCCACTCGCCGTTCTTGACCTGATACATCGTGATGCCGCCGTTCTTCAAGTCGCCATGCGCGTCGTATTGGAGATCCGGCGTGGTGACGCCCGCCATCTTGATCTTCGCAAGGAAGGGCAGATACTTGCTCGGCTCGGTCGAATCGGCGTTCTTCATCGCCGTGAACAGTGCCATCGCGCCGTCGTACGAATACGGCGAATACGTTTCGACATCCATACCGAAACGCTTTTTGTACTTCGCGACATAGGCGCCACCGCCCGGCATGTCCGCCAGCGGCAAGCCCGCCAGCGACGCGACCGTACCCTCGCCCGCTTCGCCGGCGATCTTCAGGAAAGTCGGCGTCTTGACCATCTCGCCGCCCACCAGCGTCGCCTTGATGCCCAGCGAATGCATCTGCTTGGACAACGGGGCCGCCTGCGCATCGGCGCCGCCGTAGAAGATCGCCTGCGGCGCCGAGGCTTTGATCTTCGTCAGGATCGCGCGGAAGTCCACGGCCTTGTCGTTCGTGAATTCACGATCGACGATCGTGCCGCCCGCGGCCTTCGCCGCCTTCTCGAACTGATCCGCGAGGCCCTGACCGTACGCGGTGCGATCGTCGATGATCGCGATTCGCTTGAGCTTCAGATCGCTCACGACGAAGCGGCCATCGACCGCGCCTTGCTGGATGTCCGAGGTCATCATCCGGAAGGTGGTCTTGAAGCCCTGCTGCGTGTACTCGGGCGCGGTCGCCATCGACACCTGCGGAATGCCGGCCTGCGCATAGATGCGCGAGGCGGGGATCGAGGTGCCCGAGTTGAAGTGCCCGAGCATGCCCTTGATGCCGCTGTCGACGAGTTTCTGCGCGACCGCCGTGGCCGTGCGCGGGTCCGCCTGGTCGTCCTGGGCATCCAGCACGATATGGACCGGCTTGCCGCCGATCACCGGTTTCGTCGCGTTGAAGTCCTCGACGGCGAGGATGACGCCGTTGGTGAAGTCCGTGCCGTAATGCGCCTGCGGACCGGTCAGCGGACTTGCCGCGCCGATGCGCACGTCGTCGGCATAGGCCGCGCCCGCGGTGCCCAGCGACATCGCGCCGATCAGGGCCGCGCATGCCAGACGCGCGGTGGTGCGCTCGGTCGTGTTCTTCTTGCTGCTATCCATCCTGCTCTCCTTGACCACGGTGTCACCCGTGACGACCATGTAAAGGGACCGCCCCGTGCGGGCCCTCCTCCCCTGCTTGACGATCCGCCAGGCGGGAACGCGCCGTTGACGGGTGTTCCGTTCCTGTTTTTCGCGGCACGACCCGGCCCTAGCCGATCGTCATCAGATTCGCATTCCCGCCCGCCGCCGCCGTATTGACGCTGACGGAGCGCTCGAGCAGCAGACGCTCTAGTATGTAGTCCTCGCCATCCTCGATGGCGCCGGCCGGCAGCCCCTGCACCGTGACGATGGGCCCGTCGCGCTCGGCCAGTTGCCGCGACAGCGTGCGCAGCGCGTCGCCGTCGCCTTCGAAGAGCGCCGCGTCGAAGGCGTCGCGCGCCAGGTCGTCCTGCGCCGCCGCAACCCGCGCGCCCAGGCCGGGAACCTGCCCGAGATGCGCGGCGAACGCCTTGCCGGGGCCGCCGTCGAACAACGCGCGGTTGCCGGTGGCCAGCACCGCGGCGAATTGCGCGCGAGCGCCCAACTCGGTCATCGGCACACATAGTACCGTGCCGCGCGCACCCAGCGAATAGGTATTTCGCTCTCCGGTGGGACCCGCGAGCTGCACGCTGAGGCCGTCGAGCGGCCGGGCGAGATAGTCGTCGCACCGGCTCGCGATGGCGATATCGCCGGCCTGCCGCAGCCAGTCCCGATACTGCCGCAGCGGCGTGGATGCCTCGACGGCATTGCGTGTGCTGGCCGTACCGACCGACGCGGATGCCGCGGATGAAGCGGCCGTCGCCGACGCGCCGAGCGCTGCGGGCAGGCCCGCGGGGCGCGTCGCCAGCAGACGGTAGAGGTACAGCGCGCCGCCGGCTTTCGGACCCGTCCCCGAGAGACCTTCGCCGCCGAACGGCTGCACGCCGACGACCGCACCGATCACATTGCGGTTCACATAGATGTTGCCCACCCGCGCCTGACCCACCACGTGGCTGATGGTTTCGTCGATGCGCGTGTGAATGCCCAGCGTCAGGCCGTAGCCGGTGTCGCGGATCGATGCCAGCAACACGTCGAGAGCCGTGCGGCGATACCGCACCACATGCAGCACCGGCCCGAAGATTTCCCGCGTCAGCGAACCGAGCGTGTCGATTTCGATCAGCGTCGGCGGCACGAAGGTGCCGCCCGCCGCGGCGGGCGCCGGCACCGCGACCTGATGCACCGCGAAACCGCGGGCGCGCATCGCCGCGACATGCGCGTCGATCGTGCGTTTCGCTTCGGCGTCGATCACCGGACCGACGTCGGTCGACAAACGGTCGGGATTGCCAACCGTCAGTTCCTGCATCGCGCCCTTGAGCATCGTCAGGATGCGGTCCGCCGCGTCCTCCTGCAGGCACAGCACCCGCAGCGCCGAACACCGCTGACCCGCCGAGTCGAACGACGATTGCAGCACGTCGGCGACCACTTGCTCGGCGAGGGCCGAGGAGTCGACGATCATCGCGTTCTGACCGCCGGTCTCGGCGATGAACGGAATCGGCTTGCCGTTCGGATCGAGTCGCGCCGACAGCGTGCGCGCGATGTGGCGCGCGACATCGGTCGATCCGGTGAACATCACCGCGCGGGTGCGTGCGTCGCCGACCAGCCCCGCGCCGACGGTCTCGCCGTCGCCGGGCAGCAGTTGCACCGCGCCGGCCGGCACGCCGGCCTCGCGCAGGATGCGAATGCCCTGCGCGGCGATCAACGGCGTCTGCTCGGCCGGCTTGGCCAGCACCGTGTTGCCTGCCGCGAGCGCCGCCGCCACCTGGCCGATGAAGATGGCCAGCGGGAAATTCCACGGGCTGATGCAGACCACCGGCCCGAGCGGCCGGTGCGTGTCGTTGGAGAACTCGCTGCGCACCTGCGCGCCGTAGTAACGCAGGAAATCCACCGCCTCGCGCACCTCGGCCACTGCGTTCGACAGGGATTTCCCCGCCTCGCGCACGATCAGCCCGAGCAGCGCCGGCATCTGCGCCTCGAGCAGGTCCGCCGCCCGCGCCAGACAGTCGGCGCGCTCGGCCGGCGGCGTGGACTGCCAGATCGGCGCGGCGGCGACGGCGTGCGCGAGCGCAGCGTCGACGTCAGCCGGCGTCGCGTCGATCACGTGTCCGACGACATCGCGGTGGTCGGCGGGATTGCGCACGTCGCGCGCGACGCCGGCGCCATTGGCGCCATCGCCGCCATCGAGCATCGGCGCCGCCTGCCAGGGCATGCCCACGCCGTTGAGCAGCGCCGACGACAGCGACGCCAGCCGGTGCTCGTTCGACAGATCGAGCCCCATCGAGTTGGGGCGTTCCGTGCCGTACAACTGACGCGGCAGCGGGATCTTCGCATGCGGCGCGCCGGGCGGCGCGATCTTCAGCGCATCCTCGACCGGGTCCGTGATCAGATCGTCCACGCTCAGCGACGTGTCGGCGATGC
Source organism: Robbsia betulipollinis (assembly GCF_026624755.1). Taxonomy (NCBI): domain Bacteria; kingdom Pseudomonadati; phylum Pseudomonadota; class Betaproteobacteria; order Burkholderiales; family Burkholderiaceae; genus Robbsia; species Robbsia betulipollinis. The sequence continues at coordinate 169,960 of NZ_JAPMXC010000010.1, forward strand.
GATTCACGAACGAAGTGTTCGCACCGTTTTCCAGCAGGCGGCGCACCAGGTAGGCGAGCAGTGTTTCATGCGTGCCGACCGGCGCGTAGACGCGGCATGGCCGGTTCAGCTTCTCGCGGTTCGTGACCTCTTCGTACAGCGGTTCGCCCATGCCGTGCAGGCACTGGAATTCGTACTGTCCGGGATAGTAGTTCTGCCCGGCGAGGTGGTAGATCGCCGAGAGCGTATGCGCGTTGTGCGTCGCGAATTGTGGATAGACCGCGTCGGTGGCCGCCAGCAGCTTCTTCGCGCAGGCCAGATAGGAGACGTCCGTGTACACCTTGCGGGTATAGACGGGATACCCTTCCAGCCCGTCCACCTGCGCGCGCTTGATCTCGCTGTCCCAGTACGCGCCCTTGACCAGGCGGATCATCAGACGGTGCCGGCTGCGCCGCGCGAGGTCGATGATGTAGTCGAGCACGTACGGGCAGCGCTTCTGGTAGGCCTGCACGACGAAACCGATGCCGTTCCAGCCCGCCAGCGCCTCGTCGAAGCACAACGCCTCGAGCAGGTCGAGCGAGATTTCGAGCCGGTCGGCTTCTTCCGCGTCGATGTTCAGGCCGATGTCGTAGCGGCGCGCGAGCAGGGCCAGCGCGCGCACGCGCGGCAGCAGTTCACCGGTCATCCGGTCGTATTGCGCGCGCGAATAACGAGGGTGCAGCGCCGAGAGCTTGATCGAGATGCCCGGGCCTTCGTAGATGCCGCGGCCGTTCGACGCCTTGCCGATCGCGTGGATCGCCTGCTCGTACGATTCGAAGTAGCGTTGCGCGTCCGCTTCGGTGGTGGCCGCCTCGCCCAGCATGTCGTACGAATAGCGAAAGCCCCGCGTCTCGAACTTGCGGCTGTTCGCCAACGCCTCGGAAATCGTCTCGCCGGTGACGAACTGCTCGCCCATCAGGCGCATCGCCATGTCCACGCCCTTGCGGATCAGCGGCTCGCCGCCCTTGCCGATCATCCGCGTGAGCGCGGCGGACAGACTGGTCTCGCTGTTCGTCGCGACCAGTTTTCCGGTCAGCATCAGCCCCCAGGTGGCGGCGTTGACGAACATCGACGGCGCGTTGCCGACATGCGATTTCCAGTTGCCGCGGCTGATCTTGTCGCGGATCAGCGCGTCGCGCGTGGCGCGATCGGGGATGCGCAGCAGCGCTTCGGCCAGGCACATCAGCGCCACGCCTTCCTGGCTCGACAGCGAGAACTCGTGAATCAGACCCTCGACGCCGCCGCCCGTCTGCTTGCCGCGCAGCGCCTCGACCAAACGGGTCGCCAGCGTCCGCACCTGCGCCGCCAGCGCGGCCGGCAGCCGTGCATGCCCGATCAGAAAAGGCACGCATTCGGGCTCGGGCCGCCGGTAGGCCGCGGTGATCGCCGCGCGCATCACCGATTGCGGTTGCACCCCTTGTGCGAACTCCATGAAGGGGTGATGGGCGGCCTCGTCCCCGGGAAGGTCGGCGACGCCTGCATCCTGTTCCGCGGCGGCGCCGAAGGCATTGAGCTCCGAAGGCAGCTGGCCGGCGTCGATACGTTCGAGGTAGGCGAAAATGGCCTGCTTGATCAACCAGTGCGGGGTGCGATCGATCCGCTGCGCCGCATCCTTGAGCCTTGCCCGCAGGGGCTCGTCCACTTTGACACCGAGCGTCGTGCTTGCCATGTTCCCGTTCCCGAATGGTTGCCCGCCGCCGGACGTCCGATCCGAAGCGCTGGCTGATGGCGCGAATGTACTGTAGTAAAAAAAAAGGTGCAACCGGGTATTTTTACGGTTGCACCTTTGGGTCATTCGTGGATGAACGTGGCGTCCTTCAGATGTCCAGCGGATCGATTTCGACGGCCCAGCGCAGCACGCCGCCGCGCTGCCTGCGCAGCCCCTCCTGCCAGGCGTGCAGCGTGGCCTGCAACGCCTGTCGCGACGCGCTTTCGATCAGCAACTGGCCGCGAAAGGTATTGGCGATCTTGACGAGGGCCATCGGCACGGGATCGTAGCGGTGTACCCGCATGTCGTCGCCCGTCAGCAGGTCGAAGGATTCGGCGGCTTTCTGCAGGAAGGCGATCGCCTGCTCGAGCGTGCGCGCCTCGGCGCGCAGCAGCGCCTGATAGACGAAGGGCGGCAGGTGCGCCTGCTTGCGCTCGGCGAGCGTGGCCGCGGCGAACCCCGCGTAGTCGTGCCGGATCAGCGCGGCGTACAGCGGGTGGGACGGGTGACGCGTCTGGATCAGCACCTCGCCCGCCTGCCCGCCGCGGCCCGCACGGCCCGCCACCTGCATGAGCTGGGCGAACAGCCGCTCGGTCGCGCGGAAGTCGTGCGAAAACAGGGCGGCGTCTGCGTTCAGCACGGCAACCAGGCTGACGTTCTGGAAGTCGTGACCCTTCGCGATCATATGCGTGCCGACCAGGATATCGACGTCGCCCGCGTGCACGTCCGCGAACAGCGCCGCGGCGCTGCCTTTCCTGCGGGTGCTGTCGGCGTCGATGCGCAGGATCCGCGCGCCCGGCACCAGCGTCGCCAGGGTTTCCTCCGCGCGTTGCGTACCCCGCCCCATCGGGGCGATGTCGACATTGCCGCACTCCGGGCAGGCGTGCGGGATACGCTCCTGCCAGCCGCAATGATGGCAACGCAGCACCCGGTCTTTCTTGTGCAGGACCAGATAGGCGCTGCAACGCGGACAGCCGCACACCCAGCCGCAGGCATCGCACGAGAGCACCGGGGCATAGCCGCGGCGATTGATGAACACCAGGCTCTGCTCGCCGCGCGTCAGGCGCTCGCGCAAGGCGGTGGCGAGCGGCGTGCTGAAACCGTCGATCGACGCACGCCCGCGCTGGCGTTCCGTTTCGGTATCGATCAGGCGCACGGTCGGCAGGGCCGCCTCGGCCGAGGCGGGCCGGCGCGTCAGCGTCAGCCGCCGGTAGCGCCCCTGTTCGGCCTGCGACCAGGTTTCGAGCGACGGCGTCGCCGAACCGAGCACGATCGGCAGCGCGAGCTGCTTGGCGCGCCAGATGGCGAGGTCCCGCGCCGAATAGCGCAGCCCTTCCTGCTGTTTGTATGCCGCCTCGTGTTCCTCGTCGACGATGATCATCGCCAGCTTGCGAAACGATGCGAGCACCGCGAGGCGCGTACCGAGCACGATGCGCGCGCGCCCGGTATGCGCCGCGAGCCAGTGCCGCGCCCGCTCACCCTCGGCCAGGCCGCTGTGCAGCGTGACGGTGGCGCCGTCCCCGAGCGCGGCGAAGCGGCGCCGGAACAAGGCATCGAACTGCGGCGTGAGGTTGATTTCGGGCACCAGCACCAGCGCCTGCGCTTCCGGGTCGCGTGCGAGCCGATCGGCCAGCGCATGCAGATAGACCTCGGTCTTGCCGCTGCCCGTGACGCCGAAGAGCAGAAAAGGCGCGAACCCCTCGGCCTGACGCAGGGCGGCAAGCGCGGTTTCCTGCTCGTCGCTCAGCCGTACCGGCGGCGCGGCCGCCGGCGCATCGGCCGCGGTCAGGGGGGCACGCGTCCCCTCGTCGACCGCGCTGCGACGCAGCCAGCCCGCCGCGCACCACGCGTCGAGCACGCCGCCGGCACGCGGGTGCAGGCGGCGTGCGACGTCGATCGGCAAGCGGCCGGCGCACAGCGCATCGGCCAGACGGCGCAGCGCCGCCGCGCGCGCCGGCAGGCTGGCGAACAGCGCCTCGCGTTCCGCGGGGAGCAGGTCGTACACGATCGTTCGGGGAAACAGCTTCGACCAGCGCGCGGGATCGCGCAGCGCCTGCGGCAGCGCCGGCATCGCCACCTCGCCGATGCCACGCTGATAATAGCCCGCAGCGAAGCGCACCAGACCGAGCCACTGTTCGCCAAGCGGCGGGCAATCGGTGCAGAAGGCTTCGATCGGTTTGAGTTTCGCGGCCGGCACGGCCGATCGGTCCGTCACCTCGCAGACCAGGCCGACCCCTTGCCGACGTCCGAACGGCACGCACACCAGCTGCCCCGGCACCGGCACCGATGCGGCGTCCATCACGGTATAACGGTAATCGAACAGGGTCTGCAGCGGGTGGTCCAGCGCGACCCGTACGATGCCTTCCCGACCGGGTGAACCGGACGTCATGCGTGCACGGAGCCGGCGGTCCGCACGCCGTGCACGGTCCCCGCACGAGGGCGGGCGCGTGGCGATCCGCCCCCATGTTCCCCACACTTAAAGTTGAACATGCGATTCATCGCTAAGGTTTGGATTCATCGAGCGTTTTTGATCTTTCCACAAGCGCCTGTGGATAACTCTGTGGAGAAGGCGGAAACTTATACCGGCAGGGCCTGCCATACCCGGCTTTCCTTACATCCCAAACATTTTCGGAAAAATAAGAAATCCCTTATTAATCATATGTATATACGAATTTTTTCGGGAATCTTCGGAAAAATGGGCAGGCAATCGTGGACTTGAACGCGGAAAAAATTTTTGTGCATAAGTCAAGTCTTGACAGATGCAAAATGCGCGGATCGAGCGAATGAACAGCGCCAGGCGGCGCGACCGGTCAGCCTGCCGCCAGGCCCTGCCGCTGTTTCCGGCTATAGGCGTGCACCTCGTCGACCAGCGAGATCACGTGGTCGGGCGGTGTAAACTGAGAGATACCGTGGCCCAGATTGAAGACGTGTCCGGCTTCCGGCCCATAGGCGTCCAGCAGACGCCGCGCTTCGGCGCGAATCGTTTCCGGCGGGGCGAACAGGATGGACGGATCGAGGCTGCCCTGCAGCGCCACCTTGCCCGCCACACGTTGGCGCGCGGCGCGCGGATCGACGGTCCAGTCCAGGCCCACGGCATCCACGCCGCTCGCGGCGATCTGTTCCAGCCAGAGTCCCCCCCCCTTCGTGAACGCGATCACCGGCACCTTGCGGCCCTCGTGTTCCCGGATCAGGCCGGCGACGATCTGCCGGATATAGGCCAGCGAAAATTCCTGATAGGCGCCATCGGCCAGTGCCCCGCCCCAGGTATCGAAAATCATCGCGGCTTGCGCGCCAGCCTCGATCTGCGCATTCAGGTAGGCAATTACCGAGCGGGCATTGACGTCGAGAATGCGATGCATCAGATCCGGACGCGCGTACAGCATCGTCTTGACCGTGCGGAAGTCGGACGAGCCACGACCCTCGACCATATAGCAGGCGAGCGTCCATGGACTCCCGGAGAATCCGATCAGCGGCACGCGCTGTCGCCCCTGACCGTCGATCAGCGCCCGGCGGATCTCCGCCACGGCACCGGTGACGTAGCCAAGCGTGGCGGCGATGTCCGGTACCTGGAGCGCGGCCACGTCGGCCTCGGTCCGAACCGGTTTCGCAAAACTTGGCCCTTCGCCCTGCGTGAACTCCAGACCCAGTCCCATGGCGTCCGGAATCGTCAGGATGTCCGAGAACAGGATTGCGGCGTCCAGCGGGTAACGTTCGAGCGGTTGCAGCGTGACTTCGGTCGCGTAGTCGGGGTTTTTCGCCAGCCCCAGGAAACTGCCCGCGCGCGCCCGTGTCGCGTTGTATTCGGGGAGGTAGCGCCCCGCCTGACGCATCAACCAGATCGGCGTGTGGTCCGTCGGCTGACGCAGCAGTGCGCGCAGGAAGGTATCGTTCAGCAAGGGGGCGGCGGACGCAGCCTGCGGTTGGGCTTCAATCACGAAGGAACCCCGATTCGAGAGGAAAACGGCATTTTACCGGAGCGGCGCCCCGCGCGCCGCGCCATGTTCCGCGGGACGCGGATTTTGGCGCAGGCGCGGCCATGCGCATGCAGCGGCACGACGCCTGTCGGAAGAAAAGCGGACAGACGACGGAAAATGGCGCGAACGTGTCAGAATTTATGTCACCGCCGCTCGGCGGACTTTCCTCGCAGCGTCCGGTTCGACGTGCGCGAAAATGCGTAATGTCCACCGAATCAGGCAACTTCCAAATTCGACACCACTTTCAAAACGGCTCGTAAGTGACTGATTTAAAAAGGACGTCAGGTTACAACCAGATACACTTTGTTACGCTGTGCCAGTCCTGAATGGACCACAATCGTTTCAACGGTTGCAGCGAAGGATGCTTCCCTCGAGACAACGTGACGCGGGCGGGTCACGCAGAGGCATGCTTCGCTGAGATCGTGCGGTGGTCGTGGCTATCGCCCCCACCGTGGCCGTATTTCACCTCTGGTCTCCTCGCGCTAACCCCGTAGCGTGTGGTTTTAGGCGGGCGCCAAGCCCGCTTTTTTTTATTCCGCTTTTCCGTGGCGTCCCTTTGGATGTCGTGCCGACCCGGGCGCAGGATGTGAAAAACCCGCCAGAAGCGGGTTTTTTTGATTTTTCAGGCCGAACCGTCCGCCGGCCGAAATGCACCGAAAGCGGCTTATTTGCGTCGGCGCAGCTGCTGAATGGCCGTGAGTTGCGCGACCGCGGCAGCCAGTTCGGCCTGCGCCGCGGCGTATTGCAGTTCCGAACCGTTGTTCGCCAATGCTTCTTCCGCCGCCCGACGCGCTTCCTCGGCCTTCGCCTCGTCGAGGTCCTTGCCGCGAATCGCCGTATCGGCCAGCACGGTGACACTGGTGGGCTGAACGTCCAGAATGCCGCCCGCGACGAAGACGAACTCTTCCTGTCCGCCTTCCGCCTCGATACGCACGGCGCCCGGACGGATCCGCGTGATCAGCGGCGTGTGCCCCGGCAGGATGCCGAGTTCCCCCGCCTCACCCGGCAGCGACACGAAGCGCGCCTGGCCGGAGAAGATTTCCCCTTCCGCGCTGACGACGTCTACTTTGATGGTTGCCATAACGATTCCTGATGGTGCCGGACCGTATCCGGCCCTTCCTAGAGCTTGGAGCCACGAGACACCGGCGCGCCTGGCAGACACCGTCTACCGAACGGGCATCCGCCCTGCGCGCCGGCATGCGTCGATTACATCTTCGCCGCTTTCTCGAAGGCTTCGTCGATCGTGCCGACCATGTAGAACGCCTGTTCCGGCAGGTGATCGCATTCACCATCGACGATCATCTTGAAGCCGCGGATCGTGTCCTTCATCGGCACGAGCTTGCCTGGCGCGCCGGTGAACACTTCGGCGACGTGGAACGGCTGCGACATGAAGCGCTGGATCTTCCGTGCACGGGCCACGGCCTGCTTGTCTTCCGGCGCGAGTTCGTCCATGCCCAGAATCGCGATGATGTCGCGCAGTTCCTTGTAGCGCTGCAGCGTCTGCTGGACGCGGCGCGTCACCGAGTAATGCTCCTCGCCGATCACCAGCGGATCGATCTGGCGCGACGTCGAGTCGAGTGGATCGACCGCCGGGTAGATACCCAGCGATGCGATATCGCGCGACAGCACGACGGTGGCATCCAGGTGACCGAAGGTGGTCGCGGGGGACGGATCGGTGTAATCGTCCGCCGGCACGTAGACGGCCTGCACCGAGGTGATCGAACCCTTCTTGGTCGAGGTGATGCGCTCTTGCAGACGGCCCATTTCCTCGGCCAGCGTCGGCTGGTAACCCACCGCCGACGGCATCCGGCCCAGCAGCGCCGAGACTTCCGTTCCGGCCAGCGTGAAGCGATAGATGTTGTCGACGAAGAACAGCACGTCGCGGCCTTCGTCGCGGAACTGCTCGGCCATCGTCAGGCCGGTCAGCGCCACGCGCAGGCGGTTGCCCGGCGGCTCGTTCATCTGGCCGTAGACCAGCGCGACCTTGTCCAGGACGTTCGAGTCCTTCATTTCATGGTAGAAGTCGTTGCCCTCGCGGGTACGCTCGCCCACGCCGGCGAACACGGAGTAACCGCCGTGCGCCTTCGCGATGTTGTTGATCAATTCCATCATGTTGACGGTCTTGCCCACACCGGCGCCGCCGAACAGACCCACCTTGCCGCCCTTCACGAACGGGCAGATCAGATCGATCACCTTGATGCCGGTTTCGAGCAGTTCGGTCGAAGGCGCGAGTTCGTCGAACGCCGGCGCCAACTGGTGGATCGAGCGGGTGATTTCCTGCGAGATCGGACCGGCTTCGTCGATCGGACGACCCAGCACATCCATGATGCGGCCCAGCGTCGCGGCACCCACCGGCACCGTGATCGGACGGCCGGTGTTCTTGACCGTGAGGCCACGGCGCAGGCCGTCGGCCGAACCGAGACAGATGGTGCGGACGATGCCGTCGCCACGCTGCTGCTGGACTTCGAGCGTCAGCTCGCTGCCTTCCAGCACGAGCGCGTCATAGATCTTCGGTATGGCGTCGCGCGGGAATTCCACGTCAACCACCGCACCGATACACTGAACGATCTTGCCGTCTGTTATCGCGGTACTCATCGATTTTCCTTTAGATACTCTGATTCGTGCCTGGCCCCGGAACCGGAGTTCGCCGAGCGCCAACGATGTTTTCTAGGGTCAGACAGCCGCGGCGCCGCTGACGATTTCCGACAATTCCTTGGTGATCGCAGCTTGCCGGCTCTTGTTGTACACCAGCTGCAATTCCTTGATCACCGTCTTCGCGTTGTCGGAGGCGGCCTTCATCGCAACCATCCGCGCCGACTGTTCGGACGCCATGTTTTCCGTGACGCCCTGGTACACCAATGCTTCGACATAGCGCGTCAGCAGATCGTCGATGACCGTCTGCGCATCCGGTTCGTAGATGTAATCCCATGGATGCGAAGCCCGATGCGCTTCGCTGCGCTGCAACTGCGCCTCGGGCAGGGGCAGCAACTGCTCCAGTACCGCTTCCTGCTTCATCGCATTGATGAAGCGCGTGTAACCCAGATACACCGCATCCAGCTCGCCCGCGGCGAACGCGTCGAGCTGCACCTTGATGACGCCGACGAGGCGATCCAGATGTGGCACGTCGCCGAGATGGGACACCTGCGAGACGATCTTCGCATTCAGGCGATGCAGGAAACCCGCGCCCTTGCTGCCGATCGCCGTCGCCTCGAGCGTGACGCCCTGCTGTTCCGTTTCCCGGAACTTCGCGAGCGTCAGCCGCAGGATGTTGGTGTTCATGCTCCCGCACAGACCCTTGTCGGTCGTGATCAGGATCAGCCCGGCGCGCCGGGCTTGCGCCGGACGCGACATGAACGGATGGCGATATTCCGGATTGGCCTCGGACAGATGCGCGACGATATCGCGCACGCGGTCCGCGTACGGACGCGAAGCGCGCATGCGCTCCTGGGCCTTGCGCATCTTCGATGCGGCCACCATTTCCATCGCCTTGGTGATCTTGCGCGTGTTCTGCACGCTCTTGATCTTGCCCCGCGTTTCCTTCATTCCAGCCATTGCTCAACTCCTGTCGGCTCCGGTGCGAACCGATCGGCCCGCACCGTCATGCCCTACGAGCGCCGTCTTAGTATGCGCCGGACTGTTTGAAGTCCTTGACCGCTGCATGCAGCAACGGCTCGTCGTCCTTCGACAGTTCCTTCTTGTCTTCGATGCGTCCGATCAGATCGGCCTTCGACGCCTTCAGATTCTCGCGCAGGCCTTTCTCGAAAGGCAGCACGCGCGAGACGTCGAGGTCGTCGAGATAGCCGTTGTTCGCGGCGAACAGCGACACCGCCAGTTCCCAGACCTGCAGCGGCTGAAATTGCGGCTGCTTCAGCAGTTCGGTGACGCGGCGGCCGCGCTCGAGCTGCTTGCGCGTGGCTTCGTCGAGATCCGAGGCGAACTGCGCGAACGCCGCGAGTTCGCGGTACTGCGCGAGGTCGGTACGGATACCGCCGGCAAGCTTCTTGATGACCTTGGTCTGCGCCGCACCACCCACACGCGACACCGAGATACCGGCGTTGATCGCGGGGCGGACACCGGCGTTGAACAGGTCCGTTTCCAGGAAGATCTGGCCGTCGGTGATCGAGATCACGTTGGTCGGCACGAAGGCGGTCACGTCGCCGGCCTGCGTTTCGATGATCGGCAGCGCCGTCAGCGAACCGGTCTTGCCCACCACCGCGCCATTCGTGAACTTCTCGACGTACTCGGCCGACACGCGCGCCGCGCGCTCCAGCAGGCGCGAGTGCAGATAGAACACATCGCCCGGATAGGCTTCACGGCCCGGCGGACGGCGCAGCAGCAGCGAGATCTGGCGATAGGCCCAGGCTTGCTTGGTCAGATCGTCATAGACGATCAGCGCGTCTTCGCCGCGGTCGCGGTAGTACTCGCCCATCGTGCAGCCGGCGTACGGCGCCAGATACTGCATGGCCGACGGGTCGGAGGCGGTGGCCACGACGACGGTCGTGTATTCCATCGCACCGTACTGCTCGAGCTTGCGCACGATGTTCGTGACCGACGACGCCTTCTGACCGATGGCGACGTAGATGCACTTCACGCCCTTGCCCTTCTGATTGATGATCGCATCGATCGCCACCGCGCTCTTGCCGGTTTGACGGTCGCCGATGATCAGTTCGCGCTGACCGCGGCCGATCGGCACCATCGCGTCGATCGACTTGATGCCGGTCTGCAGCGGCTGGTCCACGCCCTGACGCCAGATCACGCCCGGCGCGATCTTTTCGATCGGGTCGAACAGCTGCGCGTTGACCGGGCCCTTGCCGTCGATCGGCACGCCCAGCGCGTTCACGACGCGGCCCAGCAGTTCCGGACCGATCGGTACCTGCAGCAGACGCCGCGTGCACTTGACCGTGTCGCCTTCGGAAATGCTGTCGTATTCACCCAGGATCACCGCACCGACCGAGTCGCGCTCGAGGTTCAGTGCCAGACCGAAGATGTTGCCCGGGAACTCGAGCATTTCGCCCTGTTCGACGTTCGACAGACCGTGGATACGGACGATGCCATCGCTCACCGAGATCACGGTGCCTTGATTTTGCAGATCCGCGCCCGATTCGAGGCCCTGGATCCGGGCCTTGATCAGTTCGCTGATCTCAGAGGGGTTGAGTTGCATTTTGCTACTCCTGATAGTCAATTCTTTACCGCGCATCCGCGCATCGGCCATTGGCCCGAGGCCGATGCGCCGTCAGGCGCAAGCCTCGTTCGTTTCCCTTCAGGCGGTCAGCGCCGCTTGCATCTGCGCCAGACGCGCGCGCACCGACGTATCGAGCACTTCATCGCCCACCGCCACGCTGACACCGCCGATCAACGACGGATCGACGACGACATGGGCCTGCAGCCTGGAGCCGAACTTCTTTTCGAGCGCGGCGACCAACTCGGCCAGCGCGGTACCCTCGAGCGGAAAGGCGCTCGTGATGAAGGCATCGGCAGAGCCGGCGCGGGTGTTCTTCATCGTCTCGAACTGCTCGGCGATCTGCGGCAGCAGCGAGACACGGTGGTTCTCCACCAGCATGCGCACGAAATTCCGGACCGGCTCGTCGAGCGGCGCGCGCACGGCGCTGAACAGCAGGTCGGCGAACTGGTCGCCCCCGACGTTCGGATCCGTTTCGAGCAAACGCACGTCAGGATTGCTCGCGACCTGCGCCAGTTCGTTCAGGGACACCGACCAGCTGCCGATCGTGTCGTTGGCACTTCCGGTGGCCGGAGCGGGAGCAGCGGCAACGGGCGTACCCGCGACGGGGATGCCCGCGACGGGGCCGCCCGCAGCGAGCGTGCCCGCGGGGCCGGACACCGGGCCGGCGGACGCGGCTACGTTGAAGGCGGCTTCGGCGTAGGGACGGGCGATGGTCGCAAGTTCAGCCATGATCAGAGCTCGGCCTTAAGTTGATTCAGCAGATCGGCGTGCGTCTTCTGGTCGACTTCGCGACGCAGGATCTGCTCGGCGCCCTTGACTGCCAGCGCAGCCACTTCGCCACGCAGCGCTTCGCGTGCATTGACGAGTTGCTGATCGGCGTCGGCCTTCGCCGCGGCCATGATCCGTGCGGCTTCCGCTTGCGCGTTCGCCTTGATTTCTTCCGCGGCTTGCTGCGCGCGTTTTTCCGCCTGGGCGATGCGATCCTGTCCCTGGTCGCGCGCCTCGGCGAGCGACTTGTCGATGCGTTTCTGCGCGTCGGCGAGGTCGGACTTGCCCTTTTCGGCGGCGGCCAGGCCGTCGGCGATCTTTCTTGCGCGTTCGTCGAGTGCCCTGATCAACGGTGGCCACACGAATTTCATGACGAACCAGGCGAGGATCAGAAACACGACCATTTGCGCAAACAGGGTTGCGTTGAGATTCACTGTGTTTCCTTAACGTATGCTGTACCAAATTGGTGAACGACCAGGCTGAAAACCGCGGTACCCGGTGCCGGTAAGGCAGCGGGCACCGCTTTGTTCACCGCCCCGCCGCCCCGCCCGAGAGCGGGCTGACGGCTCGTGTTGCGAGGCGCGTCAGGCGCCTGCGGCACCATTCAATGCCGTCAGCAGCGGGTTCGCGAACGCGAACAGCATCGCGATACCCACACCGATCAGGAATGCCGCGTCGATCAGACCGGCCAACAGGAACATCTTCGTTTGCAGCGGGTTGATCAGCTCGGGCTGACGCGCACATGCCTCGATGTACTTGCCGCCCATCAGACCAATTCCGATACAGGCGCCGATCGCACCCAGGCCGATGATGATGCCGATTGCGATGGCGGTCAGACCCTGGATGTTGGCGATGAAAGCTTGCATGGTTGCTCCTATTGAAAAGTCTTGAAAACTGGATGGGGTAAAAAAGTGATCAAGGCGGGCCGGTGAACCTGATCCGCGCGCCGGCCGCGCCATTCATGCCGTCATCAATCAATGCTTGTCGTGGGCCTGGCCGAGATACACCAAGGTCAACATCATGAAAATGAAGGCCTGCAACAACACGATCAGAATGTGAAAGATCGCCCAGACACTGCCTGCGATGACGTTGCCGAAGAAACCGAGCACGCCGAGGTTCGCATGGAAATGCCAGATGCTGCCAAGCAGGGCGATCAGCAGAAACAACAGTTCGCCCGCATACATGTTGCCGAACAGCCGCATACCGAGCGACACCGTTCTGGCGACGTATTCAATCAAGTTCAGTGCGAGATTCGGAATCCACAGCAGGATGTGGTTGCCGAACGGCGCCGAGATCAGTTCTTTTGCGAAACCGCCGCCGCCCTTGATCTTCACGCTGTAGTAGAGCATCAGGATCAGCACGCCGAGCGCCATGCCCATCGTGCCGTTCAGGTCGGCGGTCGGGACGATGCGATGATGCGGAATCACAGAACCCAGACCCAGCCAGCCGATCACATGGCTCGGCAGATCGACCGGAATCAGATCGAGCGCGTTCATCAGCACCACCCAGACGAACACGAACAAGGCCAGCGGCGCAATGAAGCGGCGATCGCCATGCACGATCGATTTCGACTGGTCTTCCACCATCTCGACGAGCATCTCGATCAGGCATTGAAAGCGCGTCGGTACGCCTGGCGAGGCGCGGCGCGCGGCCAGCGTCAGGATCACAACCGCGACGATGCCCGTCAAAATCGCCCAGAACATCGTGTCGAGGTTGATGATCGAGAAATCAATCAGCTTCTTCTGATGGCCCGTCGATAGATTTTGCAGATGATGCGCGATGTACTCGGACGGAGTGAGCGCGGTTTCTGATCCAGCAGCCATAGGTTCAACCACCAATTTATAGAATTCGGACAGCCCGCGAGACCTGCGCCGCCAGACGCGCACCCTCTCCCGGGCCCTGCAACCTTTGCTACCGCCAGGCCAGCGCGAGCCAGTAGACTTTCAGCGCCAGCACGTAGGTAACGAGCAGCGGCAGCCACCGCACGTCCCTGAAATACACGGCGATCGCGATGAACAGCGCGATCGTCACACCGAGTTTGATACCCTCGGCCATCATCCACGCCCCGACCGAATCCCTGCCCTTGCGCCCGCGACTGTTTCGCCCGAGGTACAAGGCGAAGCCGCCACTTGGCACCCAGCAGATCATCCCGCCAATCAGTGCGGAAAGTGCTGCGAGACGCCATTGTTGCGAAAGCAAGGCGCAGATCAGCGCCGCGAAAAAGGTGAGAACCACCTGTCCCGCCACCACTCTCATCGGTGTGACCCGCGACGGTCGACTCACGTCGGGGCCAAACAGGCGCTCCGCATCGGCGCGCGTGAGTGGAATAGTCTGTTCTTCGAGCGGATCTTCCCAACCGCCCGGCGCGCCGCGCTCGCCTTGTGGGGAGCCATTCGACGCCAGGGTCACCCGGGCCGCGACAGGTCGGGCCGTGTTCGTCGGCCCCGGTGCAGGCTGATGCGCTTTGTCGGCCTCATCCGCCATTCCGCTTCCTCTTTTCGCGCTCTTTGTAAATTTCCAGCGGCTTTCAGCACGCTTTCGATTCTGCCAAGCTGACAAATCCGGGCGATTGTAAGCGATTATCCGAGGCGACTCAAGACTTTACTGGCGTCTCACTGTGGTCCCACGGTGACGTCTCCTGGTAATCCCTGATACCCGAAAAAAGGGGTTCGCAGATTCAGACGGCACGACGTTTCACGACACCGGCCAGGTTTGAATCAGCCCGCCGGAGCCATTGGAAATCCTTGTGATAACAGCGACTTCGCAAATGCCGAGAGGCGCGACGGGTTGACGCCGCCGCCAATGCGAACGCAAGAGTAAACGCAGACGGTCATGCTGGCATTGCGGCAGATTGCCGCAGCATGCGAAGGAAGGCGGCAAGGGTTTCCCCACGCGCCGTATGCCGCACCCAGGAGAGGCAAAAACGCCCGTTGTTTCCCGTCGACGGGCGGGCCATCCTGCGCCTAATGCGCCGCGGCGTCGCCTTCGTCGGACGACGTATCGCGCAGCCGGGCAATGATGCCATCGAGCGCGTCGAGACTCCCGAATGCGATGTTCAGATGCCCGCGACCGCCACGGCCCAGTTTGATATTGACCGCCGCGGACAATGCATCGGCCAGCTCGTCTTCGAGACGGGAAAGATCGCGCGATTTTCGTTCGCCGACCGTGCGGCGCGGGGTTCCCGCCTCGTCTTTCGTTGCGTTGGCAACCAGTTTTTCCGTTTCCCGCACCGACAGCCGTCGGTTGACCACTTCATTGGCCAGCGCGACTTGCGTTGCCGCGTCCACGGCGAGCAACGCGCGGGCATGTCCCATATCGAGATCCCCGGCGAGCAGCATCGTCTGCACCGGCTTGGCGAGATTCAACAGCCGCAGCAGATTCGAGACCGCACTGCGCGAACGTCCCACCGATTCGGCTGCCTGTTCGTGCGTGAAGGAAAACTCGTCGAGCAGGCGCTGTATGCCCTGCGCCTCTTCGAGCGGATTGAGATCCTCGCGCTGGATGTTTTCGATCAGCGCCATCGCCGCGGCGGCTTGATCGGAGACATCCTTGACCAGCACCGGCACTTCGGCAAGCCCCACCAGACCGGCCGCCCGGAAGCGTCGTTCGCCCGCGATGATCTCGAAGGACTCTGCCCCTATCGGCCGAACCAGGATGGGCTGCATCAAACCCTGGGCGCGAATGCTCGCGGCCAGATCCTGAAGCGCACCCTCGTCCATGCGTGTGCGAGGCTGATATTTACCCGGCACCATCCTGCTCAGCGGCAATACGGTTGGAACCGCTTCCTTCTGCAGCGCTTCGGTGATGTCGGCACTTCCGCCCAGTAATACTTCGAGTCCTCTACCCAGACCCTTCTTTTTTAAAACGGGCGGTTTCATAGCGCTCCTGTCCCGGTGCGGGCTTGCGTCTGCTTGATCATTTCGGTGCCGAATTGCGTATATGCCTGGGCGCCACGTGAATTTCGGTCGAATACGACGCCCGGCAAGCCATAGCTCGGCGCCTCGGCAAGACGCACGTTACGCGGAATGACGGTGTTGAAAACCTTGTCGCCGAAATGCTGTTTCAACTGCTCCGACACCTGTTGCTGCAGCGTGATGCGCGGGTCGAACATCACACGCAACAAACCGATGATCTTCAGATCACGGTTCAGGTTCGCGTGCACCTGCTTGATGGTATTGACGAGGTCGGACAATCCTTCCAGCGCGAAATATTCGCATTGCATCGGAATGACCACGCCATGCGCCGCGCACAAGCCATTGAGTGTCAGCAGGGACAGCGCCGGCGGGCAGTCTATCAGGATGAAATCGTACTTTTTCGTGACGGGCGCGAGTGCCTCGCGCAAACGGCGTTCGCGCCTCTCGAAGCCGACGAGATCCACTTCCGCGCCAGCCAGATCGCGGTTTGCGGGAAGAACGTCGTACCCTGCTTCCTCGGAACGGACAATCGTATCGCTTGCCACCGCCTCCCCCAGCAGGACTTGATACACGGTATTCGTCAGCGATTGCTTGTCGACACCGCTGCCCATCGTCGCATTTCCCTGGGGATCGAGATCGACGAGAAGCACGCGCTGCTTCTGCGCGGCAAGACTGGCAGCCAGATTCACCGTGGTCGTCGTCTTGCCGACACCGCCTTTCTGGTTGGCCACGCAAAAAATTTGAGTCATATTCCTTTCTTCCAGGCGACCTGCTCGCCTTGCTTTCCGTCGCCGATGTTCCACGTGGAACATCAGTCGTATCGCGTGTTATACGGACGGGTTATTTTCTCCTGACCCCTTCCGCTCATTCACCGGATCTTTAGGGGGCGGGCCGGTCACCCCCGCCGCCATCTTTCCGGTGTACACCGCCGTTCATGCCACCCTACCCGCTTCGCATGCCTGCCATGCGGGCATGCCCGGCATTGGTCATTCGTCATGGCGTCGCGCTCGACGGTTTGAAAGCGTCTATTCCTGCGACGCCTTCGGCCGCGGAGCGACCTCGACCATGACGAGATGGCGCGCCGCATCGAGCCGCGGAACGCGCAGCGCCACCACACCATCCACGCGCGTATCGTCTGGCAATCGGCCGATTTCGTCGTCTGGTTGCTGCCCCTTCATCGCGAAAATGGCTCCGGTGGGCGACACCAGATGACGCCCCAGGGCGACGAATTCGGACAGGTCGGCAAACGCACGGGACACCACCGCATCGTACCCGGCCGGGTCGCGCAGCGCTTCCACGCGTCCGGTATGTATCGACACGTTGTCGAGCCGCAGCGCACCTTTTGCCTGCGTGAGAAACGCCGTCTTTTTGTGCACGATATCGTTCAGCATGATGCGCCATTGCGGCCGCATGATGGCGAGAACGACGCCGGGCAATCCCCCGCCCGTGCCGACATCGATCACACTGCGCACGCCACGTACATCGAGGTGAGGCAGAATCGCGAGGGAGTCCAATAGGTGCTGCACGCGCATCTGTTCGGGATCGCGGATCGCCGTCAGGTTATACACGCCGTTCCATTTATTCAATAAGCCCAGATACGCGACCAGGCGACAGGCCTGGTCCTCGGCAAGCGCGATATCGAGCGCAGCCGCATCCTCTGTCAAACGCGCCGCGAATACGGTTTCGTCGAAGCGACTCATCGAATACCGGCGCCTGCTACTGGAACCGGACTGCCATCGCCATTCGGTGCGATCTTGCGGCCGGCGCGTTTTTTCAAATGCACCATCAGCAAAGAGATGGCCGCGGGCGTCATACCGGAAAGCCGCGATGCCTGCCCGATGGTTTCCGGACGATGGTCGTTGAGCTTTTGGCACACCTCGAACGATAGACCGCGCACATCCTTATAGTCCAGATCGTTTGGCAATCGGGTATTTTCATGCGTTTCGTTGCGCATGATTTCATCCGCCTGACGGTTGATGTATCCCTCGTATTTGATGCCGATTTCAACTTGTTCTTCGATTTGCGCGAGGATGACGCTATCGGTACTCAATACCGACTCGGGCCGCAAGACGCCTTCCTGAACGGACATCAACGCGCGGTAACTCACTTCGGGCCGTCGCAACAATTCCGCCAGACTGTACTCATGATCTATCGGCTTGCCGAGCAGTGCCCGTGCGGATTCCTCGGGCAATGTCTTGGGCGTCACCCACGTCGCCAGCATGCGGTGTGTTTCACGTGAAACAGCATCCCGTTTTGCCTCGAACGCGTTCCACCGCGCGTCGTCCACCACGCCCAATTCGCGACCGATCTCGGTCAGGCGCAGATCCGCGTTGTCTTCACGCAGGCTCAAGCGGTACTCCGCACGGCTGGTAAACATGCGATAGGGTTCCGACACACCCCGCGTCACCAGATCGTCGACGAGAACCCCCAGATACGCCTGATCGCGCCGCGGCGTCCATGCGTCCTTTTCCCGCGCGCGTCTTCCGGCATTGAGTCCCGCCAGCAGTCCCTGCGCGGCGGCTTCTTCGTAACCGGTCGTGCCATTGATCTGACCGGCGAAAAACAGGCCCTCGATGATCTTGGTTTCCAACGATGCCTTGAGTCCGCGCGGATCGAAGTAATCGTATTCGATCGCATAGCCCGGCCGTAAAATGTGCGCGTTTTCGAGTCCATCCATCGAATGCACCAACGCAAGTTGCACGTCGAACGGCAGGCTGGTGGAAATGCCGTTTGGATAGTATTCGTTCGTCGTCAAACCTTCGGGTTCGAGAAAGATCTGGTGCGACGTCTTGGAAGCGAAACGATGGATCTTGTCTTCGATCGACGGACAATAGCGCGGGCCGATGCCCTCGATAACGCCGGTGTACATCGGCGAACGGTCCAGGCCTCGCCGAATGATGTCGTGCGTCGATTCATTCGTATGCGTGACCCAGCACGGCATCTGTGCGGGATGCTGTTCCACTCTGCCGAGAAAGGAAAAGACCGGGATGGGGTCCAGATCGCCCGGCTGTTCCTGGAGCCTGGAAAAGTCGATCGAGCGGCCGTCGATGCGGGGCGGCGTGCCGGTTTTCAAACGGCCCTGCGGCAGCTTCAACTCCTTCAATCGCATCGACAGGGACACCGAGGCCGGATCCCCTGCCCGCCCTCCGGTGTGATTGTTCAAACCCACGTGAATCTTGCCGTCGAGGAAGGTACCAGCCGTCAGCACGACGGTTTTGGAGCGGAAGCGGATGCCGACCTGGGTGACCGCACCCACCACACGATCCCCCTCGACGATCAGATCATCCACCGCTTGCTGGAATAGCCAGAGGTTCGGCTGGTTTTCAAGCCTGCGGCGAATCGCCTGTTTATAAAGCAGGCGGTCCGCCTGCGCACGTGTGGCACGGACCGCAGGCCCCTTGGAGGAATTGAGGATTCTGAACTGGATGCCCGCTTCGTCCGTCGCCGCCGCCATCGCTCCGCCCAATGCATCGATCTCCTTGACCAGGTGCCCCTTGCCAATGCCCCCGATCGACGGGTTGCAACTCATCTGTCCGAGCGTTTCGATATTGTGCGTCAGGAGCAGGGTTGTGCAACCCATGCGGGCAGCGGCGAGCGCGGCCTCGGTGCCGGCATGCCCGCCTCCCACAACGATGACGTCAAACTCACTCGGAAAATGCATTGCCTTGTTGCGCCTACTGGCGCGTACCTGAAGAAAAGTCGATGGCGGATTATAACGCCGTTAGCTTACGCAGTCGGTCTGGAGGGTGTGATGTACATGACGTTGTTTCACGTGAAACAATAGGGTCGTCGACAACCTTATCCGTGGAGAACCCCGATGCGTCTACTGCTCGCCCTGCTTCTGCCCTGGCTGCAATTTTTCACGATCGGCCGACCCATCGCGGGAATCATCTGTCTGATCCTGCAGTTGACGATCATCGGCTGGATTCCAGCAGCCATCTGGTCCGTGTATGCGCTGAGCCAATATAAGACGGATCAGAAAATTCGGGCAGCCGGACGACCCTACAAATAGGACGAACCGGCATTCTCGCGGCGTTTCGCCTTTTTTATGGCGCATCACCACAAACTGCGCACAAAATAAAAGCGCCACCGGTTTGACCCGGCAGCGCTTTTTGGTGTGGTACTTTGTACCTTATTGTCTCCTCGATTCTCCGCCCACTAATGCTGTGCTTCGAACTGTAGAGAGAATAATCAAGACCTGAAGGGGCATCAAGCTAGCATTTACCCTAAGGTAAACAGGCCGGCCGGTGTCTTCACGCCTGCCGCCCCTGACTTTGATGTAGGTGGTCGAGCGGCAGCGGACCGCCGCGTTTGAAGGTCTTGAGGACGATATTGGACCGTACGCTGTCCACGCCCGGCACCCGCATCAACTTCTTCATGACGAACTCGGACAGGGCGTTGAGATCCGGAGCGACGATGCGCAGGAAATAATCCGCGTCGCCGACCACCGCATGACACTCGAGTACTTCCGGTAGCGAGTCGATCTCCTGCTGGAATCGTTCGATGCTCGAATCATTGTGGTGCTTGAGCTTCAGGCTGGTGAATGCGATCACGCCGAGACCCAATGCTTCGGGACGCAGCATGACCTGATACCCGTCGATCACGCCCACCGATTCCAACCGCTGCAGGCGCCGCCCTATCTGGGATGCGGACAAGGGAATGCGTTCGCCCAGTTGCTGGTGCGTCGCACGCCCGTGACGTTGTAGTTCGTCGAGCAGCGCCAAGTCGAAATTATCCATTTCCACCATCACATACCCCGCATAAAAAGGCAAAATAACGCATTATTTCCGCATGGTATCGTTCTTGAAAGAGCATATCCAGCGAAATGATGGCCTTTCACTGGAGTTCCTCGCAAGCGTGTCACGATCCCCCGTCCTTTCGGCCGGAACGGTTTCTCCATGCGGACAATCCGCGCAACGCGGGCGGATTTATGGAAGAATAGCGCGCATACGGAGCACTCAACGCGACGAGGGGTTGGACACGATGTCGGAGCCGCTTTTACTTTCATCAGACCTACGCGCCGCGCTCGCCGCATTGGGTTGGGCACCGACCGCCGGCCGCGACGCGATTCGCAAGCGTTTCCAATTCGCGGATTTCAACGCGGCCTTTGGTTTCATGAGCCGCGTCGCGTTGAAGGCGGAGCAAATGCGTCATCATCCGGAGTGGTCCAATAACTGGAATACCGTCGAGATCACGCTGTCGACGCACGATGCCGGCGGTTTGACGGAACACGATAACCAGCTCGCCCGGTTCATCGAGAAAGCGGCGCGCATCAGTCCCTGACGCGCGCCTGTCATTTCCACGTTGACCCTGCGATCCGCGATTCCGGCCCATACCCGTAGTTCGCTCCCCCGCCCCGCCTGCTTCAACGGGCATTTCAACCTGCGTACCGGGTCAGAAAAGCACAATCCCATGGCTTCCATTCCCACCGCCGCCCGCTCCACCCGGTTCTTGAATGATCGGCACCGCTTCTCCCTCCGGGAGCCCTGATCCGGTCTTCATCCGGAAATGCTTGCCTTGTTTCCAAGCGCCTGCCCGAAAACCGCCTTCCCGCGCCTCGAGCAAGCTCCTTCACCATCGTCCCGAGTTCAAAGATGCGACTTCTCCTAGTGGAAGACGACCGCCCGATCGCCCGCGGTATTCAAAGCAGCCTGGAACAGGCCGGTTTTGTCGTCGACATGGTCCATGACGGCATATTCGCCGAACAAGCACTTTCACAGAACCGACACGATCTGATCGTGCTGGATCTCGGTCTGCCGGGAATCGATGGCATGACACTGCTGACACGGTTCCGGCAAGTGAACCGTCACACGCCGGTGATCATCCTCACCGCCCGCGACGAGCTGCACGACCGTGTGCAGGGCCTTTCCAGCGGTGCCGACGACTACATCGTGAAGCCGTTCGAACTCGCCGAACTCGAAGCACGGATTCGGGCAGTCGCGCGCCGCAGCGGGCCGCATCAGGACACGCCACGCCCCGAGGTCTCGCTGGGTGGCCTGCGCCTTTCGGGCGTCGATCGCCGCATTTTCAACGACGAAAAACCGGTGGAGCTGTCGCCGCGAGAATTTGCAGTGCTGGAATTGCTGTTGTTGCGACATGGCCGCGTGGTCAGCAAGGCACAATTACAGGACCACCTGACCCATTTCGGCGGCGATCTGGGCGACACCGCGATCGAAGTGTACGTTCACCGGGTGCGACGCAAGCTGGAGCATTGCCGGGTCGAAATCGTCACCGTGCGCGGCTTTGGCTATCTGTTGCAGGAAATTCGCGCCTAGCAGGTGCCTCCCTTGAACATGCCTGCCTCCCTGCCCAGCCTACGCCAGTCGATGTTGCGCCGCCTCGCGGCGCCGTTGTCCATCCTGGCGCTGGCCAGCGGCACGTTCGCCTACTGGCTGGCCTGGCAGTACACCGCCCATGTCGTCGACCGCTCGCTGGTCGATCTCGCGAACGCCGTTGCCCAGCAGATCCGGATATCCGGCGACGAGGCGGTGCACTCCGTGCCGCCCCTGGCGCGGGCGATGTTCTCGGATCCCGTGGATCAATTGGTATACCGCGTCACGAACGGCGACCTGCCGCTTGCCGGCCAGCAGGACCTGCCGATCTCGGGAACGAGCGTGGTCCGGCTCAATGAGGCGTTCGTCTTCGACGCGCATTTTCGCGGCACCTATGTCCGCATTGCCCAGGTCCGCGTCCCGCTGGGGAACGGCCGTCAGTCACTGGTCGAAGTGGGACAGCGGGTGCAGCGCCGGTTGCGGCTCGCGGCGGAGTTTCTGCTGGCGATCATGACACCGCTGTTGCTGCTGCTGGTCGCGGGCTGGTTGATCGTCTGGCGCGTCGTCAATCAGCAGCTGATTCCGCTGACGACGCTGGCGGACACCCTGAACCGGCAAACGCATATGTCGCTCGAACCCGTCGACGAGACGTTCGTGCCCGCCGAGATCCGGCCGTTGACCGGTGCGCTGAACGCCCTCCTCGAACGGCTGGGCATCGCGCTGGATGCGCAGCGCAAGTTCATCGCGGACGCGGCGCATCAATTGCGCACGCCCCTTACGGCGGTCAAGCTGCATGCCGATCAGGCCGCCACGTCCGGCGATCCGCAACGGGTCGCCGTCGCGATCCAGGAACTGCGCTCGTCCGCCAACCGCGCGGTGCGTCTGTCGAATCAGTTGCTATCGCTCGCGCGTGCCGAGCCAGGCGAACAGGCGGCGCATTTCGTCATGGTCAACGTCAGCGTGCTGGCATTCGAGACCGGGGCCGAGTGGGTCCCCCGTTCCCTCGCGCGGCGCGTCGACCTGGGCTTCCAGAGTTGGCCCGACGTCGCCGGAAACGAGGCCGTGAACGAGGCCAGGATGCAGAACGAGGCCAGGATGCAGGACGACGACCCGGAAGAGGACGAGGTGGCAACGACGGAACTCGAATCGGCCACCGGTCTGCCCGCGCCGCTTTACGTCCGTGGCAACCCGACCTTGCTGCGCGAGGTCCTCGCCAACCTGATCGACAATGCATTGAAGTATGTCCCCCCGCACCGGCCGGACGATGCGCGCATCACGGTCAAGGTCGGCCGCGTCAATGCCGCCGCGCGCGAGTATGCCGAGCTGGTCGTGGAGGATAACGGGCCGGGGGTGGAAGCCGCGGTGCAACATGAATTGTTCGAGCGTTTTTTTCGCGGGGATGCGAATCCGGCCTCAGAGGGTGGCGCGGGCCTGGGACTGGCGATCGTGCAGGATATCATTCGCCTGCATCAGGGCGCGGTGCGCTACGAGGATACGCCGGGGGGAGGCTCGCGCTTCATCGTCCGCCTCCCGCTCTACGAATCCACCCCGTCAGCCGCCCTTGACGGGCCGCCCCTTCGTCGCGAGCATGGTGCCCCGGCAGTTCGCTGAACCGCACAGACACAGGTAATCGCGTTTGACCTTCTGCGTGTGTCTGCCATCCAGCACCAGACCGTAGTCGTAATACAGTTCCTCGCCCGCCGCGATATCCCGGGCGGCATCGATCAGAATACGGCCGTCAACCTCCTCGGCATCGCAATTCGGTGCGCACGAGTGATTGATCCAGCGAGAGCTGTTGCCGCCGTGAAGACCATCGATGACCCGTCCGTCCTCCAGCGCGAAGTAGAACGTGTGGTTCGGCTGAGCCGGGTCGTGCGGATGGCGGCGCAGCGCTTCTTTCCACGAAATCCTTTCGCCCTTGTACTCGAAGATGCGCTCGCCAGCGGCGATCGGAAGCTGGGCGAACACGCCCCGGCCATGGATGCCGGAGCGGCGAACGGCAATTCTGCGGTGTGTCATCGGGTACGCTGCCCAATAAGCGGGGAAATGATCGAAACGAGCCCGGCACCCTGCCAGGCGCCAGACGACAATCAGCGCTGGAGACGGCTCGTGTCGCCGAACAGGTCTTTCAGACCGTGCGGCTGCGACCGCCAGTATTGCGGCGGTGCGCTTACCTGCGCGCCCAGGGTCGCGGCGGCATGCCACGGCCAACGCGGATCGTACAGCATCGCACGCGCGATGGCGACCATATCCGCCTGACCGGTCGCCAGGATGGTTTCGGCCTGCACCGCCTCGGTGATCATGCCGACGGCCATCGTCGGAATCTGCGTTTCGTGCCGGATCCTTGCCGCAAACGGCAACTGATAACCCGGGCCGACCGCGATCTTCTGGTGGGGCGACACGCCGCCGCTCGATGCGTCCAGCCAGTCGCACTCGCGCGCCTTCAGAACCTTGACGAATTCGACCGTTTCGTCGATGTTCCAACCGCCTTCCACCCAGTCGCTGGCTGAAACGCGCACGCCTACGGGAATGTCCCGCGGCACGGCGGCACGCACCGCGTCGAATATTTCGAGCGGAAAGCGCATACGGTTTTCCAGCGAACCGCCATAGGCGTCGGTACGCTGATTCGCGATGGGCGAAAGGAACTGATGCAGCAGATAGCCGTGCGCCGCATGCAGTTCGATCGCTTGAATGCCGAGCCTGACCGCGCGTTTCGCGGTTTCGACGAAACCCTGTCGAATGCGCTCGAGACCCGCATCGTCGAGGGCGAGCGGGGCGTGCTCGCCCTCGGCATGCGACGCCGCCGAGGGCGCGACGGTTTGCCAACCGCCGTCGGCGACGCTGATCTGCTTGCCGCCGGCCCACGGCACCTGGGTCGAGGCCTTGCGTCCGGCGTGGCTGATCTGCATGCCGATGGGAATGTCCGAATACCGCCGGAGGGTCGCCAGCACGCCGGCCAGCGCGGCTTCGGTACGGTCGTCCCACAGGCCGAGGTCGCCTGCGGTGATGCGGCCGATCGGTTCGATGGCGACGGCTTCCGTGAACAGCAGACCGGCACCGGAGAGCGCCAGTTGTCCAAGATGGACCTCGTGCCAGTCAGTCGCTTCACCCTGTTCGGCCGAATACTGGCACATGGGCGAAACAACGATGCGATTGGGCAGCGTCAGGCCGCGGAGGGAATAGGGGGAGAATAGCTTGCTCATGTCGCTCGGAAAGGTGGACTGCGAGGGGACCGGAGGCATCGGTTCAGAACCGCGGATTCGAGACCGCGAACCTGGCCGGAAATCGATGATTCAGCATAGCACGGCCTTTTCCGCGTCGTCCGTTCCCCGCCCATTCATCCCGGCGGCCATGCGGCGGCGGATCGCCCCGCCGCCGCTTTCATTCAGACGGGTTGAACGAAGATTTTCCAGTTTTTCTTCTGTTTGGCTTCGCTACCCAGGTCCCAGGCGTGGCAGTCAAGCCGCACGCCGGTATCCGGATAATCGATCAACAAGGCATTGCAGTGATGCACGGGTGCCGCGGAGCGGGTGCGGCGGGTGGTCTTGCGCGCCGCTTTGGTCTCTTTGCCCAGATCCGCGAGCGGTTCGAAATGCTCGCAGCTCAGGCACATGCGGTGCGCGGGAATATGCGCCTTGACTTCGAGCTCGCGAATCATCTTCAGCAGCGAACGATACAATGCGCCCTGCTCTTCGATCGGTAAGGAAGACGCAGCCGATTGCAGAAAATTCGGCCAGAGCGCGGCGCGTTTTGCCGCCGTGCGCCCCTTGGGCGTCAGTTTCACCGCCAGCGCGCGTCCGTCGTCAACCGCCCGGCGCTTCTCGACCAGCCCCTTCGACTCCAGGGTACTGACTGCGTCGCTGGTCGTCGCGGCCGTCAATGCCGTCTGACGGGCAATCTCGCCCAGGCGCAAAGCGGTCTTGCCCTGCATCAGCAAGACCAGGATCTCACCTTGTGTCGGCGTCAGTCCGGCGCTCTCGGCCCAACTCCAGGCCTGGCTGCGCATCGCCGTGCTCAACCGCAGCAGCCCATGGGTGATGCGCCCCATTACCTCTTCGCCATACACCGCTTCACTCATCGATATTCACTCTCGAACGTTACTGTTAGCAGGGCTAAAGCGTTGTCGCTTCCCTGCCCGAAACCAAGCATTTCTTAACAACGCGTATTCGCCGGGCCAGGACACACCGATACGGGTCGTCCCGCCCGGCAAACGGCAGACGACGCGCATGCTCGCCGAAATCCGGCACTACCGCAGAGATGGCACCCGCAAATCTCAAAATTATCGCTGGCGTATCTCTCCGGAATTGCGTGGTACACACCAGCCCACGCAAGGCGCGGGCCTGCGATTGCCGCTATTTTATGCGAGTCTTGAAAAAGATTCACGATGCGGTCTGACGCCACGATATCCGGCACGCTGCCGGGCCGGTTCGAGATACTTATCAGCGACGGCAAACCACGGCGTGCCTTCCACGCAGGAGCGAAAAGGGTGCATGCCGCCGCCTTGTCGACGGTCCGCGAATCGATATCCATCTCGAAATGACGCTCGAACGATTCACGCCCGCGTCATTTGTATCCTGGATCAAGCGCTTATTTTTATTATTTCGTGCGTGTAACACAGTGCTGGTTTGCCCGGATACCTGCGCGGTGCGCCAGGTTTTCCGATGGGCTGCGTAAGGCACTCCGAATTATTTTCGGGCCTGCAAGGGGAAAATGCACGATGCAAACAAACGAATGAAAGTTTTGGAATCGTTCCCATCTCCGCCTTTCGCGCTTCATTGCCGGAAGCGAGGTGCGTCCCTGCGCCGCAGGGCAGTCACGATGCCCGCCAGAATCCTGCCCCAAGTCAGGCCTGGAAAAGCGACGAAAAACGATGGTGTGGGCATGTCGCATGGAAACACGAGCCCTGCTCCGATGGCATCCATGAACAAGCCTTCCCGCGCCGAGAAACGCCAGGATGGGCCGGGCAGGTTCCTGCGTACCCTGCGACAGCACATGCCGCGCCCTTTCGCGAATCCGTCTCTCTGACAAATCGACGTACCACTGCCCCATGTGTACGGCCGGCGCATTTACGAAAACCAGGTGCATCGCTCTGGCTCCCGCCAGCTCGGGGGCACGGGGAGAAGCCCTCCTGGACGCCCTGTAAACCGCTACGGGACGCTTTCCACCCCTGGGTAACACTTCGCCTCACCGAGCCCGCCAGTGCCCTGCCGGACCTATCCCTGCTTTCCAGCAGGCGGCGCCGCGCTCGGGATCCGGCGCATTTCTCCTCCCCATGTCCGTTTTTCGCCGGTCTTTCCTTTCCGCAGAAGCGCCGATCAGGTGCCTGAGGACCCGGTCAGCCACGGCCGGTGAAGCGTTTACGCCGTTAACATCGGTTTACCGTATGTATACATAGTAATAGTTAACAAGTCTTCATCCTTTCTGTGGATAACCCGGTTAACCACTCTGTTAACAACGTGTTGAGCGATGTGTATACATCGGTAAAAACCTGGTAGCGGAAGTGGATGAGCGCGGCGAACTTTTGCTGAAAACACCTTGGCGTCGAGTTATGCAGAATTCATCCACACGAATCAACGGCCAAAATGCGGGGTTGTCCACATGCCGTTCATCGCGGGAGCAGGTTCGTCACTTTCCGTCTGCGTTTTCACGATGGTTTGCGACCGGAATTTTTTACGGCGACGGTTTGATGTTTTGTCTCGCGTCGTCATGCGGCCGACATGGCGAAAAACGGATCTTCAGCAGAACGGGATTTTTCGGGGTCTGAAGGGTTTTCAACAGATCGACAACGATCGCGTTAGCGTTAACTACGGTTTACCGTATGTAAACATAATAGTAGTTAACAAAGGACGTGTTTTTCTGTGGATAAGTGCATAAAGTTCATAAAAATCATAATCTTATATGATTCATAAACGCTGAATGCCATAGCCGTTAACCGCGCGTAACCTGGGCAAACTTCAGGGTGAGGGAGAGGGGTTCGCAGGTTATGCAGAATCGGTCAACCGGCGTTGCGCACCTTATGAACAAAGTTATCCACAGAAAATGCGGGGCATGTCGATGCTGCCGATGACGATTCCCTTCCTAGAAAAGCTTGCCGCGACGCAGGTTTCGCATGAGGAAACGGGCCGGATCGATGGCGTCGATCAAGTCGGATTCCAGAGGCGGCGGTTCGCCTTCGATCTGGCTGGCGATGAGTTCGGCTCCTATCGCCGACCAGAGCAGTCCCCGGGAGCCATAGCCGAATGCGCCATATAGGCCGCTGGCGCGGGGCAGATCGAGTGGCTGGGCGCCGGTCAGCGCATGCGCGCGCGCTTGCGCTGTTTCCTCATCGCCCAGCGGTCCTATCATTGGCAGACGGTCGCCGGTGACGCATCGAAATGCGACCCGACCCGCCATTCGCGCCGGATCCAGCCCGAATGGCGTGGATGCGCTGGCGTCGGTCGCGCTGCCCGGCGGTTCCGGGGTTGTGGGGGAATAAGCGCTCGCTTCGGCGATGCGCGATGCCGGGGACCCGGAAGGCACGGGCGACGTGCGCAGCAGGGCGGCGAGACGTTGCAGATTTTCCAGGTGTTCGTCGGGATCCAGCGCGGTGCGGGTGTCGCCTATGCCATAGCTGGCGCCGGTGAGGGCGCCGTCCGCGGTGGGCGTCAGGTACGCGCCGCCGATCAGCGGAATCGTCAGTGTCGGGAATAGCGAGCCGGGAAGCAGCGTGAGCTGACCGCGCACGCTTTCGGTAGGAGCATGCTGCAAACGGGCGAGACGCGATGCGTCGTGGGCATTGGCAAGGATGACGACCGCGCCCGAGGCGATCCGCCGTCCAGTGGCATCGATGGCGTGCCAGCCGCCCGCCGGTTCCTGCGCCGCTTCGAGGCGCTCGACGCGTTGCGAGAAATACGTGTGTAGCCGTGCGCCGGCGGCGGCCAATTGCGCGTGGCACAGGGAAACCGGATCGATCCAGCCGCCTTGCGCGAAAAGCCAGCCTGCATCGTCGCCGGCGACGCCGGTTAGCGCGGACGCGTCGCCAGCCGGAACGGGCCGCGCGATGGAAGACGGCAGACCGGGTGCCGTTTGGTCGATGGCACTTCCGTCATTCAGGGGGTGAGCGTCCTGGCTGCCGTTGCCGCCTCGCTTCGTGTCGCCGCGCGCGTCGTCATCGGATTCCGCGCTTTTCTGAAAAAGCCCTTGCGCCGACCAGCGTAGCGGATGGCCCGCCGCTTCCAGCGCCCGCCAGTAACTCAGTGCATAGAGGAAACCGGCGCGGCTCAGACGCGCGGCAAGACCTTCGTCGCGCGTGATCATGGGGTGGAAGACGCCTGCCGGATTGCCTGACGCCGCGGTGGCCGGACCCGCGCCCTGATCGATCAGATTGACATGCCAGCCGCGTGCCGCGAGCCGTTCGGCAAGCGCACAGCCGGCCATTCCCGCGCCGATGACGATGGCCTCGCGCCGCGCTGCCTCGGCGCGGCGTGGCGGTGGATGGCGGCGGACCCGCCACCGTGGGGCGAAATGGCCGACCAGCATTTCCCGTTTCGAACCATAGGCCGGCGCGCGCCGCATGGCGAATCCCGCGGCAATCAGATTGCGGCGCACCTCGCCGGCGCTGGTATAGGTGGAAAGCGTCGCCTGTTCGTCGGCAAGGCGCGCCAGCGCTCCGAAAAAAGTCGGATCCCACATTCGGGGGTTCTTCGAGGGGGAGAACCCGTCCAGGAAGAAAGCGTCCGCACGCAGGCGCAGTTTGGCCGCCAGTGCGGGTGCGTCGCCGAGGCCCAGGGTGAGCACCACCCTTCCCGCGTCGAATTCGAGCCGATGCAAACCCGTCGTCGGCGGCGGCCAAGCGCGGCACAGCGCCGTCACCATCTGCTCCAGCATGCCCGGCGTACCGGCAGCGTGCGCAGGACGATGAATGGAAGATTCGGTCTCGTATGCCACATGCCGGGCCAGCAACGCGCGCAGGTCCTCGACCGGGAAGCGATGTTTTTCGAGCGAGACGAAGTGCAGCCGTGCCGGGGCGTGCGGATCGCTTCGCCAGGCCAGCCAGGTCGCCAGAAAATTCAGACCTTGCCCGAAACCGGCCTCGACGATGGTGAAAAGCGGCCGCCCGGACCAGCGCCCGGGCAGTCCGTTCCCGTCCAGGAAGACATGACGGGCCTGCCCCAACGCGCCGGATGCGCTATGGTAGATGTCGTCGTAACGTGGCGAGAACGGTGTGCCATCCTCGCGAAATACCCAGTCGGGTGGGGAAAGCGGCTCTATCATTCGGTTCCGGTGGGGGGGACCGGGCACCGCGGACGGTGGACGAGACCCCCACGGGAGGGCAAGTCCGTGAAAAACCCGGTCAGTCGGCGTTTTTACCTGCGCTATCATAGCAAGCGCCCCTATCCACGGGGCCTCCAGCGTGTATCATGTGTCGCTGAGATCGAGTCGATTCTCCGTTTGGCCGCACGCACGCCGCCAGCGTATCGGCTGGGGTGCCGGGTGACCCGGGTGGGGAAAAAATCGCCGAAAGCGGACTGATCATCGTTTCAACTCAATCGAGAAAGGAGCCTCATGAACAAACAAGAACTGATTGACCAAGTCGTCAAGAAGACCGGCCAGAGCAAGGGCTCGATCACGGAAGCGCTGGATGCCGTGACCGAAGCCATCAAGACCGCCATTGCCGAGGGCGATACGATCCAGCTCGTCGGTTTCGGCAGCTTCAGCCGTGGCGAACGCGCCGCGCGTGAAGGCCGCAATCCGAAGACGGGTGAATCGCTGCAGATCGCTGCTGCCTATACCGCGAAGTTTACGGCGGGCAAGGCGTTCAAGGACGCCATCAACGTCAAGAGCAGCAAGAGCAAGTAATGACAGGGGGGCGCATGCCCACCTGACCGAAGCATTGCCGATGTTTCGCACATCGGGGCGTACCGACCTCGCGACGGCCTTCCAGGCCCCTTCCGGGGAGCGACGCGCCCCGAGTGATGCCAGCGCTACCGTCTAGCGCTCGGACGGGATCACGTTCCAGCGCCTCAGAATCGCGACGATCTGCTGCGCATACTTGTCGCGCAGCGCGGGCGTTTCCGAATGATAGGCCCCCACCGCCGCCCAGCTGTTCCCATATTTGTTCATTTTTTGCCGCAAGTGCCAGGCAGCGATATAGACGCTCGCGCACGGGTCCATCAGTTTGTTGCTCGAAATGCCGTATTGCGCGAGCGCCGGCAGATGGATCGAGTTGATCTGCATGAGGCCGTAATCGATCGAACCATTCTGGTTGCGGTGCAGCGCACCCGGGGCATCCCGCGACTCCTGCCAGGCTATCGCTCGTAAAATCAGTGGGTTGACCCCCTGGTAGCTGCCGGCTGCCGTGAAACAGTCCGTGGCGGCATGAACCGGTGTGCTCGATGCCGCGCTGGCGAAAACGAGCGCGCTCCACCGCCGCCACGGCCAGGGCGGCCGCGGCAGTCGTCGGCCTGAAGCCGGTGGGATCGGGTGAAGGAGAGGCACGGATAGCGCAACGTTTGCGGGCAGTGGCCGGCGCGTGTCGTTGCCGGGTGTCTTGTGCGGGAAAGGCGTTCGCCCCCTGCGGCAGATGACGGCGGCCGGGAATGGCGAGAAAAGCGCAGCCTATGATAACCGGCGCGCTCTCGCGTTGAACAGGGCCAAAAGGCGTGTGGCTTGGCCGCGACGGTAAGCGGCGTGGCGCCGGTGCGCCAGGCGTATCGGCCGGGATCCGCGCGAAATTCATGCGGCGCCTGCTTTGCATCGCATCGCGCTGGACGAGACTTTTATGGCGCCTTTACCATGGAAGGAAACCGGTCGTATGTCCGTCATCCCCCTGCGAAGTTCTCGATTGTAACTTTATTTGTCCGAAAACCTGTTAATGTTCCGGTTTTCCGAACTCCGGGTCCGCGCTGTTCGAGCGGGCCGACCGGCCGGCTAGGCTGCTGCACGTTAGCTTGATTTATGATCAATCAATACTGGAGTGAACGGCCCGTCAGGCGCACGATCGTTGCCGCCCTGCTCGCCGCGGCATTGACGTCATCGCACATGGCTTTCGCAGACGTCACGCTCAATTTTGCCAATGCCGACATCGACCAGATCGCCCGGGCGATCGGCGCGGCCACTGGCAAGACGATCATCGTCGACCCGCGGGTCAAGGGTCAGCTCAGTCTGCAATCGGAACGACCCGTTTCCGACGAACAGGCGCTGAAGACCCTGCAATCGGCATTGCGCATGCAGGGTTTCTCGCTGCTGCAGGATCACGGTGTGCTGAAGGTGGTGCCCGAGGCCGACGCCAAGCTGCAGGGGGTACCGACCTTCCTCGGCAATCGGCCGCAGGCGCGGGGCGACCAGGTCGTCACCCAGGTCTTTCAGTTGCGCAACGAGTCGGCGAACAATCTGTTGCCGATTCTCCGCCCGCTGATTTCGCCGAACAATACGGTTTCGGCCTATCCGGCGAACAATACGCTGGTCGTGACCGATTACGCCGACAACGTGCGACGCATCGCGTCTATCATCGCCGGCATCGATACGCCCGCCGGATCCGCCATCGAGGTCATCCCGCTGAGCAACGCCAGCGCGGTGGACGTGGCGGCAAGCGCGCAAAAACTGCTCGACCCCAGCGCGATCGGCAGCACCGATGCGACGCTGAAGGTCAATGTCAGCGTCGATACACGGACCAATTCCGTCATTCTGCGCGCGAGCAATTCGGCACGCATGGCGCTCGCGAAGTCGCTGATCAGGAAACTCGACGCGCCCACCCGCCAGCGCGGCAATATCCACGTGGTGCCGCTGCGCAGCGCGGACGCGACGGAATTGGCGAAAACGCTGCGCGCCATGATGGGTAGCGCCGGCAATTCGGGAAGCGGCAAGGCCAGCGGCACGGATCTGTTCAGTTCGAACAGCGCATCGGGAGGGTCGTCGAGTTCCGGTGGCCTGGCCAACAGCAACGGCAGCCTGCCGCCGCTGCCCTCCGGCACCGGTTCGACATCCAGCACCAGCAGCTCGGGCACGAGTTCGGGAACGGGTACGACGGGGGGCCTGCTGGGGGCATCTTCCGGTACCGGCGGTGCCAGCGGCAGCAGCGCCGGCAGCGGTTCGTCCGACGAAAGCAGCTCCGGCGGCATGGTTCAGGCGGATGCACCGACGAATTCGCTGATCATCACCGCGCCGGAACCGGTCTATCAGAATTTGAGAAATGTGATCGATCAACTGGATGCGCGCCGCGCACAGGTGTATATCGAGTCGCTGATCCTCGAAGTCTCGTCGACCGATACCGACCAGTTCGGTATTCAGTGGCTGACGTCGGCGGGCCTCACCGCGGCGGCGACGACGACGAGCGGCATCGGTATCGTGCGGACGTTCAGCAGCATCCTCGGTTCCGGGGGACTCTTTCAGGCGCTGTCGAACAAGAGCGACGTCAACGTGCTCTCGACGCCGAATCTGGTGACCCTCGACAACCAGGAAGCACGCATCCTGGTGGGAACGAACATCCCGTTGAAGACCGGTTCGATCGCCAACACCACGTCGACGACCTCCGCGTACAACACCTACGACCGCAAGGACGTGGGGATCATGCTCAACGTGCGCCCGCAGATCAGCCAGGGCGGCACCATCAAGCTGCAGATCTACCAGGAAGATTCGAGCGTCGATCCGACGACCGCGACCGCGGACGCCGGGTACACGATCAACAAACGGTCCCTGCAATCGACGGTGCTGGTCGACAATGGTCAGATCATCGTCCTGGGCGGTTTGATCCGCGACTCCTATACGAACGGCAATTCGAAGGTACCGTGGCTGGGTAACATCCCCGTGCTCGGCTCGTTGTTTCGCGCGGAGAACAAAACGCGCACCAAGACCGATTTGATGGTGTTCCTGCGGCCGGTGATCATCCGCGATTCGGACACGTCGCGGGAAGTCTCGCTGGACCGCTACGATTACATGCGGGCGCAGTCGGCGAATTATCGCAGCGACAATCGCCTGATTCTCGACAGGAACGTGCCGATGCCGCCGCCGATCGAATCGCCGACGGATCCGAACAATACCGTCCGCGTGCCGGGTTTGATGGACTGGAACCACAGCACGCGCAGCGCGAGCGGTCCCTACGTTTCGCCGAACGTGCTGGACCAACCGCCGTACCAGCCGGATCCGGCATTGATTCCCGGCGCGGGTGCCGCCGGCAACGGAACGCAGGGTCGTGCGAATAGCGCATCGGGCAAGCGGCCGCCGCCGGTGGAGACGGACCAAGGGGCCCGGCCGTGAGGGGCGCCGGCGTACGCGCACCTGAACGGGCGGCGCCTTCGCCACTCGCCGCGCGCATGCTGAACTACGGCTTCGCGCGCAGCGGTCAGTTGCTGATCGCGCGTCAGGACGCACACGGTCTCGAGGTCTGGACCAGCGAGCGCACCCGCCCGGCCGCGCTGGCCGAGGTGGCACGCCGTTTCGGCGCGCTGCGCGTGGTGCGTATCGACGGCGAAGAGTTGACGACGGCGATCAACCGGGCATATTCGCTGCAGGACAGCAGCGCCGCGCAGATCGTCGGCGAAGTCGAAGGGGAAGTCGACCTGTCGCGCTTGATGCAGGACATCCCGGAAATCGAGGATCTGCTGGAATCGGAGGACGATGCACCCATCATCCGGATGATCAACGCGCTGCTGACGCAGGCCGCGCGCGAAGGCGCTTCGGATATCCACATCGAGCCGTTCGAACAGTCGTCGGTGGTACGGTTTCGCGTCGATGGCGCCCTGCGCGACATCGTGCGGCCGAAAAAGGCGCTGCACGGCGCGCTGATCTCGCGCATCAAGATCATGGCGCAACTCGACATCGCCGAAAAGCGGCTGCCCCAGGACGGGCGCATCACGCTGCGCGTCGGTGGCCGGCCGGTGGACGTGCGCGTCTCCACCCTGCCTACCGGTCATGGCGAGCGCGCGGTGCTGCGGATGCTCGAAAAGGACGCGCAGCGGCTGAACCTCGAAGCGCTCGGCATGGCCGCCGACACGCGTGCGCAATTCGACCGGTTGATCGGCAAGCCGCACGGCATCGTGCTGGTGACCGGCCCGACGGGTTCGGGCAAGACCACCACGCTGTACGCGGCGCTGTCGCGGCTTGAAACCACCGCGACGAACATCATGACGGTCGAGGATCCGATCGAATACGATCTGACCGGCATCGGCCAGACGCAGGTGAACGACCGGATCGGGATGAATTTCGCGCGAGCGCTGCGTTCGATCCTGCGGCAGGACCCGGATGTCATCATGATCGGCGAAATCCGCGACCTGGAAACCGCGCAGATCGCGGTGCAGGCCTCGCTGACCGGGCATCTGGTGCTGGCCACGCTGCACACGAACGACGCCGCGTCGGCGGTGACGCGTCTGACCGACATGGGCGTCGAACCCTATCTGCTGGCCTCCAGCCTGCTGGGCGTGCTGGCGCAACGGTTGGTACGTCAGCTTTGCCCGGCGTGCCGGATCGAGCGCGACGGATCCTGGCATCCCGTGGGATGCGACCGTTGCAACCAGACGGGTTACCAGGGGCGCCGCGGCGTCTATGAACTGCTGACGATGGACGACCGGGTGCGCCGCATGATCCACGACGAGCAAAGCGATGCGGAGTTGCTGAGCGCGGGGCGCGAGGGCGGCATGCGCACGCTGCGCGAGGATGCCGACCGGTGGTTGTCGAGCGGCGTGACCTCGATGGAAGAAGTGCTGCGCGTGACCGGCGACGTTTGAGGCGGCATCGCACCCGCTGGCGGCGCGCCCTGCGAACCCCACCGCTGCCCCGATTCGCGGGCCCGTAACCGTGCATAACCCTCTCTGACGATGCCAGCCTTTCGCTTTGAAGCCATCGATACCGCCGGCAAGACGCAGCGCGGCGTCATCGACGCCGAGAGCGCGCGCAATGCGCGTGGCGCGTTGCGCGCGCAGGGTCTCGCGCCGCTGGTGGTCGAGCCGGCTGGCCGTGCCCAGCAGGCCGGACGGGGCCAGCGTCTGTCGCTGGGCCGCAAGCTTTCGACGCGCGAACAGGCCTTGTTCACGCGGCAACTGGCGAGCCTGCTGGTGGCCGGGCTGCCGCTCGACGAAGCGCTGGCGGTACTGTCCGAGCAGGCCGAACGCGAATATGTCAGGGAACTCGTCGCGGCGATTCGCGCGGAAGTGGTCGGCGGGCAATCGCTGGCGGGCGCCCTGGCGCTGCACGCGCGCGATTTCCCCGACATCTACCGCGCGCTGGTGTCCGCCGGCGAGCATACCGGCAAGCTCGGTCTGGTGCTGGGGCGTCTGGCCGACTACATCGAGCAGCGCAATGCGTTGCGACAGAAAATCCTGCTGGCCTTCACCTATCCGATCGTCGTGACGGTGGTGGCCATCGGCATCGTCAGCTTCCTGCTCAGCTACGTGGTGCCGCAGGTGGTCAACGTTTTCGTGGGCAGCAAGCAGGCATTGCCGCTGATCACCGTGATGATGCTCGGCCTGTCGAATTTCCTGCGCGGCTGGTGGTGGGCGGTACTGCTGGTGGCGGGCGGGGTGTTCTGGATCGGCCGGCAGATATTGTCGATGCCGGGTCCCCGGCTGGGGTTCGATCACTGGCTGCTGGGCGCGCTGGTGGTGGGACGGCTCGTGCGCGGCTACAACACGGTGCGTTTCGCGAGCACGCTGGCGATCCTGTCGGCGGCCGGGGTACCGATTCTGCGCGCGCTTCAGGCCGCGGGCGAGACGCTCAGCAACACGGCGATGCGGGCGGTGATCGACGATGCGATCGTCAGGGTGCGCGAAGGCACGTCGTTGTCCCGGGCACTGGCGAACACGCGCACGTTTCCGCCGGTGCTGGTGCATCTGATTCGTTCCGGCGAGGCGACCGGAGACGTGACGACGATGCTCGACCGCGCGGCCGCCGGCGAATCCGCGGAACTGGAGCGACGCACGATGTTCCTGACGACCTTGCTCGAACCGTTGCTGATCCTGGCGATGGGCGGCATCGTGCTGTTGATCGTGCTGGCGGTGATGATGCCGATCATCCAGCTCAACCAGATGGTGCAATGACGCCGGGGCGGCGTGCGCGCCCGGTGCGCCTAGTGCATGTAGATCGTTCCGCCCGCGGCGCCCGGGCCGGCGACGGGCGCCGGCAACGTGACTTCGCTGCGGGCGCCGTTGCGGTCGACGATCACCGAGTTCGCGCGCACTTCCGACAGCGTGATGTCGCTGCCGACGTGATTGCCAACCGCGATCGCCTGCGACGGGCCGTTGTCGACGCTGATGATCGCCGCCGCGCCGCGCCCGCCGCCCAGCGACAGGATGC
Source organism: Robbsia betulipollinis (assembly GCF_026624755.1). Classification (NCBI taxonomy): domain Bacteria; kingdom Pseudomonadati; phylum Pseudomonadota; class Betaproteobacteria; order Burkholderiales; family Burkholderiaceae; genus Robbsia; species Robbsia betulipollinis. The sequence continues at coordinate 207,060 of NZ_JAPMXC010000010.1, forward strand.
CGGACAGGCGCAGGCGGCTGTCCTGGGCGCGGTCGTCCCCGAACAGGCCGGCCGCCGCGCTCAGCGAAACGGGCGCCTGCACGCTGGCCGCGCCGACGGGCACGGGCAACGGCGTGGCGAGCTTGATGACCCAGTAGGTCAGCGTCGCACAGAAAAGACCCAGTGCGGCGAGCGAGACGATCGAGAAGGAAAGTCGGTTCATGGCGGCTATTGTAGAACGCCATCGTGGCTCGTGTGTGATCACGTTGCACGCAATGCGGGAAGCTTGACGGCGGTGCTGGTGAGCGGGGTGCGCGAGGGTTAAACTGCGCCAGCATTTGTGGCTTTCTTGACAACAGTAATAGGCAACCGAGGTAAAGGCATGCAAGTATCCAACGTCGCTACCGTCGCTCCTGCAACGGTTTCCCCAGACGTCGTCCAGCGTCGGCCGTCGCGCGCCGCGCGCGGTTTGGGCCGCGATTTCTGCCGGACTCCCGGTCAGACACGCGGCCGTGGTTTCACGCTCATCGAGGTGATGGTCGTGATCGCGATCATCGGCATCCTGGCCGCGCTGATCGTACCGAAGATCATGAGCCGTCCGGACCAGGCGCGGCGTGTCGCCGCCACCCAGGACATCGCGACGGTCATGCAGGCGCTGAAACTGTACCGGCTCGACAACGGCCGTTATCCGACGACCGATCAGGGACTGCGCGCGCTGGTCGAGAAGCCGGGCACCGAGCCGGTGCCGAACAACTGGAAGGACGGCGGCTATGTCGAACGTCTGCCCAGCGATCCGTGGGGCAACCCGTACCAGTACCTGAACCCCGGCGTGCACGGCGAGGTCGACGTTTTCAGTTATGGCGCCGACGGCAAGGCCGGTGGCGAGGGCAACGACGCGGATATCGGCTCGTGGCAGTGAGCGCCTTGATGGATAACCTCAGCTGATTTCCGGTCGCATTTTCCGGACGGCTCTCCCCGGCACCGCCAACATGATGTCAGCAGCGCCTTTTCCCCGCGTCTTTCCGGCGCGTGTCCGCGCCGGTTCCCGGCGGGCGGGCGTACGCCCCGTGCAGGCGCGTGCGCCGCAGCGCGGCTTCACCTTGCTCGAAGTGCTGGTGGTGCTGGTGATCGGCGGCTTGCTGGTTTCGCTCGCCTCCCTGTCTTTCTCGCGCAATCCGCGCACCGACCTGCTGGAACAGGCGCAGCGGCTCGCGCTGGTTTTCGAGACCGCGGGCGACGAAGCGCAATTGCGCGCCGCGCCCATCGCATGGCAGCCGATCGCCGGCGGCTACCGGTTCACGGTGCGAGGCCGGGACGGCTGGCGTCCGCTCGCGGACGAATTGCTCGGTCCCACGCGCTGGCGGGAACCCATCAATGGCGTCGCGATCCAGCATCCCGGCGAAGGGGGTACCGCGCAGCGGTCGAATACCCTGGTGTTCGGCACGGAAAGCGTGGGGACGCCGGTGGTCGTCACGTTGTTTTCCGATGCCGGATCGATCAGCATCGCGTCCGATGGCAGCGGCCGCTTCGATGTGGCATCGGGAGCGGCGCGATGAAGCCGCGGGCGCGGGGCTTCACGCTGATCGAAGTGCTGGTGGCGCTGGCGATCGTCGCGATCGCGCTGACCAGCGCGCTGCGCGCCGTGGGCAGCGTCGCCACCGGCAGCGCCGCCCTGCACGACCGCCTGCTGGCCGGCTGGAGCGCCGACAACCGTATCGCGGAGCTTTACCTGCAACGCGCCTGGCCGGATATCGGCACGACGACCTTTGCCTGCCCGCAGGGCACACAAATGCTGGTCTGCGTGCAGACGGTGGCGGCAACGCCCAATCCCGTGTTCCGGCGCGTGGAGGTCTCGGTGCGCAGCGCCGAGACGGGTAATACCTTGTTGGCGGACCTCGTGACGGTGGTGGCGGATGAAACGCGTCGAGCACTCTGAACGGCGCCGGCGCGCGCGCGCGACGCGGGGTTTCACGCTGATCGAATTGATGATCGCAATCACGATTCTCGCGGTGGTGGCGGTTTTGTCCTGGCGCGGGCTGGATCAGATCATTCGCGGGCGCGAGGCGATCGCGAACGTGATGGTCGACGAACGCGTGCTGGCCCAGACCTTCGATCAGCTCGGCAGCGATGCCCGCGCGGCCAGCACCGACGACGATGCGGGGGGAGCGGCGATCGTCGTCGGCGACGGCATGCTGCAGATCGTGCGCTGGCTGTACGCGCCGGGACGCGCGCCGCGTCTGCAGGTCGTGCGCTACGTGCTCGAGTCCCGTCAGTTGTTCCGGCTGGCGTCGCCGCCGCTGGCGTCGGTCTCGCAGGTGCGCGAAGTGTTGCAGGGGTCCGGGCAGGGCGGCGACGGCTGGAGCCGGGTCGCCCTGATTCACGGTGTCGGCGCAATGCGCTCGCGCGCGTGGATTGACGACAGGGGGTTGACCGGGAGCATGTCGGAGGTGAACGAAGCCGCCCGCCTGGCCGTATTGCGTCTGTCGAGCCCGATGAGTCACGACACGCCCCTGTTTCGCACCGTGACCGGCGTCGCGGTGGATGTCGTGATCGGTGCGAACGCGACGCCCTTCTCGCGCCTCTATCCGGTGGGCCAATGACCTTCCCTGCCCCGCGTCGTCGGTCTTGCGAGCGCGCGCCGCGTCAGCGCGGTGCGGCATTGATCACCGCCTTGCTGGTGGTGACGCTGGCGGCGGTACTGGTGTCCGGCCTGCTCTGGCGCGAGCAGGTGCAGATCCGCCGCGTCGAGAATCAGCGGCAGAGCCAGCAGGCGCGCTGGGTGTCGCGCGGCGTCTTCGCGTGGGCGCGGCTGATTCTGCGTTCCGAGGCGGATTCCGCGCCGGTGACGTACCTGGGCGGGGTCTGGAGCGTGCCGATCGCCGAGACGCGGCTTTCCAGTTTTCTGGGTCGATTCGGCGAGGCCCGCGCCGAGCAGGGCGCGTCCACCTGGCTGTCGGGTACGATCGAGGATGCGCAGGCGAAATTCAATCTGCGCGACCTGGTGACCGCGGGCGGCGTTTCCGGGTTCGATGTCGACCCGGTTTCGCTCGGCGAATTTCGCAAACTGCTGGAGGAACTGGGAATCGACAGCCAGCTCGCGACGCCGGTCGCGCAGCGCATCCGGCAGTCGTTGATGCGTTCCGTGACACGTGGCCAGCGCGCCGACAGCGGCAACCCCGTGTCCGACGCCATGGCCGGTGCACAGAACGGATCGGGCCGAACCGGCGGTGGCTTCACGGACGATCCCGGTCTGGCGGGCAGCGACGACGGTGCCGGCGAGCAGCCGATCCAGATGCACGACGTCGATGCCCTGCTGGATGTTCCCGGCTTCACGCCGGCCGCGATCGCGCAACTGGCGCCCTTCGTGACGGTGCTGCCGGTGCCAAGCCAGATCAATCTGAACACCGCCCCGGCCGAAGTGATTGCCGCGCGGGTGCCGCTCCTGTCGCTGGCGCAGGCGCAGGTCTTCGTGCAGAACCGCAAGCAGATTTTCGTGATCAACCTCGCGGATGCGCAGACGCGCCTGGAGCGCATGGCGCCGGACCTGGGCGGACTCGACCCGGCGCGCTTCGACATCACATCGAATTTTTTTCTGATTCACAGCCGGGTGCGGCATGAAAACGCGGTGGTGGATCGCGTGGCGCTGGTCTACCGCAACCCCCGCACCCACCAGACGCATGTCATGCAGGTACGCGATGTCCCATCGGCTGAGTAATATCGCAGGGGGAGCGGCGGATCCTGCACCGCTGTCGACCGAGCGACGCACACGAAGGATGAAGACGCCTTGAGCACCTTGACCGTATTACTGCCGCCGCGCGACGCGGCGCTTTCGCCGCAGGCGTGGCAATTGCCCGCGCTGCGCTTCGTGCTCACCGACCGGCGTGGACGCACATTGCGCACCGGCGAGGCGCCGCTGACGCTGCTGCCCCCCGCCCGTACCACGGTGTTGATCGTGGCCGCGCGGGACGTGCTGCTTGTCGATGCGGTGGTGCCGCCGCTCGCGGGTCCGCGTCTGCGACAGGCGCTGCCCAATATCGTCGAGGACCAGCTGCTGCCCGACGGACCGCCGCCGCATATCGCGCTCGGTCCGGCGCCGGCGGGCCTGCGCAAGACCGCCGCGCGGCGCACGCTGGCGGCGATCGATCGCGGCTGGCTGCGCTTCCTGCATGAATCGTTCACGGCTGCGGGGCATCGTACGATCCGCGCGGTGCCGATCGTCGCCTGTCTGCCGCTGGCCGACGTTGCGGTACCGCTCGCCACGGCGACGGCAGGAGAGGATCTTGTCGCGGCGGCAGACGGTCTCGCGGTTCCCGACGCCATCGATGCCGCGGCTGCCCTCGCCGAAGAGCAGGCGCTGGCCGATACGCGAGCGCTGGCGGCCAGTGCCACGGTGCTGATCGTGGGCATGGGGGCTTCGCCCGCGGCGAGCGGCCAGCGTCTGCTGGATGCGATGGCGGCCTATCCGGCGTTCGCGCCGGGCGATGTGCCGGGCCTGGCCGCTGCCGGTGGGCAGATGCCGGGCGACGCCCTGTACGACGGCGGGCTGTACCAGGTGGGCGCGAGCGATGGCGCGCCCCAGGTCGAGGTGGCGATCCGGCGCCTGCCGCTGCCGGCCGCCGGAGCGCCGGTCATCGGGGTACCGGCCGAGGGGAGCCGTCTGGCCGGCGAAGGGCTGGCCGTGCCGCTCGATGCGTTGACCGGCACGCTGGAAGCGTTGCTGCCGCCGGCTTCCGGCCGGGAGGCGACGCCCGAAACGGCGTGGCTGTCGTCCGCCGGCGGTGCTCTGCCCGGACGCGAGGTATTCCGCTTGACCACGCACGCTGCCCTGCCGGAACCGCTGGTGCCCACGCCGGCCGCGGCACGGGGCCGGGTGGACGGAGCGCGAGGCGCGGCCGCGACGTTCGAGGCCTCCGACGGCGGCGAGGCGGACGCGCGTCTCGATCAGGCATTGCGTAGTGTCGGCCTGATCGCCCGGCCGATCGATTTCGGCGCGCTCGCGCTGGCCGCGCGCGAATCGACATTCGATCTGTGCCAGTTCGAATTCGCGGCCCAGCCGTGGCGGCTGCGCCCGGGCGTCTGGGGCCAGTTGCGTCTGCCGCTCGGTCTGCTGGCCGCGAGCGTGGTCGTCGCGGTGCTGGGTCTGAACCTGCAATGGCGGCAACTCGCGCGCGAACGCGACGCGATCCAGACGCGCATGACGGAATTGCTGCTGGAGGCGTTCCCGCGCACCAGCGTGGTGCTCGACCCCGCCGCGCAGATGACCCGTTCGCTCGATGCGCTGCGGGTGGCGGCCGGCGAGCTGTCGCCGGACGATTTTCTCTCGCTGACGAACGGGCTGGCGGCGTCGCTGGGCGCGATTCCCCGTACCGCCATCGATTCCCTCGACTATGATCGCCAGGACTTGCAGCTGACCTTCCGTCCCGACGCGAAGATCGACGGCGATTTCCGCCAGCGGCTTTCGCAGAACGGGCTGGACGGAAGTTTCGACGGCAAGCGCTGGACGATCAGGAGTATCCGATGAAAGCGATCCTCATCGCATGGTGGGACGAGCGCAACGCGCGCGAAAAGCGCTTGCTGGCCCTGGGCGCGGCGATCATCGTCCTGCTGCTTTTCTATCAGGTGCTGGTCGCGCCCGCGCGCGATGGCAGCGCGGCGATCCGCGCGGCCCTGCCGACGATGAAACAGCAACTGACGACGATGGAAGGCCAGGCGGGCGAGGCGAAACGGCTGGCCGGCGTCGCGCATACCGTGGCGCCCAGCGGCGACAGCCTCGTCAATGGCGTCTCCGCGTCGCTGACGGACCGCGGGTTGGCGCCCACGAAGGTGGAACTGGCCGGCAACGCGGTGCAGGTCGAGATGAAGAACGTCGCGTTCGCGCGCTGGATCGGCTGGCTCGACGACGCGCGCAGGCAACTGAAGGTGAAGGTGTCGCAGACGCACGTCACGCCGTCGGGCAACAGCGGGCGCGTGGACATCCGCGCGACGCTCGATGCCGGACCGCTCGACCGCCAGGCGCGCTGACGATGGCGCCGACTCCGCCCCGCGACCCGGCGGCCGTCCCGCCCCCCCCGCGTCCGTCCCGGAGCGGTTCCTGGCGGCCGTCGCTACGGCGGCCGTCGCCACGGCGGCGGCCGGCAGCGGACGCACTGCCGGCCGCCAGGATCGCCGGCGGCGCCCCCGGGTGGCGGTCCCCGGGCGGGCGCTGGCGCGCGTGGCTGCGGGTGCTGCCCTGGCTGCTCGTGGTCTGCGTGGCCTGTCTCGCCACCGTGCTGGTGCTGTTGCCCGCCGCCTGGATCGTTCCCCGTTTCGCCGCGGCCACCGGCGGGCGCGTCAGTCTTGTCGATCCGCAGGGTTCGTTGTGGCACGGCTCGGCGCGTCTGATGCTGTCGGCCGGCAGCGATGCCGAGGGCGCGACCGTGATGCCTAACCGGATCGCGTGGACCACGCGCGCCTGGCCGCTGCTGAGCGGACATCTGCGCATGGTGATGCGGGAGGAGCAGCCGCAGGCGCTGCCGGTCCTGCTGGATGCGCGCTGGGACGGCACGACCCTGTCGGCTGGCGGACTCGCGGTGCCGGCGGGTTTGCTGACCGGCCTGGGCGCGCCGTTCAATACCCTCGACTTTCAGGGCGACATGCGCCTGGACTGGACCGAGTGGCGTCTGATCGGGGATCGCGCGTATGGCGGTCTGGTCGTGAGTCTGCGCGACCTGAGTTCCCGCGTTTCGCTGGTGCGCCCGCTCGGTACCTATCGTGCCACGGTGACCGCCGCCGGCCAGGAGGGCACGCTCGTCGTGGAGACGCTTTCCGGGCCGCTGACGGTGAGCGGCGACGGTCAGTTCCGCGATGGCCGGATGAATTTTGCCGGCAGGGTGAGCAGCAGCGACGAAGCGCGGCCGAATCTGGCGGGACTCCTGAACCTGATGGGTCGCCCGCTTGGGGACGGCGCGCACGCATTGAGTTTCGTGCGCTAGGCGTGGTGCGCGGGGAACGACCGCGCGCGACCCGTGCACCGATGTAACCACGGGTAATCACAAAGCCCGGGAAAAGCGTCAGAATGCGGCATCGGGGATGCCGCCGGGCCCATTCCTCTCCCCGCCGCGCCCGGTCGCGACCGGCCCTCATGCATGACACGTATGACACGCACCACACGTATGACATCGAAGAATGCCACGCCTTGCAGTTCCCTGTTCACGTCGACGCCCTCCCCGGCGCCCGGGGACGCCCGGTCCGGACCGGGCGCGCACGCCGCGCCGCGCGCTTTCCGGCACCGCGGGCGCCGCTGGGCGCTGTCCACGGTATGTGCCGCGCTGAGCGCCGGTGCCGGCCTGGCGGGCTGCACGATCGGGCCCGATTACAGCCGGCCGACCCTGTCGGTACCGGCGGCCTACAAGGAAACGCCCGCCGGCTGGAAAGTCGCGCAGCCGGCGGATCATGCAGACCGCGGCGCCTGGTGGGAAATTTTCGGTGACCCGGTGCTCGACGGGCTGATCGAGAAAGCGAACCGCTCGAATCAATCGATCGCGTCGTACCAGGCGGCCTATCGGCAGGCGGGGGCACTGGTGGCCCAGGCGCGCGCCGGCTACTTCCCGACGCTCGGCGCCAGCGCCAGCACGACCCGCGCCGGTTCCGGCACCGCCACCGGCAATACGTCGCACAGCTATGCGACGTCGCTGACCGCCTCGTGGGAACCCGATCTCTGGGGCAGCATCAGCCGCGACGTGGCCGCTGAGCGCGCCAGCCAGCAGGGTGCCGAGGCGAATCTGGCGAACGCCCGTCTATCGGTGCAGGGCACCCTCGCGCAGGATTACTTCGCGTTGCGCGGCCTGGATGCGGCACAGGCGCTGTACGATCGGACCGTCACGGCCTACACGCAGTCGCTGGCGGTGACGCAGAACCGCTACAACGTGGGTGTCGCCGGCCGTGCCGATGTCGTTCAGGCACAGACGCAATTGCAAAGCGCGCAGGCCTCGGCGAAGGACAACCAGATCAGCCGCGCGCAATACGAACATGCGATCGCGGTGCTGGTCGGCGAATCCGCGTCGACGTTCTCGATCGCGGCCGCGCCGCTGGACGCCCAGCCGCCGACCATCCCGATCAGTCTGCCCGGCGCCCTGCTGGAGCGGCGTCCCGACGTCGCGGCGGCGGAGCGGACGGCGGCGGCGGCGAACGAGCAGATCGGCATCGCGCAGGCGGCCTTCTTCCCCACGCTGACCCTGTCGGCATCGGGTGGCTTCGACAGCACGTCGATCGCCAACTGGCTGACCGCTCCGGCGCGCTTCTGGTCGCTCGGCCCCTCGCTCGCGGCGACGCTGTTCGACGGCGGCCTGCGGCATGCGAAGGTCGACGCGGCCCGGGCGGTATACGACCAGGAGGCCGCGACGTACCGCGCCACCGTGCTGGCGGCCTTCCAGGACGTCGAGGACAATCTGGCGAGCCTGCGGATCCTGGCGGACGAGGAAACGATCGAGCGTCAGGCGGTGGCGTCCGCCGAGCAGGCGCTGGCGATCGTGACCAATTCCTACAAGGCGGGGACGACGACGTTTCTCGATGTGCTGACCGCGCAGGCGACGGCGTTCACTGCGCAGCGCAGCCTGGTCGACATTCAGAGCCGGCGCATGGTGTCGGCGGCGGGTCTGATCAAGGCACTGGGCGGTGGCTGGGATGGATTGGGCAGCGGCGATGCGCAGGCGGTGCAGGCGACATCGCCGACGGCGCCCGCCGCCCCCGCCACGGCGCCGGTTCGGTCCACGTCTTAGAGGGTCAGCCCGCCGGCTCGCGGTCCAGTTCCGGATAGTGGCGGAAGATGCCCTGCTCGTTGAACGGCAGGCGCCGTCGGGAGGCGAGATAGGCGGCCAGCCGTTCGCGCGCGGCGACATTGCGGCGCAGTGCGGCGACGCGCGGAAAACGCTGTGCGAAGTCCCGCATGCCGCGCGGGAACGCGTAGTGCAGGCCTTCGACCAGCTGGAATAGCGACAGGTCCGCATAGCTCGCCTCCGGCGTCGCGAGCCAGCCGCCGGCCGCGGGATTGCGCGCGATGACCTGATCGAAATAGCCGAGGAACTTGGGGATGCGTGTGTCGATGAAATCTCCCGCGCGCACCCGAGCCGACGCTTTCTGATCTTCGTAATACAGACCGCTGGCGATGGGATGATGCGTGTCGTGGGCTTCCGTGACGGCGTCGGCGATCGTCAGTTGCAGGCCGTTGATGAACAAACGCCGCGCTTCCTCGGCAGGCGCGAGCGAGAGGCGCGGCCCGAGGAAAAACAGGATATTGGCGGTCTGCGCGATCCACTGTTCGCCGGCCTTCAGGAACGGCGGCGCAAAGGGCTGCCGCAGGGGCGCGGCGTCGGCGGCGTCGCCCGACGGATCCGCCATCAGCGCCTGCATCGCCGCCATGCCGTTTGCCTGGCGCGCGACGTCGACATAGTCCGCGCCGGCATCCTCCAGCGCGAGCCGCACGAATTCCCCGCGTCCCTGCAGCATCGGCCAGTAATAGAGTTCATAGCGCATCGGCTTACTCCCGCCCGCTGTCATGGCGGGCCATGAAAGCATCGAAATCGATATCGTCACGCGCCTCGATCTTTCGCTGGCGCGCGATCGACTCGGCACTTTCCGCCAGCAGGCGCGCCTCGTCCGCCGCGGCGAGCGGTGCCGCCAGGAAATGCGCGGCGTGAGCGCGGCTCTGCCGCAGGCCGAACGCTGCGAAGCTGCCGCTGGCAACGATGTCTGCCAGTGCCCGCGCCGACGGCAGGCTCGACGGGTCCGCCAGTTTTGCGCGCTGCGCGGCGACCGCCGCGGTGTGCCCCGTCATGCCGGAGGATTCGTCCAGCACGCGCGCGGCGGCCTCGATGCGTTCGAGCAGCATCTCGGCCCAGGCGTGCAGCGCAATGGGCTGCCCTTCGCATTCGAGCATCTTGCCGGGCTGCCGTCCCGACTTGGCCACGAGGAGGAAATTCGCGTCCGCCTCGGCCTGCAGCGCGGCATCGGCGGGGCTGTCCTCGAGCACGCACATCGTCAGAAAGGCATCGAGGAAGCGTACCGTCGTCGCGCCGATGCCGGCGGGCTCGAACGGGTCGATATCGAGGCAGCGTACTTCCACGTACTGGATACCGCGCTTCGTCAGCCCCTGGAGCACCCGTTCGCCCGCTTCGCCCACGCGTTTGGGCCGAATGGTCGCATACAGTTCGTTTTCGATCTGCAGCAGGTTGCCATTCAATTGCACCCATTTGCCATCGCGATGCGTCCCCAACGCTTCGTAAGGCGCATGCGGCGTCCGGACCGCGTCGGCGAGACCCGCCAGGTAGGCGCGCAGCGAACGCAAATCCGGGCGTCCGCTGCCGCTGGCGGCGCGGTTGTGATAGCCCAGATCGCTCATGCGCAGGCTGGTCGCGTGCGGCAGGTAGAGCGTGTCCTCGCCCAGTGCCTGAAGCCCGTTCGGCCCGGCGTTGCCGCTCCCCTCCTCGCCGGCATCCGCCGCGCCGCTCGCGCCGGCGCCGAAGAAGCTGCGGTCCAGCGCCGGCGACGCCCCGAACAGATACAGCAGCAACCAGCTGAAGCGGCGGTAGTTCCGGATCAGGGCCATGTAGCTTGCGGACTGGATGTCGTCCGGCGCCGCCGCGTGCTGCCGGTCGTCGGGGCTGCTCGGCCCGTGCAGCAGCGGCCATATGTCTTCGTGCAGCGAGAAATTGTAGTGAATGCCGGCAATGCACTGCATCTTGCGCCCGTAGCGCAACGATAGCCCGTGCCGGTAGACATGCTTGAACCGGCCCTGGTTCGACGACCCGTACTGCGCGATGGGGATCTGCGGGTCAGGCGGCAGGTGGCCCGGCATTGATACGTCCCAGAGCAGTTCGTCGCCGATGCGCCGGTGCACGAAGGCGTGCAGCACCTGCAGCGCTTCGACCGCGACGACGGGGTCCGCCACCGGCGGGGTGATGAATTCGAGCAGGGACTCGGAGTAATCGGTCGTGAGTTCCGGGTGCGTCAGGGCCGCGCCCAGTGCCGACGGGTGCGCGCTGTCGGCGAGCGTGCCCTGCTGCGTCACGCGCAGGCTTTCCTTCTCGATACCCCGTTTTCCCTTTGCCAGCCATCCGTTCTTGGCCGCCTGGCGCAGCAATTCCAGCCGGCGCGCAAATCCCCCGGCCGCTTTGGTCGATGTCGTTGTTTTCATTGATCAATGCAGTGTACTGTCGCCTGCGCCCCGTTCCGGCGGATAACGAGGCAGCGTGTATCGGGCACTTTAACACTTCGCGGAACGCGATGCTGATTGCCCCGGACGGCTGGCTGAGAGCATCTTTTCGGTCATTTGAATGTGCGGGAGAACCCTCTTAGAGTTAACCCTCTAAAAACCCGGTTGCGATAGAAAATAAAAACCGTTAAATTCGTACCTGTCTCCTCCATGTCTCCTCCTGATATGGATTCCACCCGCCCTTGTGGCGGGTTTTTTTTTGGATAACTTTTGGGACATCCCTGGAGCGCGCCACCGGATGGAACGCGACGAAAGTGGCGTGGCGGTCCGTATAATGAGACAACAGCTTCGCCACGGGATCGGCGACGGGCCCCGCGCCCCTCGGCGCCAGCTCCGGCAAAGGTTTCCTTGGAGAGAATATGATGCAGATCGGATCCATTGTGCGCTCCAGTCATATCGCGGTCCCGTCGGGTGCGATGGGCATCGTGACACGCATCATCGGCGACATGGCGATGGTGACCTGGTATGCCGGCATGCCCGGCGCGTCGCCGGTGCTCAATACCGAGCCCTTCTTCGTTGCGGATCTGATCGATACCGGCGATGTCCTGCCCTCCGCACCCGTCAGCCGCGCCGTCCATTGACCACTTCCAAGGAAACCCCCTTCGCGACCCTGAACCCGGACCGGGTGCTCGACGCGATCGAATCGACCGGGTTGCACGTCGACGGCCGGCTGTATGCGCTCAACAGTTTCGAGAATCGGGTCTATCAGGTCGGCATCGACGACGCGCCGCCGCTGATCGCGAAGTTCTACCGGCCGCATCGCTGGTCGGACGAAGCGATTCTCGAAGAGCACCGTTTCACCGCTGCGCTCGAGGCGCACGAATTGCCGGTGGTCGCGCCATCGGTGCGGGGCGGCGTGACGCTGCATCATTTCGAGGATTTTCGTTTCGCGCTGTTTCCACGGCGCGGCGGCCGCCCGCCGGAGCTCGAGGACCGGGCCACGCTGGAATGGCTGGGCCGCTTCATCGGCCGCATCCACGCGTTCGGCGCGACGCACGCGTTCCTCGCACGCGGCGCGATCGACATCGAGACCTACGGACGCGAGCCGCGACGCTATCTGCTGGAGAGCGGTTTCGTCCCGGCGGCACTCACCGACGCTTATCGCAGCATCGTCGATCTGGCACTCGATGCGGTGTCGCGCGCATTCGACCGCGCCGGCGACGTGAAGTCGATCCGCCTGCATGGCGATTGTCACGCAGGCAATGTGCTGTGGACCGATGCCGGGCCGCACTTCGTGGATTTCGACGACAGCCGGATGGGGCCGGCGGTCCAGGATCTGTGGATGCTGCTGCCGGGCGATCGCGAAGGGCAGCGTGCTGCCCTGGCAGACGTGCTGGCCGGTTACGAGGACTTTTGCGATTTCGATCCGCGTGAACTCTATCTGATCGAAGCGCTGCGCACATTGCGCCTCATCCACTACAGCGCCTGGCTCGCGCGCCGCTGGGACGACCCCGCGTTTCCGGCCGCCTTTCCCTGGTTCAATACGTCTCGCTATTGGGAAGACCGCATCCTCGAACTGCGCGAACAGGTCGCGCTGATCGACGAGGAACCGCTCTGGCCGGTGTGACGAACGGTGCCGTGCGCGAGGGGGCTTCCCGGTCTGCGCCCCCGGCCGTGCACGGACGCGCGCCTGCCCGGGCGTTGCATCGCTAAACGGGAATTTCCGGACGCGACGCCGAACGCGTGCCCGGCCGGGGCGCGTTGCCGACGCCATGGTAGGTGAAGACCAGCGAAAACTTGACCTGTTCGCTGAGATTCCTGCCCGCGGCGTGCAGGGTATTGCAGTGGAAGAAAATCACGTCGCCCGCCGCAAGCGTGGGCGATACCGCATGGCGGATCAAGGCCTGGTTCTCGGGAAGATCGTCGCGGAAAAACTTCGCATCGTCGAATGCATGCGGCGCGAAATCGGGCCGGTGCGATCCCGGGATCAACCAGAGCCCGCCGTTGCTCGCGGTTTCGTCGCCCAGCGCGAACCAGGCCGATACCAGGTCGTCCCGCGCGAACGACCAGTAGCGCGCGTCACGATGCCAGCCGGTCAGGCTGCCATATTGGGGATGCTTGGTCATCATGCAGTTATGGTGCGTGCGCGACAGCAGCACCTGTTCGCCAAAATACGTCGTCATCCAGCCGCTGACGTCCGCGGACGTCGCGAACGCGGCGAATGCGGGATCGCGGCCGTACGCATCCAGCAGGCGCCGCACGGTCCTGCCGCCCGGGGCGCTCGACGACGCCGGCGCGCCGGGATACTGCAGATCCGCCTCGCGTTCGAGCGGGGCCTCGGCCGCGTTCAGTTGCGCTTGCGCGCGCTCGCGTACCCACGCGCATTCCTGCGCGGGTACCAGACCACGAACGATGACGAAGCCGTCGCGTCGTAGCGCGTCGATCTGTTCCTTCTTGGTTTCCGCTGTCATGCCCATCCTTGTCACTTTCGTTCCGGCAACCGTCGTCTTGCGGAGCCGGCGCGCCATCGCGTTCACGGCGCGCACCGCTTCCGAATTGTAAATCTCCCATTGCGCAGGTGCAGTGGTGGCATGGCGGTTTTTTGACGTCGCCGCGATGGCCCTGCATGGACAGATTGTTTCTTGCTATCGTTGTTATCAATAAAAACTATCGTGCAACCCTGTGCAATTGTTTTCGTTTCGGTAGGGTTGAGCGCCGTACTGCAAAAAATGCATGTCCCAGGCGCGATGAGCAACGCGATCGGGGAGACATGCAGGTTTGCCAGGATGCCGATTGCGTCGCCATTCGCCTCGTTGCGCGCCGGCTGGCGCCACGGCCCGCCTGGCCCGACGGTGTTTTGCAACGGTTGGGCCGGGGGGTGGAACGGCCTTTGCGACGCACCCTTTTCGGAGGGCGTGACCATTAGCGTCCTGCCCCATCTAATAAAGGAGTCAGCAATGGCCAATCAATCCCCCGCAAAACCAGGCGTACCGAACAGCGTCCAGCCGTCGGGCACGGCGCCGAAAGCGGGTGCCACGAGCAAGGACATGCAACTCGACACCTTCAGTGTCAACCCGGAAAACGAAGCGCTGCGCACCAATCACGGCGTGAAGATTTCCGACGATCAGAACACGCTGAAACTTGGCGAGCGCGGCCCGTCGCTGCTCGAAGATTTCATCATGCGTGAAAAGATCACCCATTTCGACCATGAGCGCATTCCCGAGCGGATCGTCCACGCACGCGGCGCGGGTGCGCATGGTTTCTTCCAGGTCTATGAAGCGCAGACCGAACTGACCAAGGCGGCGTTCCTGCGCGATCCGGCCGTCAAGACGCCGGTGTATGTCCGCTTCTCGACCGTCCAGGGCTCGCGCGGCTCCGCCGACACCGTACGTGACGTGCGCGGGTTCTCGGTGAAGTTCTATACCGAGGAAGGCAACTACGATTTCGTCGGCAACAACATGCCGGTGTTCTTCATCCAGGACGCGATCAAGTTTCCGGACTTCGTGCACGCCGTCAAGCCCGAGCCGCACAACGAAATCCCGCAAGGCGCGTCCGCGCACGACACCTTCTGGGACTTCGTCTCGCTGGTGCCGGAATCCATGCACATGGTGCTGTGGGTGATGTCGGACCGCGGCATTCCGCAGAGTCTGCGTTTGATGGAGGGTTTCGGCATTCACACGTTCCGTCTCGTGAACGCGGCGGGCAAGAGCCGTTTCGTCAAGTTCCACTGGCGTCCGGTGCTGGGTTCCTACTCGCTGTTGTGGGACGAAGCGCAGAAGCTGGCCGGCAAGGATCCGGACTTCAACCGCCGCGATCTGTGGAATGCCATCGAGCAGGGCGATTTCCCGGAATGGGAACTGGGCGTGCAGATCGTCGAGGAAGAGGACGAACACAAGTTCGACTTCGACCTGTTGGACCCGACCAAGATCATTCCGGAAGAACTCGTGCCGATCAAGATGCTCGGCAAGATGACGCTGAACCGCAATCCGGACAACTATTTCGCGGAAACCGAGCAGGTCGCTTTCTGCCCGGGTCACATCGTGCCGGGCATCGATTTCAGCAACGATCCGCTGCTGCAGGGCCGCCTGTTCTCGTACACCGATACGCAGATCAGCCGCCTGGGTGGCCCGAACTTCCATCAACTGCCGATCAATCGTCCCGTCACGCCGAACGTCAACAACCAGCGCGACGCGATGCATCAGAGTTCGATTCATCGGGGGCAGGCATCGTACGAGCCGAACTCGATCGCGGGCAACTGGCCGAAGGAAACGCCGGCCGCTGCGGTGGACGGTGGCTTCGAGACCTATCACGAGCGCGTGTCCGGTGAAAAGATCCGCAAGCGCAGCGAATCGTTCGCGGATCATTACTCGCAGGCAACGCTGTTCTGGAAGAGCATGAGCGCGCCGGAACAGGATCATATCGTGGCCGCCTATCAGTTCGAGTTGTCGAAAGTCGAGCGCGAATTCATTCGCCAGCGCGTGGTCGACAATCTCGCGAACATCGACCCGGTACTCGCGCAGCGCGTCGCGGAAGCCCTGGGCCTGACGCCCGCGGCACCGACTCAGCCGGGTTCGGCCAAATCGAAGAGCGGCAAGGCAGGCGTGGACGTGTCGCCGTCGCTGAGCCTGATGAGCAAGGTAAAGCCAGGCATCAAGAGCACGCAGATCGCGATCCTCGCCGCCAAGGGCGCGGACCCGAAAAGCATCGCCGCGGCGAAGACGGCGCTCACCGCTGCCGGTGCGCACGTCAAGGTCATCGCGCCGATGCTGGGCGAGGTCGCCCCGGGCATCTTCGCCGACGCGACGATCGCCGGCATGCCGTCGATCGCGTTCGACGCCGTGTTCCTCGCCTGCGGCGAAGCCAGCGCCAAGGCCCTGTCCGCCTCGGGTGACGCCCGCCACTACGTGCTCGAAGCCTACAAGCACCTGAAGGCGATCGCCGCGGTGGGTTATGGCCGCGACGTGTTGCAGGCGTCCCACCTGCCGGTCAGCGAGGAAGGCGTGTTGAGCGGTGATACCGCGAACGTCGATGCCGTCGTCGCCGACTTCATCGAAGCCATCGGCAAGCACCGCGTCTGGTCCCGCGCCGCAAAGGCCGCTTCGGTTCCCGCCTAAGCGATCCGGCTCGACCCGGCCTGGCGGCTGGGGCGAGCGGGTCCTGCAAGGCCCCCGGCATTGTCTCAGGACATATGCCGTGGGCCTTTTTCTCGTGGCCCGCGGGTATACACCGTATCCCGGAAAAGTGCGATCGTCCTTTTTTTATCGATTGCTGGTCTATACTGGAATCGTCGGCAAACCGAAAAATACCGGCGATGTCGGCGACAGGAACTGGAAACGCGTGCAAGACCCGACAGCAGGCTGGAGACCACGATGAACTTGTTAGACAACCTAAGCAATATGACGCTTTCGCGTACCGATCTGATCCTGCTGCTGCCGATGGCGCTGGTCGGTGTGGTGCTGATGGGCGGGGTACCCTGCCGGACGCGCATCGCGCATTACGTGCTGGAGGGCGTGGGTGCCGTCGTCGGTGCCCTCGTCGCGATCGTGATGATGGGCAGCCTGTCCCGCATGCTATGACGCGGGCCCGCGCGGGTGCATGACACCCGCCGAGCTGTCAGACGCCCCTCCCGAACATGCCGCGGTCGCTCAACGCCGCGCGAATCTGCGCCGGCCCTGCCCGTTTGGGCAAAATTATCTCGAAAACGGTGCCGTTCGTCGCATCGGAGCGCACTTCGAGGCGTCCCAGATGCAGCGCGACGAGTTCGTGTGCGATGAACAGCCCCAGGCCCAGACCCTGCGCGTTCTGCGGCGCCGTGGCACCCGATCGGAACGGTTTGAACAGATGGGCGCGCGCGGTCTCCGGAATCTCGCCGGCGTTGGTCACCGTGATGCGTAATTCATGGCGGCGCGTGCCGTCGACGCGGACCGTGACCGGGACGGATTTGTCCCCATGATGGAGGGCGTTGCCGATGAGGTTCGATAGCACCTGTGCGAGCCGGTCTGCGTCCCAGCACCCCACGGTGTCCCCCATGCATTCGAGGACCACGGTTTTTTCCTGGCCCGGGCTCTCGAATTCCCCGATGATCGCCTCGCAGATCGGCAGCAGGTCGACATCGGTGGGCGTCAGAACCAGCTGACTCGAGCGCATGCGCGCGACGTCCAGCAACTGATCGATCATCTTCGCCATGCGCATGCCACTGCCGCGGATGCGCTCGGCGGACGCCAGGACGCGCTGCGGATCGCTGACCCGGCGCAACACCTCCGCGCTGGCCATGATCGACGACAGCGGATTGCGCAGGTCGTGCCCGAGCACCGCGATGAACATCTCGTTCGTGCGCACCATCTGGCTGACGGCTTCGAGCTGCTCGGCGAGTTGCTGTTTCTGGGACTGGAGCTGGACGAAGACCTCGACCTTGCTGCGCAGGATGTGCGGATCGAAAGGCTTGTAGAGGAAGTCGACCGCACCCGCTTCGTAGCCGCGGAAGGTGCGCATGGCGTCGCGGTCGGTGGCGGTCAGGAAGATGATCGGGACATGGCGCGTGCGCGGGCTGCCGCGCATCAGTTCCGCCAGTTCGAACCCGTCCATTTCCGGCATCTGCACGTCCACCAGGGCCAGCGCGATATCGTTCTGCAACAGCTGTTCCAGCGCTTCGGCGCCCGAATAGGCATGCAGCGCTTCCACGCCTGGCCGGCTCAGCAAGGCGTCCAGCGCAACGATATTCTGCGGAACGTCGTCCACCAGCAGGATTTTGATTGTCTGACTCATAGATGATCCGTATGCGCTGGCGATACCGCAGCGGCGGATGCTCCCGCCTGACGTCCGGCAACGGCCGCGTCTGCCTGCGATTGACGCTCGAACCGCTGGGCGATTTCTTCGAGCGTGAGGACCGCGTCGACCACGCCACGTTCGATTGCCGCGAGGGGCATCGCCGTGGCCCGTGCCTCGGCCGGTGCCTGCGCCCATGTGGTGCCGCCGGCCTTGCGGATCGCCGCCATGCCGGCGGCGCCATCCGCGCTCGCGCCGGTCAACAAGATCCCCAACAGGCGGTTGCCGTAGGCCCAGGCAGCAGATTCGAACATCACATCGATCGACGGCCGTGAAAAGTTGACGGCCTCATCGACCGACAGCGCGCAGGTCCGGTCGGCATTCACCAGTAAGTGATAGCCGGGCGGGGCGAAATAGACGGTTCCGCCGCGGATCGGCTCGCGATCGCTGGCTTCCAGGACCGGCAGCACGCAGCGCATGGCGAACAGGCGGGCGATCTCGCTTTGCCCGTCCGGCGGCAGATGCAGCACGATGACGATGGCAGGGGCGAAATGGCGGCCGAGGCGCGGCAGCAGCAGGCTCAGTGCTTCGACGCCACCGGCCGAGGTGCCGATCACCACGGCCTCGCAGGCGGCATCGATCGCATCGAGGGCGCTGGATGGAGAAGACGGCGCCGGACAGGGAAGGGTCATTTAACGCTTCTGGTAAATACGGGCATCGTTGGCGAACTCGTCGAAGGCGTCCGCATGGCCGTTGAAGCGCATGCTTTCCTTGCTGCCGAGACCGAGAAAGCCGCGCCGTACCAAGGCGTCGGCGAACAGGCCGGTGGCGCGATTCTGCAATGCTTCGTTGAAATAGATCAGAACATTGCGGCAGGAAACCAGATGCACCTCGGAAAACACGCTGTCGGTGGCCAGGCTGTGGTCCGCGAACACGACGTGCCGCTTCAACGTGCGCGAGAAGGTCGCGGCGCCGTAGGCCGCGTGATAATAATCCGACAGCGAGCGCTTGCCGCCGGCGGCGATATAGTTTTTCGAAAAGCCGGCGATCCGGTCGAGCGGATAGATGCCTTCCGCCGCAACGCGCAGGGCCTGCGGATTGACGTCGGTCGCATACATCAGGGTCCGGTTGATCAGCCCCTCTTCTTCCAGCATGATCGCCAGCGACCATAATTCCTCGCCGCTGCTGCATCCCGCCACCCAGATCTTGACCGAGGGATACGTCTGCAATATCGGGAAAACCCGTTCGCGCAGCGCCTTGAAATACCAGGGGTCGCGAAACATCTCGCTGACCTGCACGGTCAGGTATTGCAGCAGGCGCGCGAACGCCGCCGGATCGTGCAGGATCCGGCCCTGCAACTCGGACAGCGTCGCGCATTCGAAATCGGCCCGCGCCTGCGTCATGCGGCGGCGCAGCGAGGCGATCGAGTAATTCCGAAAATCGTGCTGATATTTGAGATATATCGCGTCGAGTAGCAAGCGCAGTTCGATGTCGAAATCGTGCATCGGCAGGGCGTGTTCGTTCGTCGACCTGCCGGGCGCAATCTGATCGTGAGCGCGAATCGTAAGCGGATCGTGAGCGGAACTCAAGGCATCTCCCTTCGCGGGTCCTGCGTCAATGGGCCAGCCAGACACGGCACAGCGACAACAGCTTGTCGACCTCGATCGGCTTCGAAATGTAATCGTTGGCACCGGCGTCCAGACAGCGCTGCCGGTCCGAGGACATGGCTTTCGCGGTCAGCGCGATGATGGGCAGGCGGTCCATGCCGGGCCGCTTGCGGATTTCCTGCATCGCGGTCAGGCCGTCCATCTCGGGCATCATCACATCCATCAAAACCAGTTCGATTTCCGGGTCGCGGGCGAGGATTTCCAGCGCTTCCCGGCCGTTGCGGGCGATTTCCAGTTTGGCGCCCAGCGGCTCGATGACATGCGACAGCGCGAAGATGTTGCGTACGTCGTCCTCGGCAAGCAGGATCTTGCGGCCTTCGAACGCCGAATCGCGCTGCCGGGCCTGGCGCAGCATCCGCTGTTGATCGGGGGGCAGGTCCGATTCGACGCTGTGCAGGAATAGCGTGACCTCGTCGAGCAGCCGCTCCGGCGATTTCGCGCCTTTGATGATGATCGATTTCGAATAGTAGCGCAGGCGCCGCTCTTCCTCGGAGGTCAGCGAGCGGCCGGTGTAGACGATGACCGGCGGATAGGTGTGCGGACCGCTCTCGGCCATGTCCTTCAACAGGTCGTAGCCCGAGCCATCGGGCAGCGTCAGATCCATCACCACGCAGTCGAAGCTGATTTCGGCGAGCCGGGCGAGGGCATCGGCGATGGTGCCCACGCCGTCGATCTCGATGCCGTTCGCCGCGAGCAGCAGCTGGATGTTGTCGCGTAGCGTCGGATCGTCCTCGACGATCAGGATGCGGCGCACGCGCTGCGAGAGGCGCGCTTCGAGGCGTTCGATCGCCGTCACCAGCTCGTCGCGCGCGGTGGGCTTGAGCGAGTAACCGATCGCGCCCAGGTGCAGCGCGGCTTCCTCGTGATTGTTCGCGGAAATCATGTGGATCGGCAGGTGGCGCGTGCGCGGGTCGCGCTTCAGGCGCTCCAGTACCGTGAGACCGGAATCGTCGGGCAGGCCGACATCGAGCAGGATGCCGCTGGGCTGCAGCAGTTGCGCCAGACGGGTGCCATCCGCACCGGTGGCGGCATGCACGCAGTCGAAGTCGAGTTCGTGCGCGAGTTCGTACAGGATCTGCGCGAATGCCATGTCGTCCTCGATCACGAGGATCAGGCGGCCCGGGCGCGTGAGCTTGTCGCGGTCGTCGGCCACGCCGGTGCGCGGCACGGGGCCGGTCGGCGTGGCATCCGCGCCATCGTCGGTCCCCGCGCCCGACGGGGCGGCAAAGGCGCGGGCGCTGTCGCGTGATGCGCCTGGGAGTCCGGGCACGCCCGGGCGCGCCGGACGCGTGAAATGCGGCTCCAGACTGGGGCCGGTGCGCCCCGGGGAAAGCGGTTTCACGGGCCGCGAGACCGGTGCGGCCGCGCGGGCGGACGCGGGCGTCTGTTGGGCGGTGCCGGTGGGCGCCTTCGCGTCCGGCGTATATTCGATCGGCAGCGTCAGCGTGAAGGTGCTGCCTTGTTCGAGTTCGCTCGTCACCTCGATGTCGCCGCCCAACAGGCTGGCGAATTCGCGCGAGATCGACAGGCCCAGACCGCTGCCGCCATATTTGCGGCTGGTCGTGCCGTCGGCCTGCCGGAAGGCATCGAAGATCGCCGACAGGTTCTGCGTCGCGATACCGATGCCGGTATCCTGCACCGCGAAGCGCAGATGCGCGGGCGGCGCGGCCAGTATGTGCAGGACGACTTCGCCCTGCGCGGTGAACTTGAATGCGTTCGACAGCAGATTTTTCATGATCTGCAGCAGGCGCTGGTGATCGGTGACGATCGATTTCGGCGCATCCGGAGCGCGCTCGACACGCAGGCCGAGCTTCTTTTCGGTCGCGACCGGTTCGAACGTCTGCAGCAGCGACTGCACGACCGAATCGATCGTGATCGGCTCGGCCTCGACTTCCATGTGTCCGGCCTCGACTTTCGCCAGGTCGAGAATGTCGTTGATCAGCGAAAGCAGGTCCGTGTTGGAGGAATAGATGGTGCTGGCGTAGCGCACCTGTTCGGCGCTCAGGTTGCCATGCTTGTTGTCCTGCAGCAGCTTCGACAGGATCAGCGAACTGTTGAGCGGCGTGCGCAACTCGTGCGACATGTTCGCCAGGAATTCGGACTTGTACTGGTTCGCGCGCTCCAGTGCCCGCGTATTCTCGGTCAGATCGTGTTGCGCGTTCAGCAGATCCTGCTTTTGCCCTTCGAGGCGTTGCGCGTGTTCCTCGAGCTGCACGTTGGTCTGTTCGAGCTCCGCCTGCTGCGTTTCGAGCCGGGCCTGCGAATCCATCAACGCCCGGCCGCGTTCCTCCAGTTCTTCGTTCGACACCCGCAGCTCTTCCTGCTGGACCTGCAATTCCTCGGCCTGATGCTGCGTTTCCTCCAGCAGCAATTCGAGCCGGCCGCGATACAGCGCAGCACGTACCGCCATGCCGATGTTTTCCGCGCCGGCGGTCAGCAGTTCGACGGCGTTGTCGGCCTGCCGGACGTTACCGGAAAAACCCAGTTCGACGATGCCGCTCACGTCGCCGTCGGCGGTCAGGGGGGCGGCCACGACATGCGTCGCCTGACCGTCGCCCAGCGTGGAATTGATGCGCAGGTAGTCCGAAGGCAGGTCGTGCGCGATGATCGGCTTGCGTTCGATGAGGACCTGGCCCGTCAGGCCGGTGCCGGGCGCCACCGTGGCGGGCGTGCCGGTATCGGCCAGCGCCCAGGCCGCGAGGCGCTGCAACTGACCGTTGTCGAGCACGTAGAGCACGCCGACCTTGGCGCCGCTATAGCCGACGATCTTGCGCAGCACGGCCGTGGCCACCTCCGCCGCGCTCAATGCGCCGCGGGTGGCCTCGGCCGTCTCCGTCAGTCCCTTTTGCAGCCAGGCGTGCCGCCGCAGCTTGTTGCGCGAGGCGATGTACAGGAAGGCCGCGATCGCGATCGCCCACATCGTCAAGCCGCCCATGCCCCGGTTCAGGACCGAATAGGCATTGCCCATACCGGGCGAGAGAATGAAGCCCACCGCGATCAGTACGCAATTGACCGCCGCGGCGGCCAGGGGCAGGACCGGCCGGTCCACGAACAGACAGAGCGCGACCGGAATCAGATACAGGATCCAGAGCGCGACATTGCGTGGCGTGAAGGCGTCGGCCACGAAAATCGCCACTATCAGGGCAACGATCGCGATGTGAAGGATGGACAGGCGGTTGCGGCGGGTTTGCGGCATGGTGAAGTCGGTGAGCAGACGATGAAATCGGCAAGGTATTTGCCCGGACAGCCGCGACGTTGCAAATCCGCATGTTTGCGTGATGGGCGTTGCGACGCACGGACCATGCGGCAAGCGAGCGCGCCACCAGCGGCAGGAAAGCGCGCAAGCAAGGAAAAACGACCGTCCTAGATCATACTAAAAGTCGGCCCGAATATCCCGCAATAGAAATACCCGTGTGCCGCGCCGGCGTCGCGCTTCCACGGGCTGCTTTTTCAGGACGGGGCGTCGGCATCCGCCGCTTCCGGTGCCGGCCAGTCGAACGGCGCGAGCGCGGTGATGCGCTCCGCGAGCCAGCGGGCGGCGGGACGCGGATGCGTATCCGCGCGGGCGATGAGATACAGACTGTAGGCGAATGCATGGCGGTCCGCCGGCCGGATGCGCACGAGACGGCCGGCGGCGAGATCGGCGGCGACCAGATGTCGCGGCATGCCGCCCCACCCCAGGCCGGCGAGCAACAGACGATGCTTGGCGCCCAGATCGCCGATGCGCCAGCTGTGGTTGGCGTAGACGCCATGCATCGGACCTTCGGCGAGCCGCGAGCGGTCGGTCAGCACCAGCTGCGTATGCTCGCGCAGTTCATGCGTGGGGATGCGCCCGTCGCGGCGCGCCAGCGGGTGGCCCGGCGCGGCGACGCTGATCAGACTGATCGCGCCCAGCAGGTTCGGCGCGATGGCGTCGGGCCAGCTCCCGAGCGGCCCGGAAATGCCCAGTTCGCATTCCCGTTCGACCACCAGCTTGAGCACGCCGCCCAGGGGCTCCATGCGCAGGCGCAGCGTCACGGTCGGAAACACGCGGGCGAAGTCCTCCAGGATGCCGACGAGGGGATCGATCGGAAACATCACGTCCACCGCCAGCGAGACCTCGGCTTCGAGCCCCAGCGTCAAACCGGCGGCGCGTGCCTGCAAGTCGTGCATCGTCGTGTCCACGCGCCGGGCATCGGCGAGGATCGCCCGGCCCGCCTCGGTCAGCACCGGGCGCCGCCGGGTGCGCTCGAACAGTGTCAGACCCAGCAGCGCCTCCAGATTCGCGACCGTGTAGCTCACGGCGGATTGCGCGCGTTCGAGCCGCTGCGCCGCCAGCGAAAAGCTGCCGGCGTCGGCGACCGCCGCGAACACCTGCAATTGATCCAGCGTCGGGCCGCGCGCTTTCTGTGGGGTGTCCGGAGGCTTGGGCATGCGCGGTTGCCATCGATTTTCAAGATATTGATAATCGATTTTACGCGATTGATTCGATGGCTGGGTCCGCGTACAGTGCTCGCTCTGGGGCGACGCGTGCGAATCCGCAACATGGTATTGTCCGGATCGCGGCAAAGGCGTAAAAAGCGCAGAGTGCAACCGTCCCGCCCGGCCCGCGTGCCCATTTTCGGATCGCATGGATGAACCCCTCTCGCCGTCTCGCCGTTCGCCGGTATTCCGGACCCGCCATCGCGTTGCACTGGCTGATCGCGGTGCTGATCGTCGGGGGGTTCGCGTTGGGCTGGGTGATGACCGACATTCCCGGTTTCACGCCGACCAAGCTGCGCTATTACGCCTGGCACAAGTGGATCGGGGTGACCGTGCTGCTGTTGGCGGTCGTGCGGCTCGCGTGGCGGGCGACGCATACGCCGCCGCCGCTGCCCGAGAGCACCGGCCGCCTGAACGCCGCCGCGGCGCACGGCACGCACCACCTGCTGTATCTGCTGATGTTCGCGGTGCCGGTCTCGGGCTATCTGTACAGTTCCGTGGCGGGCATCCAGGTCGTCTATCTCGGCGTGCTGCCGTTGCCGACGCTGCTGGCCCCGCACCCGGCGTGGCGCGACACGATGCGCACCGTTCATGTCTGGCTCGACTGGACGCTGGCAGGGTTCGTCGGCCTGCACGTGCTCGCGGTGATCAAGCACCAGTTGCTGGATCGCGACCGGTTGCTGGCGCGCATGCTGCCCCGCGCACGCCCTTCCCCGCACGACTAGCGGCCACGGTCCGCCCGCCGCGCGCCGCGTCGTTTTCCGCATTTTCCTTTCCCAACCCAGGACGTTCACCATGAAGCTTCGCACCCTTGCCGCCGCCGTCATCGCTTTCGCCGCGGCGCCGGCCTTCGCCGCCAGCGTTACCTACAATCTGGACCCGTCGCATACCTATCCGAGCTTCGAAACCGACCACTTCGGCGGCGCGTCGGTGTGGCGCGGCAAGTTCACGAAATCGAGCGGCACGGTGACGCTGGATCGCGCGGCGAAGACCGGCAGCCTGGATGTGACGATCGACGCGAGTTCGATCGACACCGGCAACGCCGCGCTCGACAAACATGTCGCGGGCCCGGAAATGCTCGATGCGGCGAAATTCCCGACGGCCGTCTACAAGGGCACGAGCATGCGCTTCAAGGGCGATACGCCGACCGAAGTGATCGGCACGCTGACGCTGCACGGCGTGACGCGGCCGTTGAATCTGAAGATCGATTCCTTCAAGTGCTACACGAACCCGATGATGAAGAAGGAAGTCTGCGGCGCGGACGCGAAGGCCGAGTTCAACCGCGACGATTTCGGCGTCGATTACGGCAAGACCTATGGTTTCAAGATGTGGACCCGCCTGGAAATCCAGGTCGAAGGCGTGAAGGCGGACTGACCCGCACCGCTGCATCCTATAATGTCGTCACGCGGCGGGCACCCGCCGCGAACTCGGACGACATGAGGGAAACGACATGGCGCAGCGCGTCGTATTGATAACGGGCGCCGCGAAACGCGTGGGCCGCACGATCGCCGAGCGTTTCGCCCGCGACGGTTACCGGGTGGCCGTCCACTATGGCAGTTCGGTGGAGGACGCGCAGGCAACGGTCGATACGCTGCGCGCGCGCGGCGTCGATGCCCACGCGCTGCATGCGGACCTGAGCGACGCGGCGCAGCTCGACGCGCTGGTCGCCGGGGCCTACGCCCTTTTTGGACGCTTGGATGTCCTGATCAATTCGGCGTCCATCTTTCCCGATGACCGGCTCGAGGATTTTTCGGTCGAGACCTTCGACCATGCCTGGGCGGTCAACGGCCGCGCGCCGCTGCTGCTGACGCGGGCCTTCTACGCGCGCGCCGGCGCGCTGGGGCACACCGGCGTGGTGATCAACGTCGTCGACCAGAAAGTGCGCGGCAATTTTCACCGCGACCACTTCTCCTATACGGTCGGCAAGACGGCGATCGGACACCTGACGACGATGCTGGCGAAGTCCGCCGCGCCGGTGCTGCGGGTCAACGCGGTCTATCCGGGGCTGATGCTGCCCAGCGGCGATCAGACCGACGCGGACTTCGCCTATGCCGAACGCCGCGCCACGCCGCTGCACCGCGTGGCAACGCCGGGGGATCTCGCCGACGCGATCCTGCTGCTGACCGGCCCGGCCTACAACGGCGCCGACTGGGTCGTCGACGGCGGGCAGAACCTGGTGCCGGTCGACCGCGACGTGGTGTTCGAGTACCGCAGCCCGGCAGCGTGAGCGAGCGGTCGCGGGTCGCGGGCACAGCGGCGTACGTTGCGCTCAGGCCGCCGGGTCCGCCTGGCGCACCGCCTGCAGCAGGGTCTCCCCCGCGGTATCGAGCAGCGAGCCCTTGCGCAGCACGCGGAACACGGTGTCGGTGGTCGCGGGCATGCCGCGCGGCGTGACCGTGCGTACCCGCCTGGCGCGCAGTGCGGCGTCCAGCATATAGGCGGGCACGATCGACAGGCCGCGTCCGGCCGCGACCATCGCGATCGCCTCCTCGATTTCCGTACACCGCCCCATGGTGCGCATCTGCGGCGGCATGCCGCCCAGCTGCGCACCGAACCAGCCCGCGAACGCGGGTTCGCAATCGTCGTAGGTGATGAAGCCGGCGTCGGCGACCCACTTCGCCAGCGCGCCCGAGGGCTTTTGCGCGAACGGCGCGATCAATACCAGCGGATAGCGGTAGACCAGCTCGAAGGTCAGGCTGTTCGAGGCGACCATCGTGTACGAAAACCCCAGGTCCGCCCGCCCCGCCGCCACCGCCGCGCAGACATCGTCGTCGATCCCGAAGCGCAGGTTGATGACCGTATCGGCGAACGCGTCCTGGCTCAGGATGGGCGTGAGCACATAGCGGCCGAACGACGAGCCGGTGGCGATGCGCATCGCCTCCCGGGTCGCGCCCGCGCGCCCGCGCGCCGCCGCGCGCAGCGTGCCGATCTCATCGATGAACTGCCCGCAGATGGCGAACAGCCGTTCCGCGAGCGCCGTGGGCAGCACCTTGCGCGCCGAGCGCTCGAACAACGGGGCGCCGATCCATTCCTCCAGTTGGCGGATCTGGTAGCTCACGGTCGACGGCGTCACGTGCAGTTGCTCGGCGGCGCGCACGAAGCTGCCCGCCTCGATCGCGGCGACGAAGGTATCGATATATTTGGTCTGGGTGCGCATCGTTCGATTATCGATCGAAATTCTCGAACCATTCAAGTGAAACGTTTCGCTGGATTCGTTCTTTTTACTTCCTTATGATCCGCCTGGTCCATACGCTCCAGGAGGCCGAGATGAACACCGCAACCGCTTTTCCCGATGCCACGCTGACGGACCTGCCGCCCCTTTCCGCGCGTGTGACGCAGACCCTCGCGCTCGACGCATGCGTCAACGCGCCGATCTACGCGTCCCTGCCGATCGTCGCGACGCGGGCCGAGGGCGCCTGGATCTGGGACGTCGACGGGCGGCGTTATCTCGACATGATGAGCGCGTATTCCGCCGTCAGCTTCGGGCACGCGCATCCGCGCCTGCTGGCGGCGCTGGTGGAGCAGGCGGGCCGTCTCGCGGTAACCTCGCGCGCGCTGCACTCGGATCAGCTCGCGCCGTTCCTCGCCGACCTGGTGCGGGTCACGGGGTACGACAAGGCCCTGCCGATGAACAGCGGCGCCGAGGCGGTCGAGACGGCGATCAAGGCGGCGCGCAAGTGGGGTCATCGGATCAAGGGCATCGCCGACGGCGCGGCCGAGATCATCGTGTTCGACAACAACTTTCATGGCCGGACCACGACGATCGTCAGTTTTTCGTCGCATCCGGAATATCGGGCGGGTTTCGCGCCGCTGACGCCGGGCTTCGTTCGCGTGCCGTATGGCGATGCGGCGGCGGTGGCGGCGGCGATCACGCCCCGCACCTGTGCGGTGCTGGTCGAGCCGATACAGGGCGAGGGCGGTGTCGTCGTGCCGCCGGCGGGATTTTTCACGGCCCTGCGCGAGCTGTGCGACACGCACCGCGTGTTGCTGATCGCCGACGAGATCCAGACGGGGCTGGGTCGCACCGGCCGCACGCTGGCGCTCGAACACGAAGGGGTGCGGGCGGACGCGGTGTGCCTGGGCAAGGCGCTGGGCGGCGGCCTGCTGCCGGTGTCCGCGCTCGTCGGCACGAATGCGGTGATGAACGTTTTCGAACCGGGCGACCACGGCAGCACGTTCGGCGGCAATGCGCTGGCGGCGCGGGTCGCACGCGAAGCGCTGTCGGTGCTCGAAGAGGAGCAGCTGAATGCGCGTTCAGCGGCGTCGGGCGCGGCGCTGCGCGGCTGGCTGGAAGCCGCGCGGCATCCGGCGATCGCGGAAATCCGCGGCCGGGGCCTGATGCTGGGGGTGGAAATCGTCGCGTCGATCGACGCGCAGGACGTCGTCGACGGGCTGGCGCGCGCCGGCATCATCACGAAGCTCACGCATCGCAACACGCTGCGCCTGTCGCCCCCGCTGACGATCGCGCTGGACGACCTGCGGTGGGCGACGGACCGCCTGCTGGAGGTACTGGATCACACCACCACCGGACGCCGTGCGCGTCCGCACCCGGAGTCGCTGTCGTGAAGAAAAGGATTGAACTCGTCACCGCCGTGATCGGCGCGGGCGCGCAGGTCACCGGCTGCCGTTTCGGGCCGGATGCGCTGATCGCGTCCGGCATCGTCGCGGCATTGCGCGATGCCGGGCACGCCGCGTTTCACGATGCCGGACGGAGCGCCGTGCGCGACCTGTCATGCGACGCGGACCCGGCTCAAGCGGCTCAAGCGGCCGACAAGATGGCGACGGTGAGCGCCTTCACGCCGCGGCTCGCCGACACGGTGCGCGGCGTGGTCGCGAACGGCCGCTTTCCGCTGGTGCTGGGCGGGGACCATTCCTGCGCCGTCGGCACCTGGAGCGGCATCGCCGACGCCTGGCATGCCACCGGCCGCATCGGCCTGATCTGGATCGATGCGCATCTCGACAGCCACACGCCGCAGACCTCGGACAGCCAGGCGCCGCACGGCATGCCGCTGGCGGCGCTGCTCGGACACGGCGCGCCGGCGCTGACCGATCTCTACGACTGGCGGGCGAAACTGTTGCCGCAGCACGTGGTGGTGATCGGCGCGCGCAGCTACGAGCCGGGCGAAATGGCCCTGCTGCAACGCCTCGGCGTGCGGGTGATGGATATCGACGAAGTGGAGCGACGCGGGCTGAACGCATGCGTCGCGGAGGCGATCGACATCGTGTCGCGCGGCACGCACGGGTATGGCGTGACCTTCGACCTCGATGCGATCGATCCGGGCGATGTGTCGGCGGTGGGTTCGCCGGAGGCGCGGGGCATCGGCGCGGATGCGGCCGTCGCCGCGCTGCGCGGCTTCGCGGGCGACGCACGCCTGCTCGGTTTCGAACTGGTGGAATACAACCCGGAACTCGACGACGCGGCGCGGCGCGGCGCGGCGGTCTGTCGCGAATTGGTGATGGCCGCGCTGGGCACGGATGCAACGGCCGGGGCACCCCCCCACGCCGCCGCCGGGTACGCGCCGCTGGCGGCCTAGTTTCAGAACGTGGTGCCCACGCCGACGCCGATGATCCAGGGGTTGATCTTCAGCGTGCCGAGCGGCGCGCCGCCCATCGTCGCATCGGTCTTGATCCAGAGTTTCTTCAAGTCGACGTTGACGAAGATCCGCTTGCTGACCTGGTAATCGAGGCCGACCTGCAGGGCCGGGCCGAAACTGTGGTTCTTGACGGCGATGTCGGCGCCGCCCGCGGAAAGCTTGTCGTCGTAGAACAGCGTGTAGTTGAGGCCGGCGCCCACGTACGGGCGCAGCTTCGCGGCCGGCGTGAAATGGTATTGCAGCGTCAGCGTGGGCGGCAGGTGGCTGATGCGGCCCAGCTCACCGATGTTGGAGGTGACGGTGTGACGCGCGGTGCCGGCGATCAGCTCGATGCCGATATGGTCGCGGATCATGTAGGTGAAATCGACTTCCGGGACGATCGCCGGATTGACGTCGACGCCCAGCGTGGACAGGGTGTTGCTCGTCGATACGTCAGGCTGGATGCTGAGGGCGCGCACGCGCGCGATGATGTCGCCTTGCGCCGCCATGGCGACCGAACTTGCCATCAGGCCCAGCGCGGCCACGGCAATTTTCCACTGCTTCATTTTTTTTGCCCTCGAACGAGACATTCTCGATTGTGTAAAACGAGATCATCATCGGACAAGGCCGGGGGGGCGGTATTGATCGGGATCAACAAGCGATCCTTCAGACCGCTTTCAGGCGCTCCAGGTCCAGGATGCGCACCAGACGGCCGCGGGCGTCGATCAATGCCTCGCGCTGGAAGCGCGAAAACATCCGGCTCACCGTTTCGAGCTTCATGCCCAGATAGCTGCCGAGTTCGTCGCGCGTCATGCGCAGGTTGAATTCGGTGGGCGAGTAGCCGCGCGCCTTCATGCGTTGCGAGATATTGAGCAGGAACGCCGCGACGCGTTCATCCGCGCGCATATTGCCCAGCTGCATCATCAGGCCGGACTCGCGAACGATTTCGCCGCTCATCATCTTGTGCAGGTGGCGCTGCATCGCGCGCACTTCGCTGCACAGGGTTTCGAGCCGATGAAACGGAATGATGCAGACGACGCTGTCCTCGAGGGCGATCGCGTCGCAGGTATGGCGGTCGTCATGAATGCCGTCGAGACCCAGCGCATCCCCGGCGAGATCGAAACGGGTGACCTGCTGCCGTCCGTCCGGATGCGCGACCACGGTCTTGAACGAACCGACCCGCACCGCGTAGATGCTGTGAAACGGCGTACCGGCGCGAAACAGGGAATCGCCGCGGGCGACGCGCCGCGAGGTGCAGATCACTTCGTCGAGCCGGGCATACGCCTGCGCGTCGAGTCCGGCGGGCATGCAGATGTTGCGCATCGCGCAGCTGGAGCAGCGCCCGGATTGCTCGGTCGGCAGGTCGGCGGCGGAGGTGGCGCAGGGGCGTGCATCGCCGGGGCATGCGGCGCCCGCGTCCGAAAGGGAAAAGGTCGAAGAGCTCATGCCCGCAGTATCCGCGCGCGCGCGCGCGGCGCCAATCAGGGTTGGATGGAATTGCGGTAAGGAAAGCGCGGCCCGGTTTGTCGGGGTTTCCCTACAGCGCACGTGGCACGCCTGCGCGTGCCGGCGCGGCTGCTATCATCGGTCTGCTCCCATTCCGCCGACCTCATCCATGCCAGAAATTTCGAGATATGAAGCCGCCGCGCCGGATGCGGGTGCATCGGGTGCATCGGGTGCATCGGGTGCATTGGGTGCATTGGGTGCATCGGGTGCATCGGGTGCCGGTGCATCCGGCCCGGCGGCTTCGGTTCCGGGCCTCGCGGCGCAGCGCCGGCTCGAAGGCATTATCCGTTTCGCCACCGAGGCCATCATCACGGTGGACGACGCGCAGACCATCCTGCTGTTCAACCCGATGGCGGAGAAACTGCTGCGGTGCGCGGCCGGCGACGCGATCGGCACGTCGCTGGCGCGCTTCATTCCGGCGCGCTACCGCGCGGCGCATGGGCAGCAGGTCCGGCAGTTCGGTGTCACCGGTATTTCCGAGCGGCAGATGGGTCCGCAGCGGCCGCTGTTCGGCCTGCGCGCCGACGGGGAAGAGTTTCCGATCGAGGCGTCGATCTCGCAATTCGTCGATGGCGGGTCGCGCCTGTACACGGTGATGATGCGCGACATCACCGCCCGGCTGCGGGCGGATGCGGAACTGAAGGCTTCGCGCAACGAGCTGCGCGAATTGTCGGCCAGCATCCAGACCGCGCGCGAGGCGGAAAAAGCCCGGATCGCGCGCGAGCTGCACGACGATCTGGGACAGCGCCTGACCGCGTTGAAGATGGACGTCTCGCGGCTGGAGAGCGAACTCGACGAGCGGGACGCGAAGGGCGACTGGCGCGCGCGCACGCAGGCGATGCAGCGTCTGCTCGACGACACGGTGACGGCCGTGCGCGGTATCGCCGCGGATCTGCGCCCGGTCATGCTCGACGATCTGGGGCTGGTCGCGGCGGTCGAATGGCTGGCGCACGAGTGGCGCACGCGTCACGGCATCGTCGTGCGGCTGGAGGATGAGGGCGTTGCGGTGCGAATGAATCTCGATGCGTCCACGGCGATTTTCCGCATCGTGCAGGAAGCGCTGACGAATGTCGTGCGGCATGCGAATGCGACGCGCGCCACGGTCAGCCTGATCCGCGAGGGGGCGGCCTACGTCGTGCGGATCGCGGACAACGGCGTGGGCGGCACCCCGGCGCCGCGCCGGGCCGCTCCTGCCGCTCCTGCCGCGCCTGCCGCTCCTGCCGCGCCTGCCGTGCGCCAGTCGTTCGGCCTGATCGGCATGCGCGAGCGCGCCCGTTTGCTGGGCGGCGACATCGTGTTCGACAGTCCCGCGGGCGGAGGTTTCGTGGTCACGGCGACCTTGCCGATCGCGACGATCGAGCATGCCGCGGCGCAACCGGCATCGCGCCCTGACACCGCCCCCCGGACGGATGACGGCGACCGGGCCAGCCGCGCCGCGCCGACCGGTTCCGCTTCAGACCAGACGAGGACCTAGCATGGTGCGCATCCTGATCGCCGACGACCACGCGCTGGTGCGCGACGGTCTGCATCACATTCTGCGCAAGGCCGAGGGCTTCGATGTCGTCGGCGAAGCGGCCGACGCCGCCGGCGTGATGGCGCTGGTGGAGCGCGAGCACGCGGACGTGCTGCTGCTCGATCTGTCGATGCCGGGTGGCAACGGTCTCGACCTGATCCGCAAGATCGCATTGCTGCGTCCCGGGCTCAAGGTGCTGGTGCTGACGATGCACGCCGAACAGCAGTACGCGGTGCGCGCCTTCAAGGCGGGAGCGTCCGGCTATCTGACGAAAGAGAGCGCCTCGGCCGAACTCGTCAACGCGGTGCACCGGATCGCCGCGGGACATGTGTATGTGAGCACGGCGATGGCCGAGAATCTGGCGCGGGCGCTGACGCGGCCCGCCGGCGAGGACGGCGCCCGTCCGGAATCGCTGTCCGACCGGGAGCTCGACGTCTACCGGCGGATCGTCGACGGCGAGTCGCTTGCGCAGATCGCGGTGGCGCTGAGCGTGAGCCCGAAAACGGTCAGCACCTACAAGGCGCGGTTGCTCGAAAAAATGCGGATGGGCAGCGATGCGGCCTTGATCCGCTACGCGGTGAAGCACGCACTGTTCGACTCGGACGGCGGTTGAGGCCTGACGGCACGCCGCGCCAGGCACATCGCATGGCTCCGGTTTTCGTTTTCGTTCGCCGCGGAAGCATTCTCTTCGGATGTCGCCTGCCTGCCAGGCGACGACGGCTCGTAAACCGCCGCGATCAGAAGATCGTTCGTGTTCGTCTCATCGGCAATCCTGCCTTTCGAGTCGTCGTCACCCGCAACGGAGCATCAACGAATACCATCGAGATTGGAAAATACCGGGTCGTGGAGCAGGGGCAGCACAAGGTACTCCGAATGGCGGACAACGAAACCTGCAACCTCAGCGTCATGGACCCCCTCAACCCGGCACGCTCGACCTCCCGTACGTCAAGGTGATGCTGCAACCGCTCGTATTTTTCGCGTCGCCGCGGGAGGTGCTCCTGATCGGTCTCGGCGGAGGACGGCAGGCGAAATTTCTGCATCGCCATTTTCCTTCGGTGAATATCGTCGCCGTGGAGATCGATCCGGTCGTGGTCGATCCGGCGCGCTCGCATTTCCAGTTGCCCGGCGACGACGAGAGGCTGCGCGTGGTCGTCCAGGACGCCGCGGCGTGTGTGCACGAGGACGATGGCAGCTGTGATTTGATCGTGTCGGATGGCTTCATGGAAGGCGACCAAGTCGTGGCGGCGTTTCATACGCCCGACTTTTATAAAGCCCGCCATCGCAAGCTGAGCCCCGATGGCATCATGACCGTCAACGTTTTCCGCCCCTCCTCGGATTGGGCGAGCGCGAACGGAACGGCGTTTGATACCGCTCGATGCCGCTGGCGATGCCCGCGGCGACGTCGTTTGCGATCGGCCCACCGCACGACGCCATGTCGCGATCGTTCGCACGGCCCGGCCGGGCGCGCCGGGATGTTGATCCAGATCAAAAAGGCGCGATGGCGGTCCCGCTAGACTGGGAACCTGCCTCTCGACCGCGCTTCCCGCGCCCCCAGACCATGAACGCCGTGATCGACCTCCCCGCCGTGCGCGCCTATCTGCTCGCCTTGCAAACCCGTATCGTGGCCGCGCTGGAAACGTGCGACGGCACGCCTTTCCGGCGCGATGTCTGGCGCAATGCCGACGACGCGCGGCTGCGTGGCGACGGCGTCAGTTGCGTGATCGAGTCGGGCGGTGTGTTCGAGCGCGGCGGCTGCAATTTCTCGCACGTGCGCGGCGATGCGCTGCCGGCGTCGGCGACCGCGTCGCGCGCGCAGCTCGCCGGCCGGCCGTTCGAGGCACTGGGCGTGTCGATGGTGTTGCACCCGCGCAATCCTTATTGCCCCACCACGCATATGAACGTTCGCCTGTTCGTCGCGCTGCCGCGCCCGGGCAGCGGCGAGCAGGCGGTCTTCTGGTTCGGCGGCGGCATGGACCTGACGCCGATCTACGGTTTCGAGCGCGACGCAGCGCATTTCCATCGGGCCTGCGCGGACGCGCTCGCCCCCTTCGGCGACGATCTGTACGCGGGTTTCAAGCTCTGGTGCGACGAGTATTTCTTCCTGCCGCACCGCGGCGAGGCGCGGGGCGTGGGCGGTATTTTCTACGACGATTTTTCCGAAGCCGGTTTCGACGCGAGCTTCGCGATGACGCGCGCGGTGGGCGATGCCTTCATCGACGCCTACCTGCCGATCATCGCGCGTCGTCGCGCGAACCGCTACGGCGAACGGGAACGGGCGTTCCAGTCGTACCGCCGGGGCCGCTATGTCGAGTTCAACCTGGTGCACGACCGCGGCACCCACTTCGGCCTGAAGACCGGCGGCCGCACCGAGGCGATCCTGATGTCGATGCCGCCGCTGGCGAGCTGGCGGTACGATTGGACGCCGCAGCCCGGCAGCGCCGAGGCGCGCCTCCATACCGATTTCCTCGCGCCGCGCGACTGGCTGGCATACCGGGATGCGTGCCGCGAAACCGAGGTGGCGGCGGTTTAAGGGGGCGTTTTAAAGGGACGGGGTAAAGAGACGGGTTAAAGAGGAGGGGTAAAGGGGTGCCCGACGCGCCCGCTTTGTGGCCCCGGCCCGCGCGGCGACCACGGCGGGCAAATGCAGGCGCGCTAGTCGCTCCAGGGCGTGGCGTCGCGATCCAGCACTTTGTCGAGCTTGTACGCGGCGCTGATCAGCGCGAGATGCGGCAGGCCCTGCGGAAAATTCCCGAGCGGGTCGCCGGCGGCGGAGATCTCCTCGGAATACAGACCCAGGTGGTTTGCATACCCAAGCATCTTCTCGAACACCAGCCGGCCCTCGTCGACGCGTCCGGCGCGCACCAGCGCCTCCGCGTACCAGAAGCTGCAGGCCGTGAAACTGCCTTCCTCGCCGTCCAGGCCGTCCTTGCCGTCCGGCGGATAACGGTACACCAGCGGGTCGTCGACCAGATGCCGGCCGATGGCTTCCAGCGTCGACAGCCAGCGCGGGTCTTTCGGCGCGATGAATTTGACCAGCGGCATCATCAGCGCCGCGGCGTCGAGCCGGTCGCTGCCCTTCGATTGCACGAAGGCCTGCAGATCCTCGTTCCAGAAATGATCGAAGATATCCTGGTGGATCTCGCTGCGGACCTGCGTCCAGCGCTCGGTGGGGCAAGGCAGCGAGCGCTTGCCGGCCAGCCGCAGCGCGCGGTCGATGCTGACCCAGCACATCAGGCGCGAGTGCAGCAGTTCGCGCTGCGCGTCCCGGAATTCCCAGATGCCGGCGTCGGGCTCGCGCCAGTGCGCGGCCACGTAGTCGACGATCTTGACGATATGCTGCCAGCCTTTGTACGACGTCGCGGTACCGTATTTGTTGTACAGGTAGACCGCGTCCATCAAGGCGCCGTAGATGTCGAACTGCAACTGTGTGGCGGCGGCGTTGCCGATCAAGGGCGGCTGGCGCGCATGGCCGTCGGCGAGCGAAGGCAGCGCGACCTCGGTCGCGGGGCATTCGCCATCGATCGCGTAGACCAGGTTGATCCGCCCGTCGAAGGCGGGAT
The DNA here is from genome assembly GCF_026624755.1 of Robbsia betulipollinis. NCBI lineage: Bacteria > Pseudomonadati > Pseudomonadota > Betaproteobacteria > Burkholderiales > Burkholderiaceae > Robbsia > Robbsia betulipollinis. The sequence continues at coordinate 243,272 of NZ_JAPMXC010000010.1, forward strand.
CTTCGGTGCGCCGTCCGGTCCAGGCGACGAAAGCCGATGCTTCGTCGACATGACCGAGCCGCAGCAGGGCGTAGACCGAAAACGCCGCGTCGCGGATCCAGACATAGCGGTAATCCCAGCGGCGCGCGCCATCGGCGGTTTCCGGCAGGCCGAAGGTGGGCGCGGCGATGATCGCGCCATGCTCGCGTGAACTCAGAAGCTTGAGCAGCAGCGCGGAACGGTTGACCATCTCGCGGTAGCGGCCGCGGTAGGTCGAGCGCGCGCTCCATTCGCGCCAGTGCGCGATGGTTGCGTTCAGGCAGGGGTCCGTATCGAGCGCCGCCTCGGAGGGCGCGCAGAGATCCTCGCCCGCGGCGCCCGGCCCCAGGATGAACGTGGCGCTTTCCTTGTGACCGAGCGTGAAGCGGGCCACCGCATCGCCTGCTTCGAGGGTCAGCGCCACGGAGGCGAAGAGTTGCATCACCGGCTGGACCGCGGGTGCGGCGGCAGCGGTGGGCGCGTCGCGAGCGGCTGCGGCGGCGCGATCGGGTGTGAACGCGACCGACCGTGCGCCGAGCATGCGCGCCTGGTGCGGCGTGCGTGCGTAGTCGAAGCGCGGCGCGCAGCGTACCACCAGGCCGACGGTTCCCCGCACGACCGTGATGAGCCGTATCAGCCGGTTCGGATCGTTTTCCGCCGTGCGCGTGATCGGCATGAAATCGGTGATCTCGACGACGCCTTCGACGGACATGAAGCGCGTGAGCAGCACGTTCGTGTCGGGCACGTAGACCTGCTTGACCCGGGCATCGGTCAGCTCGGGCGTGATCGAGAACGCGCCGCCGCGCTCGGGGTCGAGCTGCGCGGCGAAGATCGTCGGCGAGTCGAAGGCCGGAAAGCACATGAAATCGACCGCCGCCGCCGTGTTGACGAGCGCGACGGTGCGCATATTGCCGATGACGCCGTGCTTGCCGATCGCGCTGGCGTCGGGGTGGCGCTCGGCACGGGTCTGCCCGGGCCGTTCCGTTCTGGCAGTGCCGGCGGCGCCGGGATCGGGCATCGGGTCAGCCATTGTCTTCGAAGCCCGGGTACAGGGTCATGCCGCCGTCGACGAACAACGTCGTGCCCACGACATAGTCGCTGTCGTCCGAGGCCAGCCAGACCGCCGCATTGCCGATGTCTTCCGCTTCGCCGATGCGCTTGTACGGCACCAGCTTCATCAGTTTTTCGAGCGCCTCGGGCGTCGACCAGGCGTCCTTGTTGATCGGCGTGCGGATCGCGCCCGGCGCGATCGCGTTGATCCGGATCTTGTGGGGCGCGACTTCCTGCGCGAGCGAGCGCATCAGCATCGCGATGCCGCCCTTGGTGGCGGCGTAGTTGACGTGACCGGCCCAGGGAATCACTTCGTGCACCGAACTCATGCAGATGATCTTGCCGAGCGCGCGCGAGACCTCCGGACGCGGGCCGCGGCGCAGGAATTCACGGATCGCCGCCTGCGCGGTCAGGAACTGGCCGGTCAGATTGGTCTCCAGGACCGCGCGCCACTGCTCGATCGTCATGTCCACCACCGCGGCGTCGCGCTGGATGCCGGAGTTGGCGATGACGATATCGATATCGCCCAGCGCGTCGCGGGTCTTCTCGAACAGCCGCGCGACGTCTTCCGGCTGGCCGACGTCGGCCTGCAGCGCGACCGCGCGGCCGCCGCCCGCGGTGATCTCGGCGACGACTTCGTCGGCGCTCTGGCTGTTCGAGTGGTAGTTGATCGCCACCGCCGCGCCCGCGCGGGCCAGCGCCAGCGCCACGCCGGTACCGATCCCCGAACTGGCGCCCGTCACCAACGCAGTCTGTCCCGTCAGTTTGTTTTGCATCGCGCTTTTTCCTTGCTGTTTACTGGTATGGATAGCGGAGCGCCACCCTGCAGGGCGGCAAGTCCCTGGCAGGATGCAGCAATCATGCCACCCGCCGTGTCGGTTCGCGGTGACGCGCGAGAAAGGCGGGGTGCCGTCCGGTGCGTCCTACGCAACGTGTAGGAACTACTGTAGCGGATGCGAAGACACGGCGTGTGGCACGCAAATATTAGGATTTGTCCGATGGCGAATGATCGGCAATCCGGGATGATCGGCTTCTCGTCCTCCGGCCCGCCCCATGCACAGAAAGCCGCTCCCGCAGACGCCATCCCGGCCGTCCCGTTACCGCGCCCATGCGACGTCGCCCATGCTGCGTTGCGCCACGACGCTGCCGGCCTGGCGTTCGCGCGTGCTGCTGGTCATCGTGCTGCTGGCGTTCGCGACGCTGCTCGGACGCGCGGCATGGGTCCAGCTGATCAACGGGAAATTCTATGCCGAGCAGGGGCGCAAGCGTTTCGAGCGCATCATCGACATCCCCGCGGCCCGCGGCGAGATCTTCGACCGCAACGGGCGCCTGCTGGCGATCAGCCGGCCGCTGCGCGCGGTCTACGCGATGCCGGCGGCCTTCCCCGGGCCGATCCCGGCCGACAGGGTGGCGGCGCTGGCCGGGCTGCTCGACGTGCCGGTCGCGGACGTGGCGGCGCGCCTGCAGGGGGATCGCGCCTTCGTTTACCTGAAACGGCAGGTGCCGCTCGCCGTGGCGGCCCGCATCGATGCGCTGGGCATCGCCGCGGTGCGGTCCTTCGACGAATGGAAGCGTTTCTATCCCGACGGCGATGCGTCGGCGCAGGTAGTGGGCTTCGCCGGCGTCGACGAACACGGGCAGGAAGGGATCGAAGCCTCGCAGGATGCGCGACTGCGCCCCCGGCCGGGGCGGCGCATGGTGATCCGCAACCGGTTGGGTGATGTCGTCGAGGATGCGTTGATCCAGGCGCCACGCCCGGGCGAACCCGTGCACCTGACGATCGATGCACGTTTGCAGCACATGGCGTTCGCGGCATTGCGCTCGGCCGTCGCGCAGCATGGCGCGCAGGCGGGCGGCGCGGTCGTGGTCGACGCGTTGAATGGCGAGATCCTGGCGCTGGCGAACTGGCCGTCTTTCGATCCGAACGCGCCGCGCGGCAGGCAGCCGGGCGCGGTGCGCAACCGCGTCGTGACCGATACCTTCGAGCCGGGTTCGACGATCAAGCCCCTTCATGTCGCCACCGCGCTGGAGAGCGGACGGATCACGCCGCAGACGGTTTTCGATGTGTCGCCGGGGTGGTTGCAACTCGGCAAGTTCACGGTGCGCGACGTCTCGCCACAACGGGCGCTGTCGGTCGAGGATATCGTGCAGCGTTCGAGCAACGTGGGAATGGTGCGGATGACGCAGCACGGCAGCCGCGAGGAGATGTGGCGCTCCCTGCGGCAGGTGGGATTCGGCGAGGCGCCGGACATCGGTTTTCCGGGGGCGGCGGCCGGGCGGCTGCGGGACGTGCGTGCGTGGAGCGGCATCGATCAGGCGGCGCTCTCCTATGGGTATGGGGCGTCGGTGTCGCTGCTGCAACTGGCGCGGGCCTATACGATGTTCGGCGCCACGGGCCGGCCGCTGCCACTGTCGCTGGTCGGCCCTGCGTCCGGCATGTCCGGTGCGTCCGGTGCGTCCGGTGCGTCCGGTGCGTCCGCCGCCGCCCCGATGGCGCCGGCGCCAGGCACCTTCCCGGGCCAGGGCGTCTCGCCGCGCACCGCGTGGCAGGTGCGGCACATGCTGGAGCGCGTGACGGAACCGGGAGGCACCGCGCGGCAGGGGCGGGTCGCGCATTACCGCGTGGGCGTCAAGACCGGCACCACGCGCAAGATCGACGGCGGTGTGTACGCGCAGCGGCGTTATCTGGCGACGGCGGTCGGCATCGCGCCGGTGGGCGCGCCACGCTTCGTCGTGGCGGTGATGATCGACGATCCCACGGGCGGCACACGCGGTGGCGGCGCGGTGGCCGCGCCGGTGTTCTCGCGGATCATGGGGGAGACCCTGCGGTTGAGCAATGTGGCGCCGGACTATGTACCGCCTGACTCGTCCGCGATGTGAACGCCGGCACCCGATTTCCCCTCGTGACGTCCCGCATGCGCAGGACTTGCCGGGCATTTCCCCCGCGAAACTGGCACACTCGGTAAGATTCGCGCAAGATGCCGATTATCCGATCGGCGCATCCCGCCATCGTAGAAGACAACCCGCAGGCCGGCCGGTCCCGCGCGCCCCACCGGCGAGCGGCCCCGCGCGCCGGATTAGGAGAGGACCATGCCCCGTTTCGCCGCCAACCTGTCAATGATGTACCAGGAGTACGCCTTCCTGGACCGCTTTTTCCCGGCCGTCGACGATGGCTTCAAAGGCGTCGAGTTCCTGTTTCCCTACGAATTTTCGATCGCGGAAGTCGCGTTGAAGAAAAACGACTCGGGCCTTAACGTGGCCCTGTTCAACGCGCCGCCGGGCGACTGGTCGGCCGGCGAGCGGGGCATCGCGTCGCTACCCGGGCGCCAGGACGAGTTCAAGCGCAGCCTGGATACCGCGCTCGAATATTCCTCGGCGCTGGGCAACAGCCGCCTGCATGTGATGGCCGGCCTGCTGGAGCCGGGCGCGGACCGCGCCGCGCATCGCGCGGTCTATCTCGAAAATCTCGCCTACGCGGCGCAGCAGGCCGCGCCGCTCGGCCTGACGATCGTCATCGAACCGATCAACGTGCGCGACATCCCAGGGTTCTTCCTGAACCGTCAGGACGAGGCGCACGCGATCTGCCGCGAAGTGGGCGCGACCAATCTGAAAGTGCAGTTCGACTTCTATCACTGCCAGATCACCGAAGGCGATCTCGCCACGACGCTGCGGCAGTACATCGAAAGCGTGGGCCACATCCAGATCGCCAGCGTACCGGACCGGCACGAGCCGGACGAAGGCGAGGTCAATTTCGCCTACCTGATGAAGCTCGTCGACGAACTGGGCTACCACGGCTGGGTGGGCGCGGAGTACCGCCCGCGCGGCAAGACCAGCGAGGGGCTGGGCTGGCTGCGGGCATGGGAGTGATGCCATGACGGATACCCTGCCTCCCCATTTCGAAGACGGCCTGCTCGACGTCGGCGACGGGCATGCGCTCTACTGGCGCGCGCACGGCGATCCGGCCGCGCCGGTGATGCTGGTCGTGCATGGCGGCCCGGGCGGCGCGCACAACCCGAGCTGGGGCAAGTTCTTCGACCCCGCGCAATGGCGCGTCGTGTTCTTCGACCAGCGCGGTTGCGGCCGCTCGACGCCGTTCGGCAAGACCGCGTGCAATACGCTGAACGACCTCGTCGGCGATATCGAGAAACTGCGCACCGCGCTGGGCGTCGAACGGTGGGCGCTGTTCGGCGGCTCGTGGGGCACGACGCTGGCGCTCGCATACGGCATCGCGCATCCGCAGCGTTGTACCGGTTTTCTGCTGCGCGGCATCTTCCTCGCGCGGCAGCAGGATATCGACTGGTTCATCTGGGACGTGCGCCGCATTTTCCCCGAGGCGCACGCCGCCTTCCTCGACGCGATCGAACGCGCGAGCGGCAGCCGGCCGCGCGACCGCGACGAAGTGCTCGCGCTGGCAGCCGCGCCGCTCGCCCGCTACGATGCCGCGGGAATCGCGCTGGCGCGCGCCTGGTCCGGTTTCGAGGCCAAGCTGTCGTCGGTGCAGCCCATGCCGGCCGCGCCCGTGGTGCTCGCCGCGGGCGCGGCGCCGGGCGATGTCGCCGCGCCTCCCGGCGTCGCCGCGCCGTCCACGCCCGCCGCCACGGCGCCGGCCGGCACGGCCGGCACGCCGGCGGGCGGTGCGGCCGTGCCGCCCGATCCGCTCGAAGGACAACGGCGCGCGGTCTCGATGGCCCTGCTCGAGCATCACTACATGGCGCACGAACTGCCGGCGCCGGACTTTCTCGGTCGCCTGTCCGCGCTCCAGGACCATCCCTGCCACATCGTCCATGGCCGTTTCGATATGGTCTGCCCGGCCGAGCAGGCCCTGTCGCTGGCCCGCGCCTGGCCCGGAGCGACGGTGAAAATCGTCGACGCCGCGGGCCACTGGACCTTCGAGCCCGGCATCGAGAAGGCGTTGTTCGCGGCCAGCGCCGCGCTGCGCGACACGCTGCAGAAGGCATGACGCCTTCCGGTGCGCCGCGACGGCCGTCGCGCGGCCGTCGCGGCGCGCTGTCGCGAAATTACCGCATCCCGACACGATTCTGGCGAGGTAGGATGAGGCGTGAAACGCCGGCCCGAATCTCCTCCACACATCATGCTCAGGGTTCTCCTCGCGGTCGATACGGACCGCTCGATCGCCGGCATGCGCGACGCGCTGCAACGCGCCGGCTATGACGTCATCGCCGAGGTGGCGTCGGCGCGCGCGCTGCTGCGCGCCGTCGAGACCGAACGCCCGGACGTGGTCATCATCGATACCGAATCGCCCGCCCGGGACACGCTCGAACAACTGGCGGCCATGAACTCGGCCGCGCCGCGGCCGGTCGTGATGTTTTCCGGCACGGGCAATGCGGCGATCATCCGCGCGGCGGTGAGCGCCGGGGTGACCGCCTACGTGGTCGACGGGCTCGCCCCCGAGCGCCTGGCGCCGATCCTCGAAGTGGCGCGCGCGCGCTTCGACGAGGAGTCGCGCCTGCGGCAGCGGCTGGCCGACGCGGAGCAACGGCTCGCGGACCGCAAGCTGATCGAGCGCGCCAAAGGCATCGTCATGGCGCGCCGGGGGCTGACCGAGGACGCGGCGTTCGAGCTGATGCGCAACAAGGCGATGCAGCAGGGCCTGACGATCGCCGACATCGCCCGCCAGCTCATCGCGGTGTCGGACCTCCTCAGTTGACGACCTTGCCATGACCGACCTTCCCGACGCTCCGGATTCCTCCAACGCCCGCGCCGTGCCCGCCGTGCCCGCGGCGCATGCCAGCGGCAGCGACGCCCCGGAAAAACGCGTGCTGCGCGTCGGCTTCGTGCCGCTCAGCGATTGCGCGCCCCTGGTGCTGGCGGTCGAACGCGGCCTGGACCGGCGGCACGGCATCGAAATCGAACTGTGCCGCCAGCCTTCCTGGGCAGCGGTGCGCGACAAGTTGCTGTCCGGCGAACTGGATGCGGCGCACGCGCTCGCCGGGCTGCCCATCGGGGTCGAGCTGGGCATCGGCGGCCCGCGGCATCCGATGGCGGTGCTGATGACGCTCAACCAGAACGGGCAGGCGATCACGCTATCGCGCGCGCTGGCCGCGCGCTGGACGGCGTCCGGCGGGGTAGGCGAGGCTGGCGCACTGGCGCGCGCGCTGCACGCCGGCGCGCGTCCCGGACCCGACGGGCGGCCCGTGTTCGCCCACACGTTTCCCACCGGCACCCATGCGATGTGGCTGTATTACTGGCTCGCGGCGCAGGGCATCGATCCGCTGCGCGCGATCGACAGCGTCGTGATCCCGCCGCAGCAGATGGCCGCGAGCATGGGAATCGGGGAACTCGACGGCTTCTGCGCGGGCGAGCCGTGGAGCGCGCAGGCCGAGGCGGGCGGCGCGGGCGTGACCGTGGCCACCACCGACGCGGTCTGGCCCGATCATCCGGAGAAGGTGGTGGCGACCACACGGCGCTTCGTCGACACGCATCCGCATGCGGCACGCGCGCTGGTGACCGCCTTGCTCGACGCGTGCCGGCGGCTCGACGCCCCCGCCGAGCGCCGCGTCGCGGCCGAACTGCTGGCGCGGCCGGGCTGGATCGATGCGCCGTACGCGCTGATCGCCGGGCGCCTGTGCGGCGACTATCGCCATACGGCGGGCGGCGTAACGGCAGGCGTTGCGCCGCCACGCTGGCCGGCCCTGCACGTGGCCCGGCCGTTGCGCTTCTTCGGCGACGGCGCGGTCAATTTTCCGTACGTGTCGGATGCGGTCTGGTTCATGACGCAATACCGCCGCTGGGGCATGCTGAGCGTGCCCTGCGACTATGCGGCGGTTGCGGCGACGCTGTGCAGGACCGCGCTCTACCGCGAGGCCGCCGGCCGCCTCGGGGTCGCGACGCCCGCGCGCGACGCCCGCGCGAGCGTGCTGATGGACGGCCGCCGCTGGGATGGCAGCGCGCCGTGGGACTGGGACGGATCGGGCGCGCCGGCATAAGACCCGGCGAGACCGGCCAGGGTCGCTGGCGATCAGCGATCAGCGGCGGTCGGCAATCGTGCCCGCGTGCACCGTGTTCGCGCGGCATCGGGGCCCTATCGCACCGCGGTGGCGCCAGACTGCGTACGGCAACAGTGCGCGCGTGCACCAAGGCGGTTCGTCGCACGGTTCCCGTTGCGCGTCCCGGGCGGCGGCGGCGTCGCGGCCATGTCGCCGAAATGCGCCTTCCCTGTCGATAAACAAAGGCATTGCACTCCGAAAGTCCCTTCGAAAATGCAATATATCTCCCGCACGCGACAAACCGGCACGACCATTGCATAGTCCTCGTGGGGCCGCAACGGCGCGGTGCCCGCTTCGCGGCAGCGCATCAACGACGATGGGTTGCCGCACGAACAACGGCGTTCGCTCCGTTCCGGCCATATCGGAGCGAGGCGAACGCCGTTTTTGTTTTCGGGCGACGAATTCTCCCTAGGCGAGGACATCATGCGGCGCGGTTTCTGGCAGTCTGGGCATACGCCCACCTTGTTCAGTGCATTCCTGTATTTCGACATGAGTTTCATGATCTGGTATCTGCTCGGCCCCTTGCAGATCCAGATCGCGCAGGACCTGCATCTCAGCGCCCAGCAACGCGGCCTGATGGTCGCCACGCCGATCCTCGCCGGGGCGATCCTGCGGCTGGGCATGGGCGCGCTGGTCGATCGCATCGGTCCGAAGCGCTCGGGGCTGGTCGCCCAGGTGGTGGTGATCGCGGCGCTCATCGCGGCCTGGCGTCTTGGCGTGCATTCGCTGCCGCAGGCCTTGCTGCTGGGCCTGTTTCTCGGCGTCGCGGGGGCCTCGTTCGCCGTGGCGTTGCCGCTGGCGTCGCGCTGGTATCCGCCCGAGCACCAGGGCACCGCGATGGGCATCGCCGGCGCGGGCAATTCGGGCACCGTGTTCGCCGCGCTGTTCGCGCCGGTGCTGGCCGTCGCCTTTGGCTGGCGCGCGGTCTTCGGCCTGGCCGCGCTGCCGATGGTCCTCGCACTGCTCGTCTACTGGATCTGCGCCAAGGATGCCCCCGGTGCCGCGAAAAAGAAATCGATGGTCGATTACCGGCGCATCCTGGCGTCGAAGGATGCATGGGTGTTCATGGGCCTGTACGCGATCACCTTCGGCGGTTTTTCCGGCTTCGCCAGCGCCCTGCCGGGCTATTTCCACGACCAGTTCGGCTTCGGACCGAAGCTGGCGGGCTGGAGCACCGCGGGCTGCGTGTTCGCCGGCTCGGTGATGCGGCCGATCGGCGGCGTGATCGCCGATCGTATCGGCGGCACCCGTTCGTTGCTGGTGGTGTATCTGGCGTGCGCGGTGCTGATCGCCGCGGCCGGACTCGGTTTGGGCGGCCCGGCCCTCGCGCTGGCCCTGTTCGTCGCCGCGATGTTGTGTCTGGGCGCCGGCAACGGCGCGGTGTTCCAGCTCGTGCCGCAGCGCTTCGGCGCCGACATCGGCTTGATGACGGGGCTCGTCGGCATGGCCGGCGGCGTGGGCGGCTTCGCGCTGGCCGCCGGTCTGGGCGCGATCAAGCAGGCCACGGGCGGGTATGCGGCGGGGCTGTGGGTCTTCGCCGCGCTGTGCGTGGTCGCCTGGATGGGGCTGCGCAGCGTCACCACGCAATGGCGCAGCAATTGGGGCATGGCGGCCACGCGCGTCTGACATTTCGTCTCTGATTCACCCGTTCGAGAATCTCATGCACAAGCGCAAACTCGTCGTCGTCGGCAACGGCATGGCCGGCATCCGTACTCTCGAGGAGCTGCTGCACCTGGCGCCCGAGCAGTACGACATCACGGTATTCGGGAGCGAGCCGCACCCGAACTACAACCGCATCCTGCTGTCGCCGGTGCTGGCCGGCGAGCAGGAGTTCAAGGACATCATCCTGAACTCGCTCGAATGGTACGAGCAGAACGGGATCACGCTGCGGCTGGGCTGCACGGTGACGAAGATCGACCGCGTGCGACGCGTGGTGATCGCCGACGACGGCAGCGAGGCGCCGTACGACCGGCTGCTGCTGGCCACCGGTTCGCGGCCGTTCATCATCCCGGTCCCGGGCGCGGACCTGAAGGGCGTGATCAGCTATCGCGACATCTACGACACCGAGGCAATGATCGCGGCGGCGCGCGTCAGGCGACGCGCGATCGTGATCGGCGGCGGGCTGCTCGGGCTGGAGGCGGCGAACGGCCTGAAACTGCGCGGCATGGATGTGCAGGTCGTGCACAACGGCGAGACGCTGCTCGACCGGCAACTCGACGCGACCGCGGGCGAGCTGCTGCGCCAGGCCCTGGAGGCGCGCGGTATCGGCTTCCTGATGGCGCATGGCACCGCCGAGATCCTCGGCGACGCGGGGGGGCAGGTACGGGCGCTGCGTTTCGCGAACGGCGAGGAAGTCGCCACGGAACTGGTCGTGATGGCCGTGGGCATTCGTCCGAACACCGCGCTGGCGGAGGCCGCGGGGCTGTATTGCCGCAACGGCATCGTCGTCAGCGACGTGCTCCAGACCTTCGACCCGCGCATCTACGCCGTGGGGGAATGCGTGAACCATCGCGGTACCGCCTACGGCCTCGTCGCGCCGCTGTTCGACATGGCGAAGGTGGCGGCGAACCATCTCGCGGGTCTGGGGTACGGGCGCTATTCGGGTTCGGTGCTGTCGACCAAGCTGAAGGTGACCGGCATCGACCTCTTCTCCGCCGGCGATTTCAAGGGCGGCGAGGGCACCGAGGAAATCGTCCTGTCGGACCCGTCGGGCGGCATCTACAAGAAACTGGTGCTGCGCGAGGACAAGCTCGTCGGCGCCTGCCTGTACGGCGACACCAGCGACGGCGCCTGGTACTTCAAGCTGCTGCGCGAGGGGCGCGCGATCGGCGAGCTGCGCGAGTCCCTGATGTTCGGCGAATCGAATCTGGGCGATGCCGGTCACCAGGGGCAGAGCCGCGCGATGGCGATGCAGGACAGCGACGAGGTCTGCGGCTGCAATGGCGTCACCAAAGGCAGGATCGTCAAGGCGATCCGGGAACAGGGCCTGTTCACCCTCGACGAAGTGAAGAAGTGCACGAAGGCGTCGGGTTCGTGCGGTTCGTGCACCGGTCTCGTCGAGCAGATCCTGATGAACACGCTGGGCAGCAGCTTCCAGGAAACGCCGAAGACGCGCGCGGTCTGCGGCTGCACCGACCACGGCCACGCGGACGTGCGCCGCGCGATTCGCGAGCACAAGCTGCTCACGCATGCGCAGGCGTACCGGTTTCTCGACTGGCGCACGCCGAACGGTTGCGCGACCTGCCGCCCGGCGATCAATTACTACCTGCTGTCCACCTGGCCGCGCGAGGCCGTCGACGATCCGCAAAGCCGCTTCATCAACGAACGCGCGCACGCGAACATCCAGAAGGACGGCACGTTCTCGGTGATCCCGCAGATGAAGGGCGGCGTGACGAACGCGGCGGAATTGCGGCGCATCGCCGACGTGGCCGACAAGTACGCGGTGCCGATGGTCAAGGTCACCGGCGGACAGCGCATCGATTTGCTGGGCGTGAAGAAGACCGATCTCGTGGATGTCTGGCGCGATCTGGGCATGCCGTCGGGGCACGCGTACGGGAAATCGATCCGCACCGTGAAGACCTGCGTGGGCAGCGAGTTCTGCCGCTTCGGCACGCAGGACAGCACCAGCATGGGCATCGCGCTGGAGACGATGCTCGGCTATATGTGGAGCCCGCACAAGGTGAAGCTCGCCGTGTCCGGTTGCCCGCGCAACTGCGCCGAGTCCGGTATCAAGGATGTGGGCGTGATCGCCGTCGAGAGCGGCTGGGAACTGTACGTGGGCGGCAATGGCGGCATCAAGACGGAGGTCGCGCAGTTCCTCGTCAAGGTGAAGACGCCGGAGGAAGTGAAGGAATACACCGGGGCCTTCCTGCAACTGTACCGCGAGGAAGCCTTCTATCTGGACCGCACGGTGCACTACATCGCGCGGGTCGGACTGGAGTACGTGAAGGCGCAGGTGGTCGCCGACGCGGCGAACCGGCGCGCCCTGTACGAGCGGTTGCTGTATTCGCTGGAAGGCATGTCGGACCCGTGGGCCGAGCGCATCGCGGGCAAGGCGCATGACGAATTCACGCCGCTGACGGTATCGGTATGACCCCGGCGGGCGGATCGCGGCTGTGGATAATTTTGTGGATAAAACGTTCCCGCCGATTGAATGCCCTGTGTGCAAGCCGTGCATAAGCCTGTGGGCAAGGCGTTGACAAGATGTGGGCAGCCTGTGGGTAACTGCTGTGCATAAACCGGTGTATAAGGCGGTGCATAAGATCGCCCGCAGAGGATGGAAAAATGGACGGACATGCGGTGGAGCGGCAATCTGCATGGCGTCTCGGCGTATTCCGGGCTGGCTTGACGCAGCCTGTTAACAAGTCTGTGTATAACTCGGTAAAAGGCGGGAATCGCGATGAGCGTCATGACGATCGATCACTGGACGCGGGTGTGCCGCGTCGACGACATCCCCGCGCTGGGTAGCCGGGTGGTGGTGCGCGAAAGCGGCAATCTCGCGCTGTTTCGCACGCAGGACGACGCCGTGTTCGCGCTGCTCGACCGCTGCCCGCACAAGGGCGGCCCGCTCTCGCAGGGCATCGTGCATGGCGAGACCGTGACCTGTCCGCTGCACGGCTGGCAGATCGCGCTCGACACCGGCACGGCGCGCGCGCCCGACGAGGGGTGCGCCCGGCGCTTTCCGGTGCGGGTGGAGGGCGGCGACGTCTATCTCGACCTGTCATGACCGCGCCGCTCGCGCTGGTCACGGAGATCGCGCCGACGGTCGCGCCGACTGCCGAGGTCGCCTCGACCTGCTGCTATTGCGGCGTCGGCTGCGGCGTGCTGATCGAGACCGATGGCCGGCGCATCGTCGGCGTGCGGGGCGACCCGGATCATCCGGCGAACCAGGGCCGGCTGTGCAGCAAGGGTCTGGCGCTGGCCGATTCGGCGCGCAGCGCGCGCGGCCGCCTGCTCCATCCTGAAATGCGTCGCGCGCGCGCGCTGCCGCGCGAGCAAGTGGCGTGGGATGCCGCGCTCGACGAGGTCGCGGACCGGTTCGCGGCGATCGTCGCCGAGCACGGTCCCGATGCCGTGGCGTTCTACGTTTCCGGCCAGTTGTTGACGGAGGACTACTATCTTTTCAACAAGCTGGCGAAGGGGCTGATCGGCACCAACAACATCGATACGAATTCGCGGCTGTGCATGTCGACCGCGGTGGCGGCCTACAAGCTGGCCTTCGGTGCCGATGGCCCGCCCGGCTGCTACGAGGATCTCGATCACGCGCGCACCGTGCTGTTCGCCGGCAGCAACGCGGCCTGGGCGCATCCGGTGCTGTTTCGCCGGCTGGAAGCGGCGCGCGCGGCGCATCCGGGGACCCGCTGGATCGTCGTCGACCCTCGCGTCACCGACACCGCCGCGATGGCCGACCTGCATCTGCGCATCCAGCCCGGAACCGATGTCGCGCTGTTCAACGGCATGCTTCATCATCTCATCTGGGAGCAGCACGTCGATCCGGCCTTCATCGCCGCGCACACGCAGGGCTTCGACGCATTGAAGCAGCGCGTGCGCGACTACACGCCGCGCTTCGCCGCGGAGATCTGCGGCATCGCCGAACAGGACCTGCTGACCGCGGCGCAATGGTTCGGCGAGAGCCCCGCCTCGCTGTCGCTGTACTGCATGGGCCTGAATCAGTCGAGCCACGGCACCGACAAGAACCTGGCGCTGATCAATCTGCATCTGGCCAGTGGCCAGATCGGCCGCCCGGGCGCGGGGCCGTTCTCGCTGACCGGTCAGCCGAACGCGATGGGCGGGCGCGAGGTGGGCGGCATGGCGACGATGCTCGCCGCGCACCGCGAGATCGGCAATGCCGACGACCGGGCGGAGCTGGCGCGGCTCTGGGGCATCGATCGGGTATCCGACAAACCGGGTCTGCCGGCCGTGGCGATGTTCGACGCGATCGCCGACGGCCGGATCAAGGCGGTATGGATCGCCTGCACGAATCCCGCGCATTCGATGCCGGATATCGGCCGCGTGCACGAGGCGCTGGAAACCGCCGAGTTCGTCGTGGTTCAGGACGCTTTCGCCGGCATCGACACCGCCGCCTACGCGGACGTGCTTTTGCCCGCCGCGAGCTGGGGCGAGAAATCGGGCACGGTGACGAATTCGGAACGGCGCATCTCGCGCGTGCGGCGCGCGGTCGACGCGCCGGGCGAGGCGCGCGCCGACTGGCGGATCGTGCGCGACGTGGCGCGGCGCATCGAGGCGCGGCTGGCGCGCGGGCGTGGCGTGGAGAAGGCGGGCCGCTCGGCGAACGGGGACGGCGGGATCGGCGGTACCGACGCGGTATCTTTCGCATCGCGGCTGTTCGCGCACGACGGCGTGGAGGCGGTTTTCGACGAGCACCGGCTGCTCACCGAAGGGCGCGACCTGGATATCGGCGGGCTCAGCTACGCGACGCTCGAACGCGACGGCCCGCAGCAGTGGCCTTATCCGGCGCATGCCGCGGCGGGACAGGCACGCCGCTATACCGATGGCGTGTTCGCGACGCCCGACGGGCGGGCGCGGTTCCACGCGGTGGACTATCTGCCGGTGGCCGAGCCCATCACCGCCCGTTTTCCGTTCCAGTTGACGACGGGCCGGGTGCGCGACCAATGGCACGGCATGAGTCGTACCGGGCGCGTGCCCGGCCTCGCGACGCATGCGCCGGAACCCACGCTGACGATGCACCCCGGCGACGCGCTGCGGCGTGGTTTCGCCGACGGCGAACTGCTGCGCATCGCCAGCCGCCGCGGCGCGCTGGTGTTGCCGCTGGCGACGTCCGCCGACGTCTCGCCGGGCAGCGTCTTCGCGGCGATGCACTGGAACGGGCAGATGCTCAACTCGGGCGGCATCAACGAGACGACCATCGGCGCCGTCGATCCGCGTGCGTTCCAGCCGGAACTCAAGCATGCCGCGGTGCGCATCGAACGCGCGCTGCTGGGCTGGGCGGTGTCGCTGGCGCGGGTCATCGGCGACCTGGATCACCTGCTGGACCTTCAGGCGGGATTGGCGCCGTTGCTCCGGGAGTGCGGCTACGCGGCGGTGAGCGTGCATCGGGTGATGGCGGCAGCGCCCGCCGGTGCGGCGGTGGCGGGCGCCGCGAGCCAGACCGGCCAGGCGGATGCTGCCGGGGCGGGAGGCGCCCACCCCGGCGCGCAGCGAGAGCGCGACGACGGCCCCTGGGTGTTGGCCCTGCGCGCCGCCGCCGATACGCCGCGGGACGACTGGCTTGAGCGCGTCGCCGTGCTGCTGTCGCTACTGCCGGGGCCGGATGCGCTCGATTATCGCGATCCGCGGCGCGGCACGCTGAAACGGGCCGTCTGGGCCGGCGCGCGGCTCGATGGATTCATCTTCGCGGGCGAGGCGGCCAGCATCGCGCTGGGCGAACGCCTGCGCGGGCAATTGATCGACGGCGCGCCCTGGCAGGGCTCGCGGCTCGCGGCCTTCGCGCCCACGGGCGCGCAGCCGGACACGCCGCGCGACCGGGTGGTGTGCAGTTGCCGGAACGTGCGTGAATCGGTGATTCGTCGGGCGGTGGCGAACGGCGCGGACGTGCCCACGTTGAAGCACACCTTGGGCTGCGGTACGGTATGCGGCTCCTGCGTGCCGGAGTTGACGCGGCTGTGCGCGGCGCGCGTGCCGGCCTGAACCCTGAGTCGGCCGCGAATGGCAGGGCAAAGCGGCGAAATCCGTCAGGATCGATGATAATCGTCCGATAACATCCCAAAATTCCTGGCGTTCAGGCGCCTTTGCCCAAAGGAAGCAGATCCATGACGAAGCAACAGCTTTTGAATGTACGTGCCCGCCGGTCCGTCGTCGGTGTGATCGCGGGTGCCTGCCTGGCCGTCGCATGCGGGCAGGCGCTGGCCGAACCGGCCGCCGCCGCGGCTTTCGAGAGGCCGTCGGCGAAAAGCCCGCACCGGCAGTCGCCGCAGTTCGTCCTGTCGGTTCCCGGCAGCCCCGACGGCGCGACGTTTCCGCCGCAGCGCGAGGCCAACGGCGGCTCCTGCCACAGCGACAACGTTTCGCCGCCGCTTGCCTGGACGGGCGTGCCCGCCGGCACGCGCAGCTTCGCCGTCGTGATGTCGGACCCGGACGGGCGTAGCGGATTGGGCGTCGTGCACTGGATTCACTACGGTCTGCCGGGCGACCTCACGCAACTCGCCGAAGGCGCGGGCACGGCGGCCGACCTGCCGGGCCGGGGCGGACGCAACAGCGGCGACACGCTGGACTATCACGGCCCCTGCCCGCCGCTGGGCGAAGTCGCGCATCACTACGTGATCCAGGTCTTCGCGCTCGATTTGTCGCCCGAAGCGCTGCCCCTGGCGATGAAGCGCGAAGCGCTGTTCGCCGCGATGGACGGCCATGTGCTGGCCGCAACCAGCGTGGTGCAGCGTTACGGGCGTTGAGGGAGCGGGCCCGGGGCCGCATGAATCTCATGCGGCCCCGGCCGGTCGGCCGGGAGGCCGTTGCTGCACGGCCCCTCAGTTGCCGCCCAGCGCCGGATAATCCGTATAGCCCTTCGCGCCCGGCGTATAGAACGTGTCCGGATCCGGCTTGTTCAGCGCCGCATGCTCGGCGAAGCGCTCCGGCAGGTCCGGATTCGCGATGAAGAGCACGCCGAACGCGAACGCGTCGGCCTCGCCCGCGTCCAGCGTCGCCTGCGCGGTCTCCGGCGTGAACTTCTCGTTGGCGATGTAGACGCCACCGAAGGCCGCCTTCAATTGCGGTCCGATACGGTTCTCGCCCAGGCTTTCGCGCGCGGCGATGAAGGCGATCTTGCGCTTGCCGAGTTCCCTGGCGACATAGGTGAACGTCGCCAGCGGATCGGCATCGTGCATCGTGTGCATGTCGCCGCGCGGCGAGAGATGCATGCCGACCCGCCCCGCGCCCCAGACGCCGATCACGGCATCGGTGACTTCGAGCAGCAGGCGCGCGCGGTTCTCGATCGTGCCGCCGTACTGGTCGGTGCGCTTGTTGGTGCCGTCCTGCAGAAACTGGTCGAGCAGATAGCCGTTCGCGCCATGCACTTCGACGCCGTCGAAACCGGCCTTCTTCGCGTTCTCGGCGCCCTTGCGGTAGGCCTCGACGATGCCGGCGAGTTCGGCGGTTTCGAGCGCACGGGGCGTCTTGAACGGGGTGATCGGACGCAGGAGGCTGACGTGCCCTTCGGCGGCGATCGCGCTCGGCGCGACCGGCAGCTGGCCGTCCAGGAAGCTCGGGTCCGAAATGCGGCCGACGTGCCAGAGTTGCAGCGCGATGCGCCCGCCCTGCGCGTGCACCGCGTCGGTGATCTGCTTCCAGCCCGCCACCTGCTCGTCGCTCCAGATGCCCGGGGTGTCGGCATAGCCGACGCCCTGCGGGGAGACGCTGGTGGCCTCGGTCAGGATGAGTCCGGCGGACGCGCGCTGCGCGTAGTACTGCGCCATGAGCGCGTTCGGCACGCGCGCGCCGCCGTTGGCGCGCGAACGCGTCAGCGGCGCCATGATGATGCGGTTCGGCAGGTTCAGGTCGCCGACCTGGAGGGGATCGAAAAGCGTAGGCATCGTAGAGGTCCTTGAAGAAGGGTTGAATCGCGCACGGGGTTACGGCGCGAGGGGGGAGGCCGCTTGCGGCAGGGCGCGGCGCGCCAGCCGCAGGGACTGCAGGGTCGTGCACAACGCGATCACGGCGAGCAGCGCGGCGGCGGGCGTCACCGCGCGCAAGCCGAGGTGGTGATCGATCACCGATCCTCCCACCCAGGCGCCCAGCGCGTTGCCCAGATTGAAGGCGCCGATGTTCAGCGTCGAGATCAGATTCGGCGCATTGCTGCCGAAGGTCATGACATTGATCTGCAGGGCGGGCACCGCGGCGAAGGTGACGATCGCCCAGAGCAGCAGCGTGAGTTCCGCGGGAAGCCATGCGCGGCTGCTCCAGAACAGGGCGAGCGCGGTCAACGCCATGCCGATGAAGGCCCCGATCAGCGTGTTGCCGAGATGGCGGTCGGCGCTGCGCCCGCCGATGAAATTGCCCAGCGTCAGCCCGACGCCGATCAGGAACAACGTCCAGGTTACGCCATGCGGCGCGAGACCGGTGATCTGTTCGAGGATCGGCGCGATGTAGGTGAAAAGCGCGAACATCGCGGCGGAGAAGAACATCGTCGTCAGCAAGGCCATCGCGACGCCCCAGTTCTTCAGCGCGCGCAACTCGGCGAGCAACTGCGGCGGGCTTTCGTCGTGACCGGCGGGCATCACGCGGGCGAGCCCGACGAAAGCCAGCACGCCGATCACGGCGACCGCCCAGAAGGGCGTGCGCCAGCCGGCCGCCTGGCCCAGCGCGGTGCCCAGCGGCACGCCGAGCACGTTCGCCAGCGTGAGGCCGGTGAACATCAGGGCCACCGCCGAGGCCTTGCGGTTCGGCGGCACCAGACCGGCCGCGGCGACCGAGCCGATGCCGAAGAAGGCGCCATGGCACAGCGCGGTGACGATGCGCGCGACCATCAGGAAACCGTAGTTTGCGGCAAGCGCGCACAGGATGTTGCCGGCGATGAAGATCGCCATCAATACCAGCAGGGCGGTCTTGCGGCGCAGGCGCGCGGTGGCCGCCGCCATGAGCGGCGCACCGATCGCCACGCCCAGCGCGTAGCCGCTGATCAGCCAGCCCGCGGCGGGAATCGAGATGTCCAGATTGCGCGCGACGTCGGGCAGCAGGCCCATGATGACGAATTCGGTCGTGCCGATCGCGAAGGCGCTGAGCGCGAGAACCAGTAGGGCCAGGGGCATGAGGTGCGGAGTTAGAGGTCGGTATCGATGTGCCGCTTGAAACGGGCGATCGTCGCGTCGTCGCGCTTGAAGAACACCCACTGTCCGATCCGCTTCGACGTCACCAGCCCGGCGCGTTGCAGCGTGGCCAGATGCACCGAGACGGTCGACTGCGACAGCCCGGTGCGCGCGTCGATAAGGCCGGCGCAGACGCCGACTTCGAGCGGCAGATGGTCCTGCATCGAAAAATACGCGGCCGGGGTTTTCAGCCAGTCGAGAATCTGGCGTCGTACGGGGTGACTCAATGCCTTGTGGATGGCGTCGACGTCCATGCCTGTTTCCAGGAAAAAAGAGATATCGCGAAGGGGCGCGCCGCGACGCACGTATCGCCATTTCTCGAATTACGTATCGTCATTCTACGATATGCGGTTCGCCCTGGTGGTAGAGGGGTCAAACCGAAGGGTCAAACCGAAAGGCGATCGTCAGCAAACCGTCATCGGCGCGTCTTGGCCGTCGCTTAATGTTACGCGGCCTTCCCGGAAAACCGCCTCCGGCACCCGCCGGAACAAGAGGATGTATGCCGCGCCCCCCCTTTGCCCTCCATGCCGTGATTCCCGTAATGTCGATTGCGCTGCTGTGCGCGATGCAAGCCGCCTGCGGCGGTGGATCGTCGGCCGCGCTTACCGCGCAGGATGCGGTGTCGACCGCGACGCCGATCAAGCACGTGGTCGTGATCTTTGGCGAGAACATTGCGTTCGACCATTATTTCGGGACCTATCCGAATGCGACGAACCCGACGGGCGAGCCGGCATTCACCGCGCTGGCGGGTACGCCGAGCCTGAACAATCTGACGACCGCGTTGCTCACCGCGAACCCGAACAGCACGAATACCCTCAACGGCACCGGCGCGGCGAATCCCTTCCGTCTGGACCGGTCGCAGGCTCTCACGGCGTCGCAGAACCATAACTACACGCCGGAGCAGAACGCGTTCGACGGCCTGAAGATGGATCTTTTCCCGCTGTACACGGGGCGCACGTCGGCGTCGGGCGGCGCCGGCCCGTTCTATACCACCGGCCTGGTGATGGGCTATTACGACGGCAATACCGTCACCGCGATGTGGAACTACGCGCAGCATTTCGCCCTGAACGACAACTCCTTCGACACGCAGTTCGGACCCTCGACGCCGGGCGCGCTGAACCTGATTTCCGGGCAGACCAACGGTGCGGTGGCGGCGGTGGGAACGGCCACCGCCAACGCGCTGATCGCCGACGGTCAGGGTGCCTACACGATGATCGGCGATACCGATCCTGCCGGCGACGTGTGTTCGTCGACCACGGCGAACGCGTCGATGAGCGGACGCAACATCGGCGACCTGCTGAACGCGGCGCATGTCAGCTGGGGCTGGTTCGAGGGCGGTTTCGATCTGACGGCGACGAACGCCAACGGCACGACCGGCTGCGCGCGCAGTTCGTATTCGGCGGTGGTGGGCGGCTACAAGGCGGACTACGTGCCGCATCATCAGCCGTTCCAGTACTACGCGTCCACGGCAAACCCGAAGCACGTGCGGCCGACCTCGACCGCGCTCATCGGCAACAGCGCCGACGCGGCCAACCACGGGTACGACATCAACGATTTCTACGCGGCGATCAACGCGGGCAATTTTCCGTCGGTCAGCTTTCTGAAGGCGCCGGCGTATCAGGATGCGCACGCGGGCAATTCCGATCCGCTCGACGAACAGACCTTCGTGACGACGGTGGTGAATTTCCTGCAGAAGCAGCGGGACTGGAAGGACACGGTGGTGATCCTGGCCTATGACGACTCGGACGGCTGGTACGATCATGCGAACCATCTCGTCAATCCGTCGTTCTCGACATCCGATACCCTCAGCGGCACGTCGGCCTGCGGCAGCGGCACGCCGCTGGCGGGTCTGACCGGCAAGCCCGTGAACGGCCGATGCGGGTATGGCCCGCGCCTGCCGCTGCTGGCGATTTCGCCCTACGCGAAGGCGAATTACGTCGACCATACCCTGACCGATCAGACCTCGGTGCTGCGTTTCATCGAGGACAACTGGCTCTCCGGCGCGCGCATCGGGCAAGGGTCGTTCGACGCGATCGCCGGCACGATCGACAATATGTTCGATTTCTCGGGCGGCGGCCAGACACCGAAGCTGTTCCTCGACACGGGCACCGGCCTGGCGACGACGACCGCAACCGTGGCGACAACGGCCACCTCCACCACGACGACCGAGACGACGAGCGGTGAGTGAGATGCGCTGGCTGGCCGCTCTGCTGGCACTGCTCTCGCTGAGCGCGTGCGAAAAGGTCGCGCCGGCATCCGGTGCGTCCTCGGCCGCGACGCCGGTCGTCGCGCCCCTTTCCGCCTCCGCGCCGGTGCCGCTCGCCACGCCCGTCACGGCGGCCGTTCCCGGCGCCCCAGGCCGCGGCGCGCCGTACCATGCCGCGCCGCTGGCCGGCCGCCCCGTGACGTTGAGCGCGGCGGCGGAACTCGGCAGGCGGATGTTTTTCGACGCGTCCCTGTCGGCTTCGGGACGCATGGCCTGCGCGTCCTGCCACAGTCCCGAGCATGCGTACGGGCCGCCGAATGGCCTGGCCGTGCAGCTGGGCGGCACGCGCCTGCGCGACCAGGGCACGCGGGCGGTGCCGTCGCTGCGCTATCTGGAACACAATCCCAATTTCACGATCGGGCCGAACAGTTCGGTGCCGGATACCGATGCGGCGCTCGCGCCGCCCCCGCCGCCGGCCGGCGACGTGAAGGTGGCCTCGGTGGCGAAAGGCGGCAACGCCACGGGCGCGCAGGCGGCGCAGCAGGCTGCTGCGGCGGCGAACGTGCCGCAGGGCGGCCTCGACCGGGACGGCCGCGCCGACTCCTTCCAGGATCAGGCCGACGGCCCGTTTCTGGACCCGCACGAGATGGCGAACGTCAGCGACGCGGCGGTGCTCGAGCGCCTGCGCCGCACGCCGTATGCGGAGGACTTTCGCAAGCTGTTCGGCCCAGCGGTGTTCGACAACGCGCCGCTGGCGATGAGCGAGGCGCTGTTCGCGCTGGCGCGCTACCAGTTCGAGGACCCGAGCTTTCATCCGTACGACAGCAAATACGATTACTACCTCGCGGGAGACGCGACGCTGACGCTCCAGGAAGCGCGCGGTCTGCAATTGTTCGAGGATCCGAAGAAGGGCAACTGTTCGTCCTGCCATATCGACAAGCCGTCGGTCGACGGCATGTTTCCGCCGGTGTTCACCGATTTCCAGTTCGAGGCGTTCGGCGCGCCGCGCAATATGACGCTGCTGGCGAACCGCGATCCGCATTATTACGATCTGGGCCTGTGCGGACCGATGCGCCGGGACCTGCGCGGGGCAAGCGCGTATTGCGGTCTGTTCAAGACCCCGACGTTGCGCAATGTCGCCACGCGGCAGGTGTTTTTCCACAATGGCGTGTTTCACACGCTCGACGACGTGATGCACTTCTATGTGGAGCGCGAGACCGATCCGGCCCGCTGGTATCCGCGCCGTCGCGACGGCACGATCGACGTCTACAACGATCTGCCGGCGCGCTACAGGAAGAACGTCGATACCGCGGATGCGCCGTTCGATCGCAAGGCCGGCGACGCCCCGGCGTTGAACGCCGCGGAGATCCGCGACGTGATCGCCTTTCTCGGCACGTTGAGCGATGGGTATCGACCGGAGCGGCCGGTGGCCGCCGCACGCCGCCAACCGGGCTGACGGGGCTAACCGGGCCGATGAGGGCGAGCGAAACCCCCGAAGAACTGCGCCATATTGTCCTGTAGTGATGCGATATGGTAGCCGCCTTCCTGGACGATCAGCGTCGGCACGCCGAATGCCGCGACGGTTTCGCCCAGGCGGCGAAAGCCCTCGCGGGTCACCGCGACCCGCGTCTGCGGGTCTTTCTCGAAAACATCGAAGCCGAGCGCGAACACCAGCGCGGCGGGTGCGAAGCGTTCGATGGCGGCCACCGCCTGGTCGATTCTTTCGAAGAAGACGGCTTCGCTCGCGCCGTGCGGCATCGGCAGATTGAGATTGCAGCCTGTGCCCGGGCCGTGGCCGGTTTCATCGTCGAAGCCGGCCACGACCGGATAGAAGTTGACCGGGCTGCCGTGCACCGACGCGTAGAAGACATCGTCGCGATCGTAGAAAATTTCCTGGATGCCCTGGCCGTGATGCATGTCGGCGTCGAACACCGCGACGCGTCCGAAACGTTCGCGCAATACCTGGGCGGCGATCGCGGCATTGTTCAGATAGCAGAAGCCGCCCGCGGCCGCCCGGCGCGCGTGATGGCCGGGCGGCCGGCACAGCGCATAGGCGGACGGCACGCCGTCGAGCAGCGCCTGCGCGCCCGCGATCGCGTCCTGCGCCGCCCAGTAGGCGGCGCGCCAGGTCAGCGCGCCGATCGGGCAGCTGCCGTCGGCGAGGTAGTACGCGGCTTTTCCGAGGATGCTGCGCAAGCCATTGGGGTCGCGCACGAAGACGTTGGACATGACTTCGTCGCCGAAATCCTCCGGGACGGCCTTCCACGCCGCGTGCGCGGTTTCGAGAAACTGGAGATAACCGGCGTCATGGACCGCCGCGAGCGCCCGCAAGCCGCTGTCGCCGGGCTGCCGGACGTCGAAGCCGAGCGCGTGCGCGCCGGCCACCAGTTGCACCGCCCGCTCCGGCACTTCCTGCGGGGAACGCATCTGTCCTCGGGACAGATAGCTGCGGGGATGATGGAGCAGTTGGTCGGGGTGGAAGAAGGTCAGCATGTCGGAGGCCTTTGTTCACTGCGCGAGGGCGTGCGGGGGAGCACGTGAACACAGTGTAGCCTGCCGAAATTCAGTCCCGCATCAGGCGTACGCGCACCGTCTTGCCCTTGATCGTGCCGGCGTTCAGGCGCCGCGCGGCCTCCTTCGCGATGCTGCGCTCGACGGCGACATAGGTGGAGAAGTCGGTGATGTTGATCTTGCCGATCTGCGCGGCGGTGTAGCCCGCCGCGCCGGTCAGCGCGCCCTGGACGTCGCCGGGACGGATCTTCTCCTTGCGCCCGCCGAGGATCTGCAGCGTCGCCATCGGCGGCAACAGGCGGCCGCTGCCGGTGGGCGCGAGCTGGTCGAGCGGCTCCCAGCGGATCTCGTTGCCGAGCGCCTGTTCGACCGAGGCGACCCGGCCCATCTCGTCGAGGCTCGCGAGCGTGACCGCGGTGCCTGCATGATCGGCGCGACCGGTGCGACCGACCCGGTGAATATGCACTTCGGGGTCCGGCGTGACGTCGACATTGATGACGAGCGCGAGTTGGTCGATGTCGAGACCGCGCGCGGCGACGTCGGTGGCGACGAGCACCGAGCAACTCCGGTTCGCGAACTGGATCAGCACCTGGTCGCGTTCGCGCTGTTCGAGTTCGCCATGCAGCGCCTGTGCCTCGAAACCCTGGCCGCGCAGGAATTCGACGAGTTCGCCGCAGCGCCGCCGCGTGTTGCAGAAGGCGAGCGCGCTCACCGGCCGGAAGTGGTCCAGCACCTGCGCGACGGCGGGCAGGCGCGCGGCCTTGTCGATCTCGTAGAACACCTGCCGGATCTTGCTGGGTGCGTGCTGCGCCTCGACGGTGATCTGCTGCGGCTTGCGCAGGAACTGCTGGCTCAGCTTGCCGATGCCCTCGGGGTAGGTGGCCGAGAAGAGCAGCGTCTGCCGCTCCTTCGGGCAGCGCTGGGCGATCGCGGCGATGTCGTCGTAGAAGCCCATGTCGAGCATGCGGTCCGCTTCGTCGAGCACCAGGGTGCGCAGCGTGTCCAGTTGCAGGCTGCCGCGATCGAGGTGGTCGATGATGCGCCCGGGCGTGCCGACGACGATATGCGCGCCGTGTTCGAGGCTGGCGATCTGCGGGCGCATCGAGGCGCCGCCGCACAGCGTCAGGATCTTGATGTTCTCCTCCGCGCGGGCCAGCCGGCGGATCTCCTGCGCCACCTGGTCGGCGAGTTCGCGCGTGGGGCACAGCACCATCGCCTGCAGGTCGAAGCGGCGCGGTTCGAGGCGCGTGAGCAGGGCGAGCGCGAACGCGGCGGTCTTGCCACTGCCGGTCTTGGCCTGCGCGATGAGGTCATGGCCGGCAAGCGCGACCGGCAGGCTGGCGGCCTGGATCGGCGTCATGCTCCGGTAGCCCAGTTGCGCGAGATTGGCGAGCATCGCCGGCGACAGCGGCAATTGTTCGAAGGCGGCGGCGGCGGCGTCGGGCGCGGCGGGAGGAGTCTGGGATTCGGTCATCCCCGATTATAGCGGGCGGCGTGCGGCGCATCGCGATCGCGCCGCCGAATACGCGCGATATCGTCGAAATACCCGTACAAGACCGCAGCCTGCGGTTATTCCGCTTATTTCGCCACCGAGGCGATCTGCCGCAGCCGGCGCGCGAGCGCGCGCGACACCACCGGTGCGCGCCGCGCCGCGCCGCTCGCCGCGGCCTCGCTTTCCCGCAGGAACACCACGGTTTCCCGGGCGACGATCTCGCGCTCGTTGTCGACCGTGATCATATGGTAGGAATCGTCGAGAAAGATCGCGCGCTGGAATACCGAGCCGATGCGCGCCAGCACCAGGCGCGCGTTTTTCGGGCTGGCGGTTTCGTCGTCGATCGCATGGATCAGCAGACAGTCGCTGCGGATGACCGGCAGGCGTTTCCTGACATGAACGGCGAGACGGCTGGCCTCGTGGATCGCCGGCAGGGACAAGGTAGCCGGTCCGATTTCGCTGAAGTCGGTATTTTCCATCGAGCGCGCCACCTTGGCGCGCAGCGCCGCGTTCCTGAGTCCGAACGGCGCGGTTTCCCGGTAGCGCCAGCGCCGCCGCCATGGCGAATAATAGAGCCAGCTCAGCACAAAACGGTACCAGGGAATCGCCCAGCCGTCGTAGTCGAGCGTGGTCGACAACAAGGCGAGCGCCTGCGCCGAGGGCCGGCGCTGCGCGACCGCCAGCGCCAGCGTCGCGCCCATCGACAGGCCGCAGACCGACACGAACCGGTACTGCCGCGCGAGGGCGTCGAATTCCGCGACCGCGGCGTCGATCCAGCCTTCCATCGCCGGCCGGGCCGGGTCGAGGCTGTAGCCGTCGATCATCGGGGCGCTGACGGTGAAGCCTTCGCGATGCAGCGCCCGCGCGAGAAAGCGCATTTCGAGCGGCGAACTCGACAGGCCGTGCAGCAGCAGCACGGCGTGGGCGTCGCCGGCGTGGAAGATCGCGCCGTCCGTGCTCATGCCGGCACCTGCGCGCGAGAAAAGCGGTGCACCGGCATCACGCCTCCAGTCTCAAAATGAAGAAGTCGCCGGCGGGCGTCGTGAAGCGTTCGCAGAGTGCGTCCGTCAGCCGATAGTCGCCGGCGGCGGTGAGCAGCCTGACGCGATGCGCGCCGGGCGTCAGCACGGTCAGCACGCGTTCGATGTCCGCCGGGTGCACGGCGTCGAAGCGGTCGCCGGCTTGCAGACCGTTGCCCAGCGAGCGGGTGGCCGGCCGCGTGCCGGGCACGACCTCTGGCGCGATGGCGGGTACCGCGGCGGGATCGTTCGCCAGCGGCGTCGGGTTCACCGCCCGGATGAACACCAGCTGGTCGCGGCGGTGCGTCAGTTCACGCAACAGGCGGTGCGTTTCGTCGGCGTGGCGGCGCGCCAGCAGCCGCTCGTTGTCGGATCGCAGCAGGATCTCGTAGCGGCACTGCGCCACCGAGGCGACCAGCTCGCTGCGATATTGCGCACGCCGCAGCCGTTCGATCAGCACGATCACCACGATCGTGATGAGGGGATAGGTGACGAGCAAGGTCACGTCGCTGCGGTCGAAATACGTGAGATCGCCGTAGGGCGGCACGAAGAGATAGTCGGCGATGACCAGACCGACCGTCATGACCGTGAGCGCGGGGGCGAGTCCGAAGAAATATTCGATCAGCGCGGCGGCGATGCAGAAGGCGAAACCGGGCGACGCCGGTCCCAATACCGGGTGCAGGGAGCCGCGCACGGCGCTGGCGAGCAGCAGGGACAGCGCCGCGAACAGCCAGGCGCGCGGACCCGTGGGTGCCCAGCGTCGGGCGTTTTGAACTTTCATCGAAGGCGGGCGACGCGTCGCGCAGGGGCGCCGTGGGAATCATTGGGATAAGGCGGATTCTACGATACGGCCATTCCGGCTTTTGTAATCGTTTGTGCCTGTGCCGCGCGCGCCACGCCGCCGCCGCGGTCCGAGCGGTTTCCGCTGCCCGGCGCGCGCCCGATCTTTCAGCGGTGGGACAGGAACTCGGCGACGACCCGCTGCACCTCGCCCAGCGAGACCGGTTTGACAAGGTAGGTGTCGAACCCCGCTTCGAGCGCCTCCTGTACGTCGTGAGGCTGCCCGAAAATGGTCAGCGCGACGGTCACCAGTTTCCTGTCCGAAGGCAGGGACTTCAGTGTCGTGCCCAACGGATGGCCGCGCATTTCCGACATGCCGGGGTCGGCGATCAGCAGGTCGTATGCCTTGCCGTCCCGCAACTGTCGCGCCGCTTCGGCCGCTGGCGCGACGGTGACGATGGCGCCATCCGTTTCCAGCAGCGCTCCCAGGGCCTCGATGGATTCGGGCATGTCGTCCACCAGCAGGATGTGCCATCCGTGCAACGATGGCACCATCGGCCGCGAGGGATCGGGGTCCTGCTGCTGGCGGTCCTGCAGCGGAATCCAGACGCTGAATTTCGTGCCCTGGCCGATCCCCGCGGAACGGGCTTCCACGCGGCCGCCATGCGCGCTGGCCAGCTCCTTCACCAGTGCCAGTCCGATGCCCAGCCCGCCCATGCTTTGCGGGCGACCGTTCGCCTGTTTGAACAGATCGAAGACGAGCGGCAGAAAGGCCGGATCGATGCCGTCGCCGGAATCCGCCACGTCCAGTCGCGCGCACGATCCCTCGACCGTGGCGTGAAGGCGGATCCGGCCATCCACCGGCGTGAATTTCAGGGCGTTGCTCACCAGGTTCCAGATGATCTGCTCGATGCGGACCCCGTCGGCGAAAACCGGCAGCGAGGGGGCGCTGCTGTCGAAGGTCATCGTGATCCGCTTCGCCGCGGCGGCCTCCCCGGCGGCCTTGACGATCGACTGAATGCACGGGACGATGTCGAATGGCGCGCGATTGAGCGCCAGCTTGCCGGTGTTGACGCGCGAGAGGTCGAGCAGGTCTTCGATGATTTTCGCCTGACTCTTGACGGCCTTGCTGATGGTGCCGAGCGCGCGCTCCATCAGGCCATAGCCCTGTACGCCGGGCAGCCGGCTCGCCAGTTCGGCGTTGACGCTGATCAGGTTCAGCGGGTGCTTGAGTTCGTGCGACATGATCGCCAGGAACTCGTCCTTGAGGTGATTGGCCTGCTGGCTGGCCTGCCGCACCTCTTTTTCGCGCACCAGCCGCTTCGCGCGATAGTGGGCGAGGCGCTGTTGCTGGGTCATGTTGCGCGCGATCTTCGCGAAGCCTTCGAACGTACCGGCCTCGGTATAGAGCGGCACCGTGATGCCGCTGCAGAAAACCGGGGTGCCGTCCTTGTCGACATACCAGCGCTCGTCCTCGACGCGGCCCTGCGTCAGGGCATTATGCATTTCGGCTTCGAAGGTGCCTTCTTCCCGGCTTTCGGTTCTGAAAATCCGCGAGCCGTGCGCACCCATCGCCTCCGCTTCGGTATAGCCGAAAATCTTCTCCGCGCCCAGATTCCAGGTGACCAGCGTGCCGTGCGGGTCGAGCATCACGATCGCGTAGTCTTTCAGGCTCTGGGCGACACGCTGCATCCGCGTTTCGGTGGCGCGCGCGCGCGCTTCCGCATCGCGCAGGCGGGTGACGTCGACGAACGTCAGCACGGCGCCCTGCACTTCGTCCGCCCCGGTGCGGTAGGGCGAGATGCGGGCGATGTAGAAGCGCTTGTTGATGCTCTCGATCTCGCGCTCCACCACGCGGTTCGATCGCAGCGTCTCGTGCAGGTCCTCGACGAGCGTTTCCCATTGCAGGTCGTGGGTGATGTCGCGCAGGGGCCGTTCGATATCCGAGGTGATCAGCCTGAAGAGATTCAGCGCGCGCGGCGTGAAGCGCTTGATGCGCAACTCGCAGTCGACGAAGATGGTGGGAATGTCCGAGGACGCGATCAGGTTCTGCAGGTCCTCGTTGGCCTTGGCCGATTCGTCCACCTTGGTCTTGAGTTCCGCGTTGACCGTGATCAGCTCTTCGTTGATGGACTGCAATTCCTCCTTGCTGGTTTCCAGTTCCTCGCTGGCCGAGCGCAGTTCCTCGTTGACCGACTGGAATTCCTCGTTGGAGGCCTTCAGCTCCTGACTGGAGAAATCCGCGTCGTCGATGGTTTCCTGGAGCTGCTGCTTGAGATTGCGCACCTCTTCCTCGAGCTGCGCAATGACCACGCTGTGGCCCGCGCCGGTTTCCATGCCGGTGTCGATGGTGCTGCCGACGGCGTCGAACAGCACCAGGATGTATTTCCGGTCCTCGATCGAAACGGGCTTGGCGGTGATGTTGACATTGACGACGCCGTCCCTGAGCGAGAAGCCGCGACGGCGCGCGTCCACGCTCGTGCCGGACTTCACCGCCTGATAGAGCGCGGTGCGCAGATCGAGCCGCAGGTCCGGGTGCACCAGGGTCAGCAGATTCAGGGTGGGGACGCCGCTCACATAGCGAAGGAACTGATCGACGCGGTCCGTGATGTGAACGATGTTGTAGGCGGCGTCGATCAGCACGCTCGGGGGCGCATACTGGCTCAACAGCAACTGGTGCGCGTCGCCGAAAGGAATGGCGTCACGGTGGGGATAGGGACTCACAGACTCCTTGTATGGGCGCTTCCCCCCGTCATCGGCGAGTGCCTTGCTCGACAGATAGGTACGGGGCCGCGAGACCACGTTTGCTCGATAGATGCGGTTCTTCTTGTCGATCACGCTGAACAGCGTCCCGGCCATGTCCGCGGATTCGGAACTGCCGAGAAACAGGAATCCGCCGGGTTTCAGCGCGAAATGGAAGGTTTCGAGAACGGCCTGCTGCGCTTCGCGTTCGAGATAGATGAGAAGGTTGCGGCAGCACACCAGATCGAGGCGCGAAAACGGCGGGTCCCGCAGGATGTTGTGCGGCGAGAACAGCACCTTGTTGCGGATGATTTTCTTGATGCGATAGCCATTGTTTTCCCTGGAAAAAAAATGGCGCAGCCAGGCCGGCGGAATATCGACGGCGATCGACTCCGGATACAGGCCACCGCGGGCGAAAGCCAGCGCCGGCTCGTCGATGTCGGTGGCGAAGATCTGGATGTTGTCGCGTTGCTGCGGCGACGCGATGTGATCGCACAGCAGCACGGCGAGCGAGTAGGCCTCTTCGCCCGTGGCACATCCGGCGACCCAGGCGCGCAGGGGCTGCTCGGCGCGATCGGGCGAGGCGAGATGATCGATGACCGCGCGCTCCAGCGCTTCGAACGCCAGGCGGTCGCGGAAGAAGTTGGTCACGGAAATCAGCAGATCCTTGAGCAGGCCGGCCGTTTCTTCGGGATAGGCGCTCAGGAAATCGAGATAGGCGGGCGTGTCGCGCAGACCGTTGACCTGCAGCCGGCGCTCGATCCGGCGCAAGATCGTCGCGCGCTTGTAATGCGTGAAATCGTGGCCCGTGCGCGCGTAGAGCTTTGCCATCACGCCGCGCAGCGCGTGTTCCGACTCCTCGGGCGAGACGCCTTCCACTTTTTTCCCGACACCGGGCTTCAACCACAGACCTGGCAGCGCGATCGCCTGCGCGTTTTGCCAGAGCGCCACCAGTTTCGCGGGCATGTCCGCCACCGGCATGACGAAGTCGATCAGACCGGTGGCGATCGCGCAGCTCGGCATGCTGTCATATTCGGCGTCGTCGGGCGTCTGGGCGAAGGCCAGGCCGCCGCATTCCTTGATGCGCTGGATGCCCACCGAGCCGTCGGCCCCGTTGCCGGAGAGGATGACGCTGATTGCCTGCTCGCCGTGCGCCAGCGCCAGCGTGCGGAAAAAGATGTCGATCGACGTGCGCGGCCCTTTCATGATCTCGCCGGCGCGCAGCTCCAGCTTGCCGTCGTTCATCAGCAGCGTGTACGCGGGCGGAATCACGTAAACGTGGTTGACCTCGATCGCCGTTTCTTCCGTCACCTGCCGCGTGGGCAGTTTCGTCACGCGCCGCAGGATTTCCGCGATGCTGCTCTCGTGCGCCGGCGACAGGTGCAGCACGAGCACGAATGCCATCCCCGGGGAATCGGGCATGTTTTCGAAAAACCGGACGAGCGCCGGAATGCCTCCCGACGAGGCACCGATGCCCACGACCGCGAAGTCCAGCACGCTACGCTTGATATAGGTGTCATCCTCTGGCGACGACGGATTGCCGTTGTCTTCATCTACCATGGGTCATTCGCGGGCGGCGTGCAATCGGTGGAAACGGGGGCATGGCGGGAACAGGCTGGTAACTGCTCAATAATGGCACCGGAATTGCACGAGAGCCAGCCATTTGCATGCCGATAGGCCAACATTCGACGAATATGCGCGCCGCGGGCGGGGGCGACGCGCTATTTTCGGCGCCGTCGCACGCCGTCGCACGCCGTCGCATGCCGCCGGGCCGCCGCGCGCTCAGCCGCGGTTGAAACGCGCCAGGAAGGCCCGGGTGGCCGGTTCGACGGGCGCGTCGATGACCTGCGCCGCCGGGCCGGCCTCCACGACGACGCCATCGCGCATGAAAACCACCTGGTCGGCCACTTCACGGGCGAACGCGACCTCGTGCGTCACCAGCACCATCGTCATGCCTTCGTCCGCCAGCGTCTTCATCACCGCCAGCACTTCGCCGACGAGTTCCGGATCGAGCGCGGAGGTGGCCTCGTCGAACAGCATCACCTCCGGGCGCAGCGCGAGCGCCCGGGCGATGGCGACGCGCTGCTTCTGGCCGCCGGAAAGGCGGTCCGGATGGCGCTCGGCCAGCGCCGCCAGACCGACGCGATCGAGCAGGGCGAGGGCGGTCGTGCGCGCGGTGGCCGGGTCGAGCTTGCGCACCGTCACCATGCCTTCCATCACGTTGCCGAGCGCCGTCATGTGCGGAAACAGATTGAAATGCTGGAAGACCATGCCGGTACCGGCGCGATAGGCGGCGAGCTCGCGCGGGCGCGGCAGGGCCGGCGCGCCCGCGCCGAAGGCCAGGGTGCGCGCGCCCACCCGGATGCTGCCGCCATCGGGTACCGTCAGCAGGTTGATGCAGCGCAGCAGCGTCGATTTGCCGGAGCCCGAGGGGCCGATCAGGGCGACCACGCCGCCCTGGTCCACGCGCAGCGAGATGTCCTTCAGGACGACGTTGTCGCCGAAGCGCTTGCTCAATCGCTGGATCTCGATCATCGGCGGTGCGATCAGTGGCGGCGGTGTCATGGGCGACGGTATCGGGGGGACGGCCATGTCAACCATGGTCCTGGCGGGCAAGCCGGCTCTCGAGGCGTTTGGACGCGAGCGTCGCCGGGAACAGCACGAGGAAATAGCACAGCGCGACGATCGTGTAGATTTCCAGCGGCCGGTAGGAGTCGTGGGCGGCGGACTGGCCCTGGTACAGCAGGTCCGGCACGGCGAGCACCGACAGCAGCGACGTGTTCTTCAACTGCATGATCGACTGGCTCATCAACGGCGGCACCATCCGTTTGAACGCCTGGGGGAGAATCACGCGGCGCATCACCTGCGCGGCCGTCATGCCCATCGCCATGCCCGCCTCGGTCTGCCCGGGGTCGATCGAATTGACGCCGGCCCGGACGATTTCCGAATAGAACGCGCCGCCGTACAGGGACAGCGCCAGCACCGACGCGGTCACCGGCGTCATCTCGATATGCATCAGTACCGGCAAGGCATAATAGAACCATATCAACTGCACCAGCAGCGGCGTACAGCGAAACACCTCGACGTAGGCGCGCAGCGGTCCCGAAATCAGGCCGGACGACGACAGACGGCCGATGCCCACCACGCAGCCGATCAGCAAACCGAGCGCGATGCAGACGGCGGTGTAGAGCACGGTGTAGAAAAGACCGCTGGCGAGCAGCGAGCGGTAGACCCAGATGGCGCCAAAATCCCAGTGATACACAGCAGCTCCAGAAGGGCAGTGTTGGCCGATGATTCCCGGCGGGGCGCGGATGTCGGTGTCGGATGCCGCCATGCGGGCCCGCGTCGGCGCGGCACGCCCTTCGACACGCACCCAGGCGCGATTGTAAGATAAACGTTTTTTTGCCGGACGTTACGTTGCCCGAGGATTCGATGACCGCCCCCGGAACGCTGGGCATCCTGATGCTCGATACCCGTTTTCCCCGGCCGCCGGGCGACGCGGGCAATCCCGCGAGCTACCGCTATCCCGTACGGCGGCGCGGCGTCGCCGACGCCACGCCCGCGCGCGTCGTCCACGACCGGGCCGCCGGTCTGGTCGATGGCTTCGTCGAGGCGGCCGTGGCGCTGGAGCGGGCCGGCTGCCGCGCGTTGATCACCAGTTGCGGTTTCATGGTGCTGCATCAGTCCCGGCTGGCGGCGGCGGTGCGCATACCGGTCGCCGCGTCGGCCTTGCTGCTGCTGCCTTTGCTGCAGGCGAGTTTCGGGCCGCGGGCGCGCATCGGCGTGCTGACCGCTTCCGCCGCTGCGCTGGGCGCCGCGCATCTGGCCGCGGCCGGCGCCCGGTCCGACACGCCGGTGGCGGGCGTGCGCGCCGACGGCGAATTCGCCCGCGTCATTCTCGGCGACGCCGCCACCGGGGACTTCGCGCGCATTGGCGAGGAGATCGTCGATGCTGCCGTTCGCCTGGCGCAGGCCACGCCGGGGCTCGCCGCGATCGTCCTCGAATGCACGAACATGCCGCCGTACCGCGATGCGATCCGGGTCCGTTGCGGCGTGCCGGTCTTCGACCTGATCGATCTCGCCGATCTGCTGATGCGCTGACGCGCGGCCTGCCGGAGGGCGCATGACACCCTCTAGAACGTCACTTCCTTCGGAAAGGCCGCCGGGTCGATACGGGCAAGTGCCTGCATATTGTTCAGAATGGTCTTGCGCACGTCGCCCGCGGCCCGCGTCTTCGTCAGCCACGCATTGATCTGATCCAGCAGCGCGGGGTCGGTTTCCTTTTGCACGCCGATCGCCGTCGGCGCGAAGCTGGGTGGCGTGGGCACGATGAGATGCCCGAGCGACGGTGCCTTCGACAGTACCGTGGCCGCGAGCAGAACGACCAGGACCTGCGCATCGACCTGACCGGTCTGCAGCGCGAGCGTGGCATCGCCCGACGTATCGAAGCGCCGCAGCGCCGCCTGTTTGAGGTTTTGCGTGGCGAAGGTGTCCTGGTTCGATCCGATGTCGACCGACAGCTTCACGCCCGGCCGGTCGACCTCGGCCCAGGTCTTCGGCGCGAAACCCGGCCGCGCCACCAGCGTGAAGGTATTCTGGAACAGCGGTTTGCTGAAGCCGACCATTTTTTCACGTTGCGGGGTGGGCGCGAGACCGAACATGCAGTCGATCTTGTTCGCCTGCAGATCGAGTACCGAATTGCCCCAGGTGGTCTCGACCACCTGCAGGCGCACGCCGAGAAACGCGGCCAGGGAATTCGCGAAATCGACGCAGAACCCCTGCCACTGGCCGGTCGCCACGGATTTCGTGTAGTACGGTGCGGCGCCCGCGACGAAACCGGTACGCAACACGCCGGTGCGCTTGATGCGCGCGAGCGCGGATTCGCCGGCTTGCGCGAAGGCGAGCGAGGGCAGGGCGCAGCCGAGGCCCACTACCGCGGCGGCGGTGACGAATTCCCTGCGTGTCCAGCGCTTTGACATCGTTCGTTTCTCCGGTTGGCGGACGACGTGCGCGGGGGTGCGCGTCCGCCGTCATTGTAAGTGCTGTGCGCGCCCTGACAAAAAGCAATGGCGGTGATACCGTATTCAGTACATATGCACCGGGAGGTGTCACGGATGACGGATCTGGGAAAGGACGGCGCTGCCGAAGCGGGCGGCGTGGGCGAGCGATTCGTATTGAAGTCGGGTGACACCTTCGTCGTCAACGATGTCTTCGGCAACGTGGGCGGCGCGCAGCAGGGTCTGTTCGTCAACGATACCCGTGTGCTGTCGCGCTTCGACCTCAGCCTGGGAACGCGCGCGCCGTCCCTGCTGTCGGGGAATGTCGACGACAGCAATACGGTGTTCACCGCGCATCTCACCAACCTGCCGCTGCCGGGGCTGGGCGAGCGCAGTCCGGCGGGCGGCACGATCCATCTCAAGCGGATGCGGGTGCTGACCGGGGAGGGCATGGACGAGGCGATCGCCGTGACGCATTACGGCCTGACGGCGCCCGCCGAGGGCGGGTCCGCATCGGCCACGGATGAGCCGCCCGCCGCGCCCCTGCCCCTGTCGGTCGCGTTCGCGGCGGATTTTCGAGATATGTTCGAGGTTCGGGGCTCCGACCGTGCGCAGCGCGGGGAGACCTTCGCGCCGGTCATCGAGGATGGTGTCGTCGTGCTGCGCTACCGGGGTCTCGACGCCAAGGAACGCATCGTGCGGGTCAGTTTTTCCCCGGCGCCGCATGCGCTGACGGTCGACCGTGCCGATTACCTGCTCGAATTGATCCCGGACTGCTGCACCACGCTGTATCTGTCGGTGGCGTACGAAGAACGGGCCATGCCGGGCACGGCGCCCCTGCCCGCCCTCGATATGCCCGATGCACCCGATGCGCCGGTGGCCCCGCCCGCCGTGGCCGGCCGTGCCGGCATGCGCGCCGCGCTGCTGGGCGCGCACACCGCGATGCGCGTGCGCCACCATGCCGGCGCGGTCGTCCAGTCGCGCAATACCCTGTTCAACGCGTGGCTGGCGCGTTCGAAGGCCGATCTGGACCTGCTCACCACGGACCTTCCGTCCGGCCCCTATCCCTACGCCGGCATTCCGTGGTTTTCGACCGCCTTCGGCCGCGACGGCATCATCACCGCCTTGCAGATGCTGTGGCTGCAGCCGGCACTGGCGCGCGGCGTCCTGCGCTTTCTCGCGCAGCATCAGGCGCGGGATACATCGGCGTTCCGCGACGCGGCGCCGGGCAAGATCCTGCACGAGACCCGCAAATGCGAGATGGCGACCACCGGCGAGGTGCCATTCGGCATGTATTACGGCGGGGTGGACACGACGCCGCTGTTCGTGGTGCTGGCCGGCGCCTACCACACCCGCACCGGCGACGATGCGCTGATCGAGGAACTCTGGCCGGCGCTGCAGGCCGCCACCCGGTGGATCGCCGATGTCTGTGACAAAAGCCCGTTCGGCCTGCTGGCCTATCAGCGCGGTGCCGAGAGCGGCCTGGCGAACCAGGGCTGGAAAGACAGCCAGGACTCCGTCTTCCATGCCGACGGCCGTTTTCCCGAGGGCCCGATCGCGCTGGTCGAGGTGCAGGCCTACGCCTGCGTGGCGTTCGAAACGATGACGCGCCTCGCGGCGGGGCGCGAGGCGGCACAAACCCCGCAACCCTCCTACGCGGCACGCGCGGCGACGCTGCGCGACCGCCTGGAGACGATGTTCTGGATGGAGGATCAGCAATTCTACGGAATCGCCGTTGATGGCAAGGGCGCGCTGTGCCGGGTGCGTGCATCGAACGCGGGCCATCTGCTGACGTTCGGGTTGCCGTCGCCTGCGCGCGCCGACGCGGTGATCGGGCATCTGCGCGCCAGCGAATTCCAGAATGGCTGGGGGGTGCGCACCCTGGCATCGGGCCAGGCGCGCTACAACCCGATGTCCTATCACAATGGCTCGGTCTGGCCGCACGACACCGCGCTGTGCGCGAAAGGCATCGCGCATTACGGCGACAAGCACACCGCGGTGCGTCTGTTGCAAACCCTGCATGAAGCCGCCGTGGGTTTCGGCATGCGTCTGCCGGAACTGTTTTGCGGCTTTACGCGTTCGCGCGGCGAGGTGCCCACCGCCTATCCGGTTGCCTGCCTGCCGCAGGCCTGGGCGACCGGCGCGCCCTTCATGATGCTCGAAGCCTGCCTCGGGCTGGAGATCGATGCGGCGCGCGGCGAAGTCACCGTCACGCAGCCGGCGCTCCCCGACGGCATCGACCATCTCGCGATCACCGATTTGCAGGTGGGCGAGGCGACCATCTCGCTGGTCTTCGAGCGCGAACGCGGTCGCATCGGCGTGACCGGCACGGACAGCGCGTTACGCCTGCTCACGCCGTCGGCATGAACGACGGGCGGTGCGGGGTGCCCGGGCGCCAGCGCCCGGGGATGTCGGTGCATGACACCCTCCAGGCATCCGTGCCCGGGCGTCGTTGCCGAACCTCAGTGCCCCAGCGACAGCGTGCCTTCGGCATCGGCATGCTTTTCCGCATAGGCCTTCGCCTCGGGCGACACGCGCAGGAAGATCGTCAACACGGCCGAGAGCACGTACATGCCGGAGAAAATCCAGACCACGCCCTCGATGCCGACGCTGCTGCGAAACAGCGTGACGACCAGCGGGCCGAGCCAGACGCTGATGCCGGCGCCCAGCCCCAGGATCGACAATGCCGCGGCTTTTTCCTTCGGCGCCAGTTGCGGCACCAGGCCGGACAGCGGCACGAAGCAGGCGAGCGTCGCGCCATAGAGGACGCCGAACACCGCGATCATCGCGAAGTCGCCCTTGAACAGCAGCGGCATGTAGTACATCAACGGCACGCTGATCGCCGAGCCGAGACCGCCGGCGAAGCCGATCACGCGCCGGTAACCGATGCGATCCGCGGCGATGCCCGACGCCAGGTTGAAGACGATATTGCTGAGGAAAATGATCGACAGCAGGTGCAGCCAGTCCTGCAGCGTGAGGCCGATGACCTTCGTGAAGAACGCCGGCATGATCACCAGGAACGCATATTCGGACGAGGTATTGATCGCGCGGGTGATGCCGGCCATCATGATCTTCGGCTCGCGCCAGATGATGGTGACGCTGCCGAACACGATCGCGAACGGGCTGTGACCGCCGCGCGCCATGCGCGCCGAGCCGGATGCGTCGCGGCAGCACAGCAGCGTGATGCCGCCGCCGAGGACGACGAGGCCGAGGGACGCCCAGAATGTCGCCACCTCGCCGATCAGCGGAATCGTGATGCTGGCGAACAGGGAGCCGAGCGTGGGCAGGCCCGCGGCGAAAGCGAACCAGAACCAGCCGACCGCCGATCCCAACTGTTTCGACGGCGTGGCCGCCGCGATCCAGACGAGAAAACCGAACGCGAACAGCGGATAGCCCAGGCCGCGCACCGCGTAGGCCAGCAACATGGCCGCGTAGCTGTGCGTACGGACGCCGAAGGTCAGGAACACCACTTCGAAGACCATCCAGATCAGCAGTCCGATCGTCATGACGCGCTTGGGCCCCCACAGGTCCGACAGGGCGCCCGAGAGCCAGGAGGAGATCGATACCGTCAGACCGTAGACGGTGAAGAGCAGGGCGATCCTGCTGTTCGAAATGCCGTGACTGGAGAGGAAAGGCGCGAGATAGCCGGCTTCGACCCCATCGCCGATCATGAACAGCAGCAGGCCGAGGAAACCGACCGCAAGCGAACGGGGCAGGCCGATCCGGTCGAACAGGCCGGTGCGGGAAGAGGGAATCGTATTGTCGAGGGACATCTGGTGCATAGCTCCGTGTGAAGGTGCCGGCGCGGTTCCGGAAAAAGACGAATCCGCAGGCGAGCACGTGCCTGCCCGGGCGCGAGGCCGCAGAGGACCCGGCGCGCGAGCGCAGGCAAATCGCCGGCATTGCGCCGGGCGGTGGCGTTGAGTCGGTGGCGCTAGGCCGGTGACGCTAAGCCGGTGACGCTAAAAGTCGGTGGCTTTGAATCAGCGCGCCGCTAGACGCGAAAACGCGTGTCGTGAGAGAAAATCATGACTTGGCCGTCCTGGTTGGAACCGTTTCCATCGATGCCCCACGTCATTCGGGGTGTTCATCGCTTCGACGATTCGAAGGGGTTGTCGCACGATCTGTAGCCGCACTTCGGGGAAGTCGCCAGCGTCTCCTCTGGCCCTTCACCGCCTGCCTTGCAGACGACATCCCGGTGTTTTTCACATCCGGGAGAGTGACATGTCGACGGCGACGCGCTGCGTTGCCGTGCATGATTGAACCGCTGATTGTTCGATACTGCGCTGTACTGCCGATGTCGTCCTGCCGTACAGCGACAAGGGCGAATCGGAATTATACCCAGGGTCGCGACATGTATCAAAATATAACCGCCGTTCGGCATGCGACACGCGGTCCCACCCCCGCGGGATGCGACGCTCTGCCGGCGCGGCGCGGCGCACCCCATTTTTCATCAACCGTTCGCCATGACATTACGGACTCCCCGACAATGATGCAACTCACGCCTGAAATGGCCGTTAAATTCAGTACCCTCGCGCTGGACCATCTGACGCGCGAATACCCGAACAAGCTGACGCACGTGCTGGCCGGGCCCGACGATGCGCGCGGCCCGCGGGAGCTGCATCCCATTTTTTATGGCAGTTACGACTGGCACTCCTGCGTACATGGCTACTGGCTGGTGCTGCGCCTGCTCGATCGTTATCCCGATTTCACCCCGGCAGCACGCATCGTTGCGCTGGTGGATGCGCATTTCACGCCGGCCAATGTCGACGTGGAGATGGCGTACCTGACGCAGGCGCACAACCGCGGCTTCGAGCGCCCGTACGGCTGGGCCTGGCTGCTGGCGCTGGCGGGTCAGCTCGAGGCGTCGACGCTGCCGCAGGCCGCGCGCTGGGCACGGACGCTTGCGCCCATGACCGAGTTCTTCGTCGCCAGTTTCGTCGCGTTTCTGGAAAAAGCCGATTACCCGCTGCGCGTGGGCACGCATTTCAATACGGCCTTCGCCTTGTCGCTGGCGCTGGATTTCGGCCGTCGGACCGGGCGCGTCGCGCTGGTGGCGGGGATCGAGGCCGCGGCGCTGCGCTGGCATGCCGGGGACCGCGACTGCCAGGCATGGGAGCCGGGAGGCGACGAGTTCCTGTCGCCGGCGCTGATGGAGGCGGCACTGATGCGCCGCGTGCTGCCCGCGGCGGCGTTTCTCGACTGGTTCGGCGCGTTCCTGCCCGATCTGGCCATGCGGCGGCCGGCAGCGCTGTTCGTGCCGGCGACGGTTTCGGACCGCAGCGACGGCAAGATCGCGCACCTCGACGGCCTGAACCTGAGCCGCGCCTGGTGCCAACGCGATCTTGCCGCCGCGCTGCCGCCCGAGGATGCGCGCCGCGCGGTGCTGCTGGACGCCGCCGCGCGGCATCTGGACACGGCGTTGCCGCATGTGGCGGGAGACTATATGGGCGAACACTGGCTTGCGACCTTCGCGCTGCTCGCGCTGGAGGCATAGGACCGGGGCGCACGCCGCTTGCATCCCGTGCACGGGCGCGCCGCCGCAGCGGTCCGTCCCCGCAATGCACGACATGCGCTAGCGCGCGGCCGGCCTGCCGGCGTGTGCGGCCAGCACCGTGAGCAGGCCGTGAAAATCCACCGGTTTGGTGAAGTGGTGGTCGAAGCCGGCGGCCGCCGCGTCCCGTTTGTCCTGTTCCTGGCCCCAGCCCGTCAACGCGATGAGCAGCAGGCGTTTGCCCCAGCCGGTTGCCCGGATTCGCCGCGCCACCTCGTAGCCGTTGATATCCGGCAGGCCGATGTCGAGGATGACGACATCGGCGCGAAACGTTTCGGCGGCGTGGAGACCGGACAGGCCCGTGAAGGCCGTGCGGACTTCCTGATTGCCCGATTCCAGCACCATCGACAGGCTCAGCGCCGCGTCCTCGTTGTCGTCGACGATCAGGATGCGCCGCCCGTCCCGCGAGGCCAGCGGCAGCAGGCCGGACTCGGGCGCCGCGGGCGGCACCGGGACGTCGCAGACCGGCAGGCGCACGGTGAAGAGGCTGCCCCGGCCGTCGCCGTCGCTATCGGCGCTCACCTGGCCGCCGTGCAGTTCGGTCAGGGCCCGCACCAGCGACAGGCCGATGCCCAGCCCGCCCTGCGCGCGGTCGAGCGCCGGCGAAAGCTGCGAGAACATCTCGAAAATGCTCGTCAGATGCTCCTGCGCGATGCCGATGCCCGAATCGCGCACCGAGATCACCGCCTCGTCGCCGACGCGTTCGGCGCTCAGGGTGACCAGGCCGCCCGCGGGCGTGTATTTGGCTGCGTTGTTCAGCAGGTTCTGCAGCATTTGCGACAGCCGGGTGGGGTCGGCATCCAGCACGATCGGCGCGTTCGGAAACTGTACGACGAGCTGGTGCGCGCCGGCGAGCATCAGCGGGCGCGACGTTTCCACCGCCGCGCTCATCACGCTGGCGAGTTCGACCGGCTGCTTGCGCAGTTCGAGCTTGCCCTGGGTGATGCGCGACACTTCGAGCAGATCGTCGACGAGGTGCGTCATGTGCTGCAACTGGCGTTCGAACACCTCGCGCGACCAGAGCACCTGCGGATCGCTGAATTCCTTCTGCCGCAGCAGTTCGAGCACGTTGCGCATGGGCGCGAGCGGATTGCGCAGTTCGTGGGCAAGCGTCGCCAGGAACTCGTCCTTGCGCCGGTCCGCGTCGGACAGTTGACGATTCAGCTGCGTGAGCAGGGCTTCGCCCTGCTTGCGTGCGGAAATATCGATAAAGAGCCCGTGTAGCGACAGCGCCTGGCCGTCGGCATCGTACAGCGCGCGGCCGCGCCCTTCCATCCAGCGCCATTGCCCGTCACCATGGAGCAGGCGGAATTCGACCGTATAGTCCGCGCGTTGCGTCAGCGCCCGTTCGACCGCCTGCCGCACCATCTCGCGATCGTCGTCGTGCACGCGCGCATAAAACGCCGCGACCGACGCCTGGAAGCGGCCGTCGGAGAGGCCGATGAGTTCCTCCAGTTCGCGGCTCCAGGTGATCTCCTGCGTCGTCAGGTCGCGCGACCACACGCCCATGCGCGCGCCGCGCAGCGCCAGACTCAGGACGTCGCGGTTTTCCTCGAGCGCGCGCTGCGCGACCAGGCGTGCGTCCAGCGCGGTCTCGGCGTGTTTGCGCGCGAGCAGCAACTCGCTTTCATAGCGGTGCCGCTCGGTCACCACCATCACCGCCAGTTCGTCGAACTCGCCTTCGCCATAGCGCCGCCGGGTCGCGTTGATCAGCATCGGCACGAGCCGCCCGTCGCGATGCATGACGTCGAGCTTGACCTCCGCCACGGAGCGCTGTATTTCCAGCAGCGGTGCCCAATGGGTCTGGTGGAAGGCGCGCCCGGCAAGCGTGAGGAAATCCTGAAGCCGGCGCTGCGCGATGATTTCCCCGGCCTCGTATCCCAGCCACCGGCTGAACGTCGCATTGGCCCGCACGATCAGGCCGCGCGTCGTCGTGACGAGCAGCCCGCAGGGCGCGTGCTCGATCATCTGCGCATAAGGTGGCAGCGCCGCTGGCAGCGTGTCCATCGCTCAGAGACCGCGCCCGTGCAGGTAGGACGCGATGGCGTCGGTACAGGCCGCGGGCGCGCTCAGATGCGGGCAGTGGCCGGTGTTCTCGATGACGGAGAGGGTACAGTCGGGGATGTTCCGCTGCATGTATTCGCCGACGGCGAGCGGCGCGAGGAAGTCCTCGCTGGACTGCAGGATCAGCGTGGGAACGCGGAGCTTGTCCAGTTTGTCGCGGGAATCGGTGAGAAAGACGACGCGCGCGAAGTGCTTGGCGATGTCGGGGTCGGCGCGGCACAGGCTGGCGGCCATCTCGTCGCCGAGTTCCGGCCGCTCGGGCGCGCCCATGATGGTGGGCGCGATGCCGTTGGACCAGCCGAAATAGTTGCTCTCCAGCGTTTCCAGCAGTTCGTCGATATCGGCGCGGCCGAAGCCGCCGATATAGTCGCCGCTGTCGATGAAGGAGGGGGACGGCGCGACCATCACCAGCGCGGCGAAGCGCTCGGGTGCCTGGATCGCGGTCAGCATGCCGATCGTGGCCGAGACCGAATGCCCGATGAACACGACCGGCGCATCGGTGAATTCCGTGA
This sequence comes from Robbsia betulipollinis, assembly GCF_026624755.1. NCBI lineage: Bacteria > Pseudomonadati > Pseudomonadota > Betaproteobacteria > Burkholderiales > Burkholderiaceae > Robbsia > Robbsia betulipollinis. Next base: position 286,062 of record NZ_JAPMXC010000010.1, read on the forward strand.
GGATGTCCAGCAGATCGGCGGCATAGCCGCTCAGGGAGGCGTACTTCGTCCGATCGTAGGCGCCGAGGTCGGAACGGCCGCTGCCCACCAGGTCGAAGACCACGATGCGGTACCGGCCCTCGAACGCCGAGCGCAGGTAGCGCCACATCGCCTGGCTGCCGCCGAAGCCATGGCCGAAGACCAGGGTCACGGGGCCGCTGCCGCTGACATGGACGTTATTGCGCTGCTGCACACTCATTGCTTCCCTCGGAAAGATGTCTCTCCGAGCATTCTTTCACAAGCGGCGGGAAAGGGGCACTGCCGCGCGTCGCGGCCGTGCGATTCGGACCCGAGCGTCGGGTCCTTGCCACACCGGCTCCCCGCCGTGAGTCGGATCAGAAAATGACGTAGATCTTGCGCATCGTTTCCTCCACCACCCACAGCCCCTCGGTATTCGCCTCGAAGAACAGCGTGTCGCCGGCGGTGAAATGGATCGTCTCCTCGCCGTCCGCGGTGAAATGGCCGCGCCCGGCGATCATGTGCATCACCTCGGCCTGCTTCACCGAGCGGCGATAGGTGCCCGCCGAGCACTCGAAGACGCCGGTATCGACGGCCTCGCTGCCCTTGATGACCTTTTGCACGCCGGACACGTGCACCGGCGGCGTGTCGGGCAATCCGGCGCTTCCCCAATCCTCCAGGTCCGTCAGATTGACGCTTTGCTTGATTTGCTGAACCTTCACGATAGATGTTCCCGGTAGAGGAGGGGCGTGTTCAATCCAGGCCGCCCTGGCACAGGTACTTGATCGACAGATAGTCGTCGAGGCCGTATTTCGAGCCTTCGCGGCCGTAGCCCGATTCCTTGACGCCGCCGAAGGGTGCCGCTTCGCTCGCGAGCGCGCCTTCGTTGATGCCGACGATGCCGGCTTCCAGCGCGCGCGAGACACGGTCGATGCGCCGCAGGTCCTGGCTGTAGAAATACGAGGCCAGGCCGAACGCGGTGTCGTTGGCGGCCTGGATCGCTTCGGCTTCGTCGACGAAACGGAACAGCGGCACGACGGGTCCGAAGGTTTCCTCCTGGTTCAGCTCCATCGCGCTGGTGGCGTCGGCGAGGACCGTGGGGGCGAAATAGTTCACGCCGAGTTCCGGCAGGCGCTTGCCGCCCGCCAGCACCCGCGCGCCGTGCGCGAGCGCATCGTCGACGTGGCGCGCGATCTTGTCGATCGCGCGCGCGTTGATCATCGGGCCGATCTGCGCGGCGGGATCGGTCGCGGGCGCCACTTTCAGCGCGCTCACCCGTTCGCTCAGGAGTTTCCCGAATTGCTCGTAGACGCCGGCCTGTACGTACACGCGGTTCGGACAGACGCAGGTCTGGCCGCCGTTGCGGAACTTCGCGGCCAGCAGGCCGGTGACGGCCGCGTCCAGATCGGCGTCGTCGAACACGATGAAAGGCGCGTTGCCGCCCAGTTCCAGCGAGAGCTTTTTCAGCGTCGCCGCCGATTCGCGCGCCAGATACTTGCCGACCGGGGTCGAGCCGGTGAAGGTGATCTTGCGCACCCGGCCGTCCGCCAGCCAGTCGCCCACCGCCGGCACGGTCTTCTCGCGCGACGCGGTGATGATGTTCAGCGCGCCGGCCGGCACGCCCGCCTCGTGCGCGAGCATGACCAGCGCCAGCGCGGTCAGCGGCGTGTCCTCGGCGGGTTTGGCGACCACCGTGCAGCCGGCGGCCAGCGCCGGCGCGATCTTGCGGGCGATCATCGCCAGCGGGAAATTCCATGGCGTGATGGCCGCGACGACACCGATCGGCTCCTTCACCGCCATCATCCGCTTGCCGCGCTGCTGCTGCGGAATGATGTCGCCGTAGATGCGCGTCGCCTCGTCGGCGAACCACGCGACGTAGGAGGCGCCATAGACGGTTTCGCCGCGGCCCTCGGCCAGCGGCTTGCCCTGTTCGAGCGAAATGAGCTGGCCGAGCGCGTCCTGGTTCGCCAGGATCAGCGCATTCCAGCGGTGCAGGATCGCGCCGCGCTCCTTGGGCAGCAGGTTGCGCCAGGCGGGCAACGCGCGTGCCGCGGCATCGGTCGCCGCGCGAGCGTCCGCGGCACCGCTGTCGGGCACCTCGACGAGGGTCTCGCCGGTCGCCGGGTTGGTAACCGCGAAGCGTGCGCCATCCTGCGCGTCGGTCCACTCACCCCCGATGAAATTCTGCGAACGGATCAGGGACTTCAAATCAAAAACCTTGGACATCGTGCAACTCCTTTCTGGCTTGCGCGGCGACGCCGCTGTTCGCTCACGCGGCGATGCGTCGAGCGATCGCCTGACCGACTTCCGTCGTGCCCGCCTTGCCGCCGAGGTCGCCCGTCAGCGGGCCTTCCTTCAACGCCGCCTGCACGGCCGCCAGCATCGCGTCGTGCGCCTCGCGCTCCACGCCCTGGCCGTTGCCGAGGAAGTCCAGCATCATGGCCGCGGACCAGATCATGGCGATCGGGTTGGCGATATTGCGCCCGGCGATGTCGGGCGCGGAACCGTGCACGGGTTCGAACAGCGACGGGAATTTGCGGTCCGGATTGAGATTGCCCGACGGTGCGAGACCGATCGTGCCGGTGCAGGCCGGGCCGAGATCGGAAAGAATATCACCGAACAGGTTGGTCGCCACCACCACGTCGAAACGGTCCGGCTGCAGCACGAAGCGCGCGCACAGGATGTCGATGTGCTGCTTGTCCCACTTCACGTCCGGATACAGCGCGGCGACTTCCGCTGCGCGCGCGTCCCACCAGGGCATGCTGATGCCGATGCCATTGCTTTTCGTCGCCACCGTGATCTTCTTCTCGCGCTGCTGCGCGAGATCGAAGGCGAACTTCAGCACGCGCTCGGTGCCGTGGCGGGTAAAGACCGATTCCTGCAGGACGAACTCGCGCTCGGTCCCTTCGAACATGATGCCGCCCACCGACGAATACTCGCCCTCGGTGTTTTCGCGCACGATCATGAAGTCGATGTCGCCCGCCTTGCGGCCGGCGAGCGGCGACGGCACGCCCTCGAACAGCCGTGCCGGACGCAGATTGATGTACTGGTCGAATTCGCGCCGGAACTTCAGCAGCGAACCCCACAGCGAGATGTGGTCGGGCACCTTTTCCGGCCAGCCCACCGCGCCGAACAGAATCGCGTCGGCACCGCCGATCTGCGCCTTCCAGTCGTCGGGCATCATCTTGCCGTGTTCGAGGTAGTAATCGCAGCTGGCCCAGTCGATGTGCTGGTATTCCAGCTCGATGCCGAAGCGCCGGCTCGCCGCGTCGAGGGCGCGCAGACCTTCGGGCATCACTTCGACGCCGATGCCATCACCCGGGATGACGGCGATGCGATATTTCTTGCTCATGTCGTGGTTCCTTCCAGAGGCCTGCGTGTGGAGGGCGTCCGGGGCGCGCATGACGCGTCTCGAAGCCAGTGGGGGATAGTCTATTCCTGCTGGGCGAAGATAGAATGGTTGTTTTGGTTAATCCACTGAACACAATTCGTGAACAATCCCGTCGCCCCTTCCGTCCCTGGCCTGCCATGTCGTCCTCCGCGCTTCCGCCCGCTTTCCCGCCCGCTCTTCCCCCTGTGTCCCCCACCGCCCATCCCGCGCCGCACGCCCGCGCGCCGCATATCGACGACCTGCGGGTATTCTGCGAAGTAGCGCGCCGGTGCAGCTTCAGCGCCGCGGCCGAGGCGCTGGCCGTGTCGCCTGCCTACGTCAGCAAGCGCGTGAATGTTCTGGAAGAGACGCTGGGCACGCGGCTGTTGTTTCGCTCGACGCGGCGCGTCGCGGTCACCGAGGCGGGCGAGCGCGTCTACGCGTGGGCGGAACGCATCCTCGACGACGTCGACCAGCTCGTCGAGGACGTCTCGACGACGCGCCGCGTGCCCCGGGGTACCGTGCGCATTTCGAGCAGTTTCGGTTTCGGCCGGCACATCGTCTCGCCGGCGCTGTCGCGCCTGACGGCGCAGTATCCGCAGCTGAGCGTGCGGCTCGACCTGTTCGACCGGCTGGTCGACGTCGCGGGTGAGGGGTTCGATCTGGATATCCGCATCGGCGACGACATCGCCTCGCACCTGATCGCCCGGCGGCTCGCGTCGAACCACCGCGTGCTGTGCGCCGCGCCCGCCTATCTGGCGCGGCACGGCACGCCGCGCCAGTTGTCCGAGCTGTCCGGGCATGCCTGCCTCGCCATCAAGGAACGCGATCATCCGTTCGGGCTGTGGCGGCTGCACGAGCGCGGCGAGGTGGTGTCGATCAAGGTCACCGGGCCGCTGTCGACCAACCATGGCGAGGTGGCGGTGCAATGGGCGCTCGACGGGCGGGGCATCGTGCTGCGCTCGGTGTGGGACGTCCAGCCATTGCTGGAGAGCGGCGCGCTGCTGCGCGTGCTGCCCGAGGTCTGGCAGCCGGCGAATGTGTGGGCGGTGTATCCGGCGCGCCTGGCGTCGTCGGCGAAGGTGCGGCTGTGCGTCGATTTCCTCGGCGAGGAGTTTGCGCAATGGAACGTGACGCCGCCGCGCGGAGGCGCCACGGCGACCGGCGAGCCGTGATCAGCGGCCAGTGATCAATGATTCTGGGAAAACAGCGATTCGAGCGGGTAGTGGGTCTTCACGAACGGCGACTTGATGATCACGAAGCTGAAATATTTCTCGATGCCGATGTCGCGTTCGAGCAGACCTTCAATGATGCTCTGGTAATGGCTGACGCTGCGGGTGACGAACTTCAGCAGATAGTCGTAGCCGCCGCTGGCGAGATGGCATTCGACGATCTCGTCGATGTCGCGGATCGCCGCCACGAATTTGGTGAAGTCCTCGCGCCGGTGGTCGGCGAGCGTCACTTCGGTGAAGACGGTCTGCACGTCGCCCAGCTTTTCGAGCTGGATCTGCGCGCCGTAACCGGCGATGAAGCCGGCTTTTTCAAGACGCTTGACGCGGATCAGGCAGGGGCTGGGGGACAGGCCGACTGCGTCGGCAAGCTCGACATTGGTGATGCGCCCCTTTTTTTGCAGCTGGGCCAGGATACGCAGGTCGATTCGGTCAAGCTTGCTGTCGCTACTCATCTCTATGGTGTCGGTCCGGGCGGGTCGGGAAAGAAGGCCGCGCCCGGAGCCCTTCCTGCCGTCGCACCGCGGCCGGCGCCATGCAGCGTGCCTGAAGCACGAGGCGTCGGCAGGGCCGATGCGCGGTCGGGTCAGCGGCGGAAAGCAGCCGGAACGCGCATCGATCTTATCATGCGGTGACGGCCGCCCTGGGCTCTTTCGTGCGCAGCGCCGCGCGGACTTCGGGCTGGTCGAGCACGTCGTCGAGCGTCTTCTTCAGGCGCGCGAACAACAGGTCGAATTCGTCGGCCGTGTAGCACAGCGCCGGCGCGAAGCCCAGGATGTTGTCGCCGAACGCGCGGAACACCAGGCGGTTCTGGTAGGCGGACGCCGCGATGCGTTCCGAGAGTTTCAGCGCCGGATCGAAGCCTTCCTTGCTGTCCTTGTCGGCCACGAGTTCCAGCGCGCCGAGCAGGCCGCGATGCCGCGAATCGCCAACCAGCGGATGCGCGAGCAGCGCGTCGAGCCCGGCGGCAAAGCGCGGACCCTGGGCGACGCCGTTCGCGAGCAACCCGCCTTCATGATACAGACGCATGACTTCGAGACCGATCGCGGCGCTGACCGGGTGCGCGGAGTAGGTGTGGCCGTGACCGACGATCGCGGTCGCGTCGCCATCGGCGATGCCTTGGTAGACGGCGTCGGACATCAGGACCGCGCCCATCGGCGCATAGCCGGAGGTCAGCCCCTTGGCCACCGTCATCAGGTCGGGCTCGACGCCTTCGGCCGCGCAGGCGAACAGCGGGCCGGTACGACCGAAGCCCGTGATGACCTCGTCGGCGACGAACAGGATGTCGAGCTTGCGGCACGCCTCGCGCATCGCCTTGAGCCAGCCGAACGGCGGCACGATCACGCCGCCGGAACCCTGGATCGGCTCGCAGAAAAAGGCGGCGACGTTCTCGGCGCCGAGTTCCGCGACCTTCGCCTCCAGCGCGCCGACCGACGCGGCGATCAGCGCCTGCGCGTCATTGCCGTGTGCGCTGCGGTAGGCATATGGCGAGGGCAGATGATGCTGGGTGGGCAGCGGCAGGTTGAAATTGCGATGGAAGGCCGGCAGCGCGGTCAGGCCGGCGCCGACCGACGAGGAGCCGTGATAGCCGCGCTGCAGCGCGATCATGTGCTTCTTCGCCGGGCGGCCGGTCGCATTGTAGTAATGCGTGATGAAGCGCAGCGCGGAATCCACCGCGTCGGAGCCGCCGAGCGTGAAATACACGTGCTGGAGGGAGGCGGGCGCGAGATCGACGAGCTTTTCCGCGAGTTCGATGGCCGGCGCCGAGCCGAAATGGAAATAGCCGGTGGCGTAGGGCAGGCGGGTCATCTGCTCGGTCGCCACCTTGACGATGCTGTCCTGGCCGTAACCGACGTTCACGCACCAGAGCCCGGAGAAGGCGTCGAGCAGTTCGTTGCCGTTCGCGTCGCGCAGGAAGGCGCCGTGGGCGGATTCGAGGACGGTGACGCCGCGCGCTTCATGCGCACGGTAGTTGATGACGGGGTGGATCAGGTGCTTGCGGTCGGACTCGATGAGCGTTTGGATCGGCAGGGTGGGCATGGTGGGTCTTCTCGTCGCGGAAGTGGGCTGCGGGGTGAGCGCGGGACTGAACGGGATGGTGACTCCATACTACTGATTCCTTCCCCGTGCCTGTACCGCCAAAAAAAACCCGAAAGAGCGCGAGAATGGCGTTTTGCCCCGCGCATCCGGCATTTTCTGCTGCCGGCCCTTCCGGCCGGCGCCCCCCCCAAAAAATCTGACCCGGCACCGCCGGGGCGCTTACCCGAGCGCCTGGCTGATGATGCCGAACGCTTTCGGCGCCGCGGGCGCATTGGCATCGGCACCGGCCTCGCCCACCAGCGGGCCCGACGCTGCGCCGCGAACCATCTTCACGACGGTATCCACGCGCGGCATGCCGAGCCCTTCGAGCCATTGCGTCAGGCCGCTGTCGCCGGGCGTATCCATGCGCACGAAGACGCCTTCGTTCAGGGCCAGCCAATGGCTGATCAGCGCCTTCGCGCGGCTCGATCCGGGGGCATCCGGCGCCACCACCGGGCCGATCGTGAAACCCCGGCCGAAGCGGCGGAACAGCGCGAAGCCCAGCAGTTCGCCGTCGCGATCGAGTGCGATGCCGTCGGCGACGTCGAGCAGCAGCGGGAACAGCGCCTGGCGCTCGAGCCCGCACGCGCGCGAGGCGAGTTCCGCCAGCCGCGGCGCGTCGTTCGCGCCCAGCGGGCGCAGGCGTTCGCCGGGCGGCAGGGAGATCAGCGGCGGCTGGAACACGGTGCCCTGGTGCTGATCGACGGTGCCGACCGCGCGGAAACCCAGTTTCTCGTAAAGCGGCTTGCCGGCCGGCGTGGCATGCAGCAGGATGGCGCGGCCCTCCAGCGCGGCGATCAGCCGTTCCATCAATTGCCGGCCGATGCCCTGGCCCTGGTGGTCGGGCGAGACGATCACCATGCCCAGCGAGGCGCGATCGGCGCCATACCGCCAGGACAGCCCGGTACCGATCACCTCCCCGTCCCGCTCCGCCACGAAGCCCGTGCCGGCGGTTTCCAGCAGGCGCCAGTCGTCGGCGCGGTGCGGCCAGGCGACCTTGACGGACAAGGCATGCGCCGCGGGGATGTCGTCGGCGGTGAATGGGCGGTAAGAAATCGGACCGGCATGGGAACCAGGCACGGCGTACTCCTGTAAAGGCGTGAAAAACGAACCAGCAAGCGGGAAAGCAGGCGTTTGTCCGTGGAAGGGGACGCTACCGGCACTCTGGCAGCGGTGGACGGCGATGACTAGGACGATCTTTCTATCTCGCGGGGGGCTGCCCGCAAACGGGGAAATCGATGCAAAACACGGCGTCGAAAACGACATTACGCGTGCGATCTGCCGAATCGGGTTTTTTATCGGCGCAATATGCGGCGCCCGCGGGCATACGATTCCGGTATGGGTTTTTCAGCGGCATTTCCGACCGATGCCGCGCTCGATTTTTCCACGCCGCCGGCCGGTGCCGGAGCGATACAGGGGACGCGTCATGGACAGTTTCGACCCGAAGGGGATCACGGTGCGCAGCGGCCATTTCATCGGCGGGGAGTATGTCGCGGAACATGCCCATGAGGGGTCGCGGCGCATCGATGTGTCGCGCCCTTCGGACGGCGTCGTCTACGCGTCCGTGCCGCTCGCCGACGCGGCGCTGGTCGACCGCGCGGTGGAAAACGCCTGGCAGGCGTTTCGCACCAGCGGCTGGGCGACGATGGCGCCGCGCGAGCGCGCGCGGATCCTGCGCCGCTTCGCGGACCTGATCGCCGCCGACGTCGCCACGCTCGCTCCGCTCGAGGCGCTCGGCTCCACGCGCCCGGTGCGCGACGCGGCGGCGTGGGACGTGCCCTTCACCGCCGAAGGCATTCGCTTCTACGCGGAATTCGCCGACAAGGTGGGCGGCGACGTGGCCGCGACCGACCACGATCACCTGGGCATGACGATCGCCGAGCCATACGGCGTGATCGGCGCGATCGCGCCCTGGAACTTCCCGCTGGTGATGGCGTCCTGGAAAATCGCGCCGGCGCTCGCCGCCGGCAACGCGGTGGTGCTCAAGCCCTCGGAAATGACGCCGTTCTCGATCCTGCGTCTGGCCGAACTCGCGATCCAGGCGGGCGTGCCGGCCGGCATCCTGAATATCGTCCAGGGCGACGGCCAGGTCACGGGCGACGCGCTGGTGCGGCATCCCCGCATCAGCAAGGTCACCTTCACCGGCTCGACGCGCACCGGCGCATCGATCATGGCGGCGTGCGCGCAGTCGGGCACCAAGCCGGTGACGCTGGAGCTGGGCGGCAAGAGTCCGCAGATCGTGTTCGCCGACGCGCCGCGTCTGGACGACGTCGCGCGCCGCATCGCCGGCGCGATCTCCGGCAACGCCGGCCAGGTCTGCGTCGCGGGCTCGCGCCTGCTGGTCGAGCGGCCCCTCGTCGACGCGCTCGCCGACCGGATCCAGGCGGCCTTCAAGGATCTGCGCCCCGGCGCGACCTGGGCTGCCGGAACGACGCTCTCGCCGATCATCTCCGAGCCGCAGGCGGCGCGCATCGACGCGATCATCGGCCGCAGCGTGGCCGCGGGCGCGACGCTGCGCTATGGCGGCCATCGCGCCGTCGTGGCCGGCCACGACGGCGCGACGCGCGGCGTATCGACGCGCGGCGCCTTCTACATGCCGACGATCCTGACCGATGTCACCGCGCAATCCGAAGCGGTGCGGGAAGAGGTGTTCGGCCCGGTACTGACGCTGCAGGCGTTCGATAGCGAGGACGAGGCGCTGGCGCTGGCGCAGCATCCCGATTACGGCCTCGCCGCCGGCGTGCACACCGCCGATCTCGGCCGGGCGCTGCGCCTGGTACGCGGTCTGGAAGCCGGCACGGTCTGGGTGAACCGGTACGGCCGCACGTCCGATTTCATGATCCCGACCGGCGGCTACAAGCGTTCGGGCATCGGCAAGGACCTGGGCCGTCAGGCCTACGAGGCCAATCTGCGGTTCAAGAGCGTACTGATCGACATCCGCCCCTGACGGCGGCAACCGCAGAGTGTGCTGCGCGGGCCCCTCAAAACGCCGCTTTTTGCGTGCTTCGCGGGCCCGATTCAGGAACATCGAAGTTTTTTGCGCTGGTTAAATCTTTCCTACCGGCTTCATCATTGGCCTCGCTCTTACCGACGCGGCCGTTCGACATTGCACGCGCAAGCGCTTATCCACAGGACGCTACTGACACCATGATCGATTTCGAACCGAAATACATCACTTTCGATTGCTACGGCACGCTGACCAAATTCCACATGTCCGACATGTCGCGCGAGTTCTTCGCCGGCCAGCTGGAAGGCGCCGACATGGACAGGTTCATCGCCTTCTTCGCCGGTTACCGCCGTGACGAGGTGCTGGGTGCATGGAAGCCGTATCGCGACGTGATCGCGAATGCGTACGAGCGCGCCTGCAAGCGCATGAACGTGAAGTTCGTCGAGTCGGATGCCGAGAAAATCTACGAGGCCGTGCCGACCTGGGGCCCGCATCCGGACGTCCCGGAAGGCCTCGCGCGCCTGGCCAAGAAGTACAAGCTGGTGATCCTGTCGAACGCGTCGAACAGCCAGATCCAGAGCAATGTCGACAAGCTCGGCGCGCCGTTTCACGCGGTGTTCACGGCGGAACAGACGGGCGCGTACAAGCCGCGCATGCAGGGCTTCGAATACATGTTCGACAAGCTCGGCTGCAAGCCCGAAGACGTCCTGCACGTGTCGTCGAGCCCGCGCTACGACTTGTTCACCGCGCACGACATGGGCGTGAAGCACAAGGCGATGGTGCTGCGCGAGCACGAACAGCCGACCCCGGGCCACGACTATCACCTGGTCAAGGACATCCCGCACCTGGCCGCGGAACTCGGCCTGTAGGCGCGGCGGTCGAACGCCAGCCCGCGCCCCGCGCATTTCGTCATCCTGCCACCCGAGCGAGCCGAGCCCGACATGAAGCTGGAATCCTACTGGCTTGATCTGCCATTACCCACGCCGTTCCTCGCGCAGGGGCCGGTGACGGGCCGGGTGGACGTCGCCGTGGTTGGCGGCGGCTTCACCGGGCTGTCGGCCGCGCAGGCGCTGGCCAAGCGCGGCGCGTCGGTGACGCTGGTGGATGCCGGGCAGATCGGCGGCGGGGCGTCGGGGCGCAACGGCGGGCAGGTCAATACCGGCGTCGCGCACGATTTCGCCGCCCTGTACGCGCAACTCGGACCGGAGCGCGCGCGTACCTGCTACCGTGCGTTCGCGTCCGCGGTCGATACCGTCGAGCGGCTGATCCGCGAGGAAGGCATCGATTGCGATTATCTGGCGAACGGCAAGCTCAAGCTCGCCTCGAAGCCGCACCATTTCGCGCATATCGAGCAGACCGCCGAACTGATCCGGCGCGAAGTCGATCCGAATATCGAGATAATCAGTCGCGACCGGATCCGTAGCGAGGTACAGTCTGACCAGTTCTACGGCGGTCTGCTGCAGAAGCACGGCGGACAGATGCATATGCGCAAGTTCGCGGTCGGCCTGGCCAGGGCCGCGGCAGGCCATGGCGCGCAGATCTACGAGAATGCGGGTGTCGCGTCGATTCAGAAAGAAGGCGACGGTTACCGTCTGGTCACCGCGCGCGGCGAGGTGCAGGCGAAGCAGGTGTTGATCGCCACCGGCCCGTCGCGGCAGGGACCGTTCGGCTGGTATCGGCGGCGGCTCGCGCCGGTGGGATCGTTCATCATCGTCACCGAGCCGCTGCCGGCCGAGCAGCTCGCGGCGATGCTGCCGAACCGCCGGGCCTATACGACCAGCCGCATCATGCACAACTACTTCCGCGTCACGCCGGATTCGCGGTTGCTGTGGGGCGGCCGCGCGCGCTTCACCGCGTCGGAGCGGCCCTCGGACGCCAAGAGCGGACGCATCCTGCGCACGGGCATGATCCGGCATTTCCCGGCGCTGGCCGAGACGCGCATCGATTACTGCTGGGGCGGGCTGGTGGATATCACCGCCGACCGCCTGCCGCGCGCCGGGCAGCACGACGGCCTGTATTTTTCGATGGGCTATAGCGGCCATGGCACGCAGATGTCCACCCACATGGGCCAGGTGATGGCCGACGTGATGGGCGGGGACGACCGCGGCAACCCGTGGCGCGAGTCGGAGTGGTCGGCGATTCCCGGGCATACCGGCAAGCCCTGGTTCCTGCCGCTCGTCGGCGCGTACTACAGCGTCAAAGACATCTTTTATTGAAATACAAAATATGGCAGCGTCGCTCCGATAGCGTCGCTCCCTTCGCGGAGATGTTCGATGAATAAGAAAAATGTGCAAAACGACAACGCCCTGATCGGCGTGGAGTTCGAGCGGCTGAGCCGTCAGGGCGCATCCCGGCGCGATATCCTGCGCGCGATGGCCGCGGGCGGCATGCTGTCCGTGGGCGGCGCCGCGCTGCTGGCCAGCGGCAATGCCCATGCACAGGCGAAGCCGAAGCAGGGCGGCAAGATCCGCGTGGCCACGCAGTCGGCCTCCGCATCGGATACGCTCGACCCGGCCAAGGGCGCGCTCGCGACCGACTACGTGCGCGGCAATATGTTCTACAACGGCCTGACCGAACTGGACGCGCATCTGGGCGCGAAGATGGCGCTGGCCGAAAGCCTGGAAACGAAGGACGCGATCACCTGGGTGGCGAAGCTGCGCAACGGCGTGCAGTTCCACGACGGCAAGGCGCTCGCGCCGGCCGACGTCGTCTACTCGATCATGCGGCACAAGGATCCGGCCGTGGCCTCGAAGGCCAAGACGCTGGCCGACCAGATCAGCGACGTCAAGGCCACCGGCCCCAACGAGGTGACGATCACGCTCGCCGGCGCCAACGCGGACCTGCCGGTGATCCTCGCGACTTCGCACTTCCAGATCATCAAGGACGGCACGAAGGATTTCAAGACGGCGGTGGGCACCGGCCCGTTCAAGGTCAAGGAGTTCTCGCCGGGCGTGCGCACGGTCGGCGTGCGCTTCGACAAGTACTGGAAACCCGGCCTGCCGCATCTCGACGAGATCGAACTGATCGGCATCGGCGACGAGTCGGCGCGGGTCAACGCGCTGCTCTCCGGCGACGTGCAGTTGATCAACGCGGTCAGCCCGCGCTCGACCGACCGCATCAAGGGCACGGCGGGTTACAAGGTGCTGGAAACGAAGACCGGCCAGTACACGGACCTCGTCGCCCGCGACGAGGGCGGCATCACCGGCAACGCCGATTTCCGTCTGGGCCTCTTCAACCTGCTGGACCGCCAGCAGCTGCGCACCACCGTGTTTCGCGGTTTCGGCGCGATCGGCAACGATCAGCCGATCGACCCGACGAACAAATACTACCTGGCCGGCATTCCGCAGCGCACCTTCGACCCGGACAAGGCGAAATTCCATTTCAAGAAGGCCAAGCTCGGTAGCACGCCGCTGCAGATCTACGCCACGCCGGCCGCCGAAGGCTCGGTGGAAATGGCGATGCTGCTGCAGCAGGTCGGCCCGCGTGCCGGACTGAATCTGCAGGTCACGCGCGTACCCGCCGAGGGATACTGGTCGAACCACTGGATGAAACATCCGCTAGGTTTCGGTTCGGTCAACGCCCGGCCGAGCGCCGACGTGCTGTTCACGCAATTCTTCAAGTCCGACGCACCGTGGAACGAGGCAAACTGGAAAAGCGCGAAGTTCGACCAGATGCTGATCGCGGCGCGTGGCGAGCCGGACGACGCGAAGCGCAAAAAGATCTACGGCGACATGCAGGTGCTGGTGCACGAGGAAGGCGGCGTGGGTATCCCCCTGTTCCAGAGCTCGCTCGATGCGTTCTCCGACAAGCTCCAGGGTCTGGGCTCGATTCCGCTGGCCGGATTGATGGGCTTCGCGTTCGCCGAACACGTCTGGCTGGCGTAGGCGCGCGGTCGCGAGCGCTCCGTCGCAGGTGTTCCGTAGCAGGTGTTCTATCGTAGACGTTCTTTTCCTCCAGGCGATGACGGGCTGCGTGCCGGTCGTCGCGGGCACGGGCCGGCGGTGACCGGCACGCGGCACTCACTCCGAAGGCGGATTCCGATGAAATCACATGCGCAAAGACTCATCGCCGCGCGCCTTGGCCTGGCCGTGCTGACCCTGTTGCTGGTCTCGGCGGTGGTGTTCGCCATCACCGGCCTGATTCCCGGCGACGCGGCGCAGCAGGCGCTCGGGCAGGCGGCCACGCCCGAGGCGGTGACCGCGCTGCGGCATCAGTTCGGACTCGACCAGCCGGCGCTGCAACGCTACTTCGAGTGGCTGTTCCTGATTCTGCAGGGCAACTTCGGCACCTCGCTGTCGAACAGCCTGCCCGTGCTGCAATTGATCGAAACGCGCCTGCCGAACACCCTGACGCTGGCTGCGCTGACCACGGTCGTCTCGGTGCCGGTGGCGCTGGTGATCGGCATCGTCTCCGCGATGTACCGCGGCTCGCTGCTGGACCGCGCGCTCAATGTGCTGACGCTGGCCACGGTGGCGGTTCCCGAGTTCCTGGTGGCCACCATCGCGGTGCTGATCTTCGCGGTCAAGCTGCGCTGGCTGCCGGCGCTGTCCTACCTGTCCGATGTCCATTCGCTGAGCGACGTGCTGCGCATCTACGCGATGCCGGTGATGACGCTGTGCTGCGTGATCGTCGCGCAGATGGCGCGCATGACGCGCGCCGCGGTGGTGGATCAGCTCACCGCGCCGTACGTGGAAATGGCGATCCTGAAAGGTGCTTCGCCGATGCGCGTCGTGCTGCACCATGTCTTGCCCAATACCATCGGCCCGATCGCCAACGCGATCGCGCTGAGCCTGTCCTATCTGTTCGGCGGCGTCGTCGTGATCGAATCGATCTTCAACTATCCGGGGCTCGCGAGCCTGATGGTCGATGCGGTGACGAATCGCGACATGCCGCTGGTGCAGGGCTGCGTGATGGTGTTCTGCGCGGCCTACCTGGTGCTCGTCCTGTTCGCGGACCTGTGTCAGATCGTCTCCAACCCCAGGCTTCGTCAACGGTGACCCTGATGAACCGACCTCTCACGCCTTCCCCGTCGCACGCCGGCACCGTGCTGCAGAACGACCTTGAAGCCGATCCGCAACACGGCGGCGTGCCCGTCGCCGACGACGCAAGCGTGCAACGGGACGAACGCACGGATCTGGCTGCCGCGAACGCAGTGACGGCCGATGCCGTTGCGGGCGACGTCGGCGCCATCGGCGACATCGCGCCGCGCAGGCTGAACCTGCTGCAACGCGCGGTGCGGCGCTTTTCCTGGCTCGGCCTGCTGGGCCTGGCCATCGTCGTGTTCTGGGTGCTGGTCGCCTTCGTCGGCCCGCTGGTCGCGCCATACCAGGGCGGCGCGCTGACGTCGACGGAAGTCTTCGGCGGCTATACGGCCACCAATCCGCTCGGCACCGATTATCTCGGCCGCGACATGCTCAGCCGCATCCTGTTCGGCACCCGCTATACGGTCGGCCTCGCGCTCGCCGCGGCGGTGCTGGCCAGCACCAGCGGCATCCTCTTCGGGCTGATCGCGGCGGTGTCCGGGCGCTGGGTCGACGAGGGCATGAGCCGCCTGTTCGATGCGCTGATCTCGATCCCCAGCAAGGTGCTGGCGCTGGTCGTGATCGCCGCGTTCGGCTCCTCGGTCACCGTGCTGACGCTGGTCGCCGCGTTCGCCTATCTGCCCGGCGCGTACCGGATCTCGCGCTCGCTCGCGGTCAGCCTGATGACGCTCGAATACGTCCAGGTGGCCCGGGCGCGCGGCGAGCGGCTGGCGTACATCGCCCGCGTCGAGGTGCTGCCGAACATGGTGCAGCCGATGCTTGCGGACTTCGGCCTGCGCTTCGTCTACATCGTGCTGCTGCTGAGCGCCTTGAGCTTCCTGGGGCTGGGCGTGCAGCCGCCCGACGCGGACTGGGGTTCGCTGGTGCGCGAGAACATCGGCGGCCTGGCCGAGGGCGCTCCCGCCGTGCTGATGCCGGCGATCGCGATCGCGACCCTGACCGTCGGCATGAATCTGCTGATCGACAATCTGCGCCGCCGCGGCGGCCTGGGCAAAGGAAACGCACAATGAAATCGGATCCGACGCCGCTGAATACGCCGCTGAATACGTCCGCCCGGATGGGCCGGGACGAACCGGGCAGCGAGGACATGATCGTGGTGAGGGGCCTGCGCGTGGTCGCGGGCACGCCGCCCGACGGGGTCGTGGAGATCGTCAAGGGCGTCGATTTCACCGTGCGCCGGGGGCAGGTGCTGGCGCTGATCGGCGAGTCCGGGTCGGGCAAGACGACGATCGCCCTGTCCCTGCTCGGCTATGCGCGCGCGGGATGCCGGATCAGCGGCGGCAGCGTGCGCATCGGCGACGTCGAGGTACTGTCGCTCGATCAGGCGGGACGCCGCGCGCTGCGCGCGAAGACGGTCGCCTACGTGGCGCAGAGCGCGTCGTCGGGCTTCAACCCGGCGCGCACGATCATCGATCAGGTCACCGAACCGGCACTGCTGCACAAGCTGATGTCGCCCGTGGCCGCGCGCGCGAAGGCCGTCGCGCTGTTCCGGGCGCTGGCGTTGCCGGCGCCGGAGAGCATCGGCGAGCGTTACCCGCACCAGGTATCCGGCGGACAGTTGCAGCGCGTGATGGCGGCGATGGCGCTGATCACGGATCCCGCCGTGGTGGTCTTCGACGAGCCGACCACCGCGCTCGACGTGACGACGCAGATCGAGGTGCTGGTCGCGTTCAAGCGGGTGATCCGGGAGTTGGGCACGACCGCGATCTACGTATCGCACGATCTCGCGGTCGTCGCGCAGATGGCGGACCGCATCGTCGTGCTCAACAGCGGCCGGGTGCGCGAGAACGGGCAGGTCCAGCAGGTGCTGGACGCGCCGGTGGATGCCTATACGCGGCAACTGCTGGCCGCGAACCGGCACGGGGAGAGTGCGGTACCGTCCGCGGCGTCGCCTGCCGCAACCGCGGCGCCGCGCCCCGCGGCCGCGACGATCATCGCGACCGCGGCCACCACCGCGAGCGCGACGCTCGCCGCCGGCGCCGCCCTCGCCGCCAGCGGTCGGGCGCGCGCGGAGGGCGCGCCGGCTTCCCCGGTTCCTTCGGTGCCGCCGCTGCTGGAGATCCGCGCCCTGAGCGCGGGCTATGGGCGCATCGATCAGTACGGCAATCCGGCGGTGCGCGTGCTCGACGACATCGCGTTGACGATCCGCCGCGGCAGCACGCTCGGCGTGATCGGCGAGTCGGGTTCGGGCAAGACGACGCTGGCGCGCGTGGTCGCCGGTCTCGTCGACCGCGCGCGCGGCGAGGTGCTGTTCGACGGCACGCCGCTGCCGGCCAAGCTCTCGCAACGCACGATGGCGCAATACCGGCAGATCCAGATCGTTTTCCAGAACGCCGACACGGCGCTCAACCCCAGTCACACGATCGCCGAGATCCTGTCGCGGCCGCTGCGCTTCTACCACGACATGCGCGGCGCGAAGGCGCGGAAACGCATGCTGGAACTGCTCGACCTGGTGCGTCTGCCGGCGGCCATCGCGCAGCGCCCGGCGAGCGGCCTGTCGGGCGGACAGAAGCAGCGGATCAATCTCGCCCGTGCGCTGGCGGCCGAACCGGCGCTGATCCTGTGCGACGAGGTGACCTCGGCGCTCGACACCGTGGTCGGCGCGGCCGTGCTCGACCTGCTCGCCGAGTTGCGCCGCGAACTGGGTGTGTCGTATATGTTCATCAGCCACGATATCTCGACGGTGCGCGCGATCTGCGACGAAGTGGTCGTGCTGTACGCGGGGCATCGCGTCGAGGCCGGCCAGCGCGATGTGCTGGCCGCGCCGCCCTACCATCCCTACACCGGGCTGCTGGTCGATTCCGTGCCGGCGCTGCGGACCGGCTGGCTCGACGCGCATACCGAGATTCGCAGCGCCGCGTTGCCGCCGCTGGGCGCCAGCACCGATATCCCCGAGCTGTGCACGTTCCGGGCGCGCTGTCCGGTCCGCATCGATGGAACCTGCAACGTGACGCCGCCCTCGATCAAGAAACTGGGTTCGGGCGCCGAGATCCTCTGCCATCATTCGACGGCCGAACTGCTGCGCCTGCAAACGCGCGAGGCGGTGAGCGCATGAGCGGCGGTTTTCCCGGTTCCACCCCCGCTCGCGCCGTGCGCTTCGTGCGCGTCGCCGAGACGGAGCGTCCCACCTTCACGATCCACATCGACGGCCGCGCGGTGCCGGCCGCCGCCGGCGACACGCTGATGGTCGCCTTGCTGACGCAGGTCGACACGCTGCGCGATGGCGATTTCGGCGATACGCGGCGCGCCGGTTTCTGCCTGATGGGCGCCTGCCAGGACTGCTGGGTCTGGACCGCCGACGGTGCGCGGCTGCGCGCCTGCACGACGCCGGCGGCACCGGGCATGGCGATCGTGACCCGGCTCGGCGGCGTTGCCAGGGGTTTCCCGAGCGCTGCGCCAGGCGACGCTTCGGCCGGTACGGTAGAAGACATTTCGCAAGGCGCGGCAAAAGGCGTCGGTGTCGCGGCGACTGTCGCCAGGGAGGGCGTATGGCCCCGCGTATAGTCGTTATCGGCACCGGTCCGGCCGGCGTGCGCGCGGCGCAGGCGCTGGCCGACGCGGGCCTGCGCCCGACCGTGATCGACGAAGGCTCGCGCGATGGCGGCCAGATCTATCGCCGGCAACCGTCGGGCTTCACCCGCTCGTACGAAACGCTGTACGGTTCCGAAGCGAAAAAGGCGAGCGCGCTGCACCAATGCTTCGACGCGCTGCGTCAGCAGGATCGCATCGACTATCTGCCCGATACGCTGGTCTGGAACATCGCGCCGGGCATGCTGTATCTGGCCGGCGGCACCCGCTATTCGACCCGGCCCTTCGACGCGCTGATCGTGTGCAGCGGCGCCACCGACCGTCTGATGCCGGTCCTCGGCTGGGATCTGGCCGGCGCCTACAGCCTGGGCGGCGCGCAGGTCGCGCTGAAATCGCAGGGCTGCGCGATCGGCCGCCGCACCGTGCTGATGGGAACGGGGCCGCTGCTGTATCTGGTCGCCGCGCAATACACGCAGGCCGGCGCGCAGATCGCGGCGGTGCTCGATACGTCGACATCGCTGCAGCGCCTGCGCGCGCTGCCCGGTCTGCTGGCCGTGCCGGCGGCGCTGGGCAAGGGCGCCGCGCTGATCGCCCTGCTGCGCCGCGCCGGCGTGCCGATTCACCGTGGCGTGACGCCGCGCGCGATCCACGGCTCGGCCGAACATGGCGTGACCGGCGTCGCCGTCACCCTGCGCGACGGCCGTGCGTTCGAGGTCGCCTGCGATGCGGTGGGCATGGGCTATCACCTGCGGCCCGAAACGCAGCTTGCCGACCTGGCCGGCTGCACGTTCGCCTTCGACGCCGCCGTGCAGCAATGGTTGCCCGAGATCGACACCGACGGCCGCAGCAGCGTGCCGGGGGTCTATCTCGCGGGCGACGGCGCGCGCGTGCGCGGCGCCGACGCCGCCGAGGCGAGCGGGCGGCTGGCCGCGCTGGCCGTGCTGCTGGACCGGAGCGCCAGCGGCACGGCGGGCACGGCGGCTACCGGTATGACGGCGACGGGTACGGCGGCTACGGCGGGCGGTACAGGAGGCAGTACGGCGGGTGGTACAGGAGGCGGTACGGCGGGCGGCAAGGCGATCGACGTCGCCGCACTCACGGCGCAAGCCGTCGTGCTGCGGCGCGATCTTGCCCGCCTGGGCCGTTTCGCCGCCGGTCTGCGCACGGCTTTTCCCTGGCCGTCCGCGCTGGCCGCCACCCTGCCCGATGCGGCGGTGGTCTGCCGCTGCGAGGCGATCACCGCCGGTGAGCTGCGCCGTGTCGTGCGCGAGACCGGCGCGCGCGAAGCCAACCGCGCGAAGGCGTTCTCGCGCGTCGGCATGGGCCGTTGCCAGGGGCGTTTCTGCGCGCACGCCGGCGCCGAGATCATCGCGGCCGAGGCGCGCGTGCCGCTCGCGACGGTCGGCCGGTTGCGCGGTCAGGCGCCGGTCAGGCCGCTGCCGATGGCGCTTGCGGTGGAGACGGAAACCGGGACGGACGTGGCCGATGCCGCGCGCGTCGCTGCGGCCAACGGCGTGGCGGACATCGAGTCCGCAGGCACGGTCGACGGCGTGGATGCCACAGAAGGCGTGGATGCCGCCGACGACGCGGGCCTCGCCGGCAGTACCGGCACGGCCGGCGGCGCGAGCGGCCAGCACGCGCATGCCGACGGCATGGCCGTGGCCCGCGCCACCGCGATTGTCACCCCCCCGGAGCCGCGCGCATGAAGCCGATCCAGCAATCCGACGTCCTGGTCATCGGCGGCGGCATCATGGGCACGACGACCGCATTCTTTCTGCGCCGCCGCGCGAATCCGCGCTCGGTGACCGTGCTCGAGCGCGGTCTGACCGGGCAACAGGCCAGCGGCACGAATTTCGGCGGCGTGCGTCGGCAGGGACGGGTGTTGCCGCAGTTGGGCATGGCAAACCGTGCGCTGCAGACGTGGTACCGCTCGCGGGAACTGTTGGGCGAGGATGTCGAATTCCTGCCCTCGGGGCACACGCGGGTCTGCTACCACGCGCACGACGCCGACAACTTCGACCAGTACGCGCTGGCCGCCCGGGAATACGGGCTCGAACTCGAAGTGCTGCATGGCGCGAAGATGTTCGCGCGCTTTCCCTTTCTCGGCCGCGAGGTGCGGGCCGCGTCGATCTCGCCGCTCGACGGCCATGCCAATCCGCGTCTCGCGGCGCCGGCGTTCGGCCGCGCTGCGGCCCGGCTCGGCGCCACGATCGTCGAAAACACCGAGGTGGTGAGGGTCGAGAAGGACGGCGGCGGCTTTCGCGTCGAAAGCGCGGCGGGCGAGCGCTTTCGGGCCGAGCAACTCGTGGTCTGCGCCGGCGCCTGGGCTGGCGCGTTGAGCACGCAATTCGGCGAGCCGGTGCCGCTGAGCGCGCGCGGGCCGCAGATGGCGGTCACCGAACCGGTGCCTTACGTTTTCACGTCCTCGATGGGCGTCTTCACCTCCGTCAAGGAGGAGAGCGTGTATTTCCGGCAGATCCCGCGCGGCAACATCATCCTCGGCGGCGGTCCGTCGGGTCCCGCCGACGCCGTCACCCGGCGCGCCGGCGTGCTGCCGGAAAATACCGTCAGGCAGCTTGCCCAGTTCCGGCGGCTGGTTCCGGCGATGGCGCCACTGCACGTCATTCGCGTATGGAGCGGCGTCGAAGGCTATCTGCCCGACAGCGAGCCGGTGATCGGCGCGAGCAGCACCACCGCCGGCCTGTTCTACGCGTTCGGTTTCAGTGGCTCGGGCTTCCAGATCGGCCCCGGCGTGGGCGAGACGCTCGCCGAACTGCTCGATACCGGTGCCACCGCGATGCCGCTGGATGCGTTCTCGATCGGACGGTTTCAGCGCACCGCGGATGGCGGTACGCCCGGCGGGTCCCCCGCTGCAAACGGCAGCCGCCCGCTTCCTGCCACGAGCGGTGCGACCTGATGGCGCCGCGCGCGCTGGCGGGCCGTTCGGCGACGCCGCTCGACGACGCGCTCGCCTTCATCGAGGCGCATTTCGACGAACCGGTGCGGCTCGAACAGCTCGCGGCGCTCTCGGCGCTGAGCATCTCCCATTTCGTCACCGCGTTTCGCAAGCGCTTCGGCCTGTCGCCGTATCGCTATCTGTGCGACCTGCGCATCCAGCGGGCGCAGACGCTGCTGCTCAGCGGCATGCCGGGTTCGGTGGTCGCCGCCGAGGTCGGCTTCTTCGACCAAAGCCACTTCGGCCGTCATTTCAAGCGGTCTTGCGGGATGACGCCGAGCGGCTATGTGCGCTGGAAACGGGCGGGCAAAGAGGAGCGACTGATGCCGGCCGGGGAGGTCGAGCGGGCGTACGCCGCCGGCTGAGGAAACCTGCCATATCCCGTCGAGGGTTGCTGTGGCCGGACACTGCGGGCGACGAACAGCAGGTGGGCCAGAGACCGGTGGAACGGCTCGCGGAGGGCGGTGGCGACGGCCTGAGGGTCGCATGACGCTCGCCGGCATCCTGCTTACTTATTGACAAATAGTAAGGATTTTAATATCTTTACTATGTTCGTAAAGTAAGTCCGAAAAGGGGTGCAACATGTCGGTACTGAGCCAGAAGCGGCAGATCACGCTGCCCAAAGCGTTGTGTGAACGGCTGCTTGTGCAACCGGGCGACGACCTGATGTTCTTGGAGCATCGGGGACGCATCACCATCGTCAAAAAGGAGAAGGGTGGTAGCGACGGCATCCTGCACCACTTGAAAGGCGATGCGCCGTCCGATGAGGAATCGCTACACGACGCCGTGGCAAAGAAATACGGTTCTCGGACGCACAGCAAGCGTGTCGCATGATAGCGGTCGACACCAATGTCCTGTTGCGGCGCGTTCTCGACGACGACGTGGAGCAAGCCGCGAAAGCGCGCAAGCTGTTCGATGGCACAGCCCCGATTTTGGTGACGGACATCGTTTTGGTTGAAGCCATCTGGACCCTGAAAGGCAAGCGCTACAGGGCATCGAAAGACGATATCGTGGTTCTCGTAACGAAGCTGTTGGAAGAGCCGAACGTGGTGTTTGAAAGCGAGCGAGCCATATGGTCGGCTCTCAACGAGTTCATCGAAGCGCCTTTGGTCAAATGCCCGGATGGCATGCGGCACGCGGACTTTTCCGACGCGCTCATTGTTGCAAAGGCGATGGATGCGATGGACCGGTGGGCTGTTCCCTATGACGCGACCTATACGTTTGATGTTGCCGCTCAAAGTCTTCACGGCACAAAATCACTGGATGAACCGGCGCCTTGAGCACGCAATTCATCGCTCCCAACGCGTATTGCGAATTTCGCTCCGGATACCACGCCTTCGGATACGGCGGCGGGCACATGACGCCATGGCAATACATTCGGAGGCCATATCATGATAATTGCCTCTACACCATGCGAATCACGCCCACGGGAAGTCCGGATCAAACGTCGCGGGCCCCCGATAACGCGCAGGAGCGCGAAACGCCGCCTCCCCGAGGCACGTCCGTCGAAACCCGTTCATCCCCGGAGTTAAGCGCATTGCGCCGCCGTCGTTCGACGTCGCCACCCGGCGAAAGCGCAACACGGCCGCCGAAACGCCGTGAGATCATGCGCGCCTCCCCGGGCGTGATGGGCCGATCGAATTCTCCTGCCGGGTCGACGGGCTCGGCCCCGGGGGCTGCCTCTGGCGAAATGGAACGCGTCGGCCCCGTCATGATGAGGAACGTCGAGCACTATCCCGACGGATCGAGCGTGGGAGAGATCGATCCGCATGATGAAGATACCAAAAACGAACTCATCAGTTTCCTGTTCGACGTCGATGCCGAGGACCGCGCCGGTCTGGAAGCACGTTTCGAACGCAACTACCCGCCTGATGCCTTTTCGCCGGACGTCTACGATGGCCTGGTCGTTACGGTCAAGAACGACCTGATCGCGGGTTTCATGGACTATTCGAAAACGGAATTGCACGACCCGAAGCGCGTCGCGCAAATCAATATTCTGGTCGCCCGCGAGCATCGCGGAACCGATATCGCCAGGAATCTCGCGAAGCGGACGGACGAAGTGCTGATCCGCGACGGATATCAATATAAATTTTCCCGGGTCTGGGAAGGTAACGCCAACCAATTGGAAAGAAAGCATACGCGAGGGTGGCGCCTCGACCCGTCCCTCACCGCGAGTGGCGCGACGCGCGCATTTTGGATCGCTCTGGACCCGCGTCTCAAAGACCTTCCGCCGCCTCGACTTCGCACCGCCCAGGCGCATCCGCCAACCGGATCGCGCTAACCTCGTCGCGCTAACCCCGTCGCGCTAACCCCGTCGCGGCCGCGCGATAACGCATCCACGCTCTCCGACAATCCTGGCGGCCACGCGCCGGTAATTCGAAGCAAACCGGTCCGGCGCTTGTCACTGACCGATAGATATTTTCGCCATACGCGATGGTCGTTGTGCGTCGTCATGCTTTTGGGGAAGTCGCTTGTTCCAAGAGCCATTACCAAGACATCAACTCGTCTCCCGCCGCACCAGCTCGAACCCCACATCCACCACCCGCTGCGCCACCTCGCCACGCGCGATGCGCTCGACCAGCAGCGACGCCGCCAGCGTGCCGATGCGCGTGCCGTCGATGCGGATGGTCGTCAGCGGCGGGTCGGTGTCCTTCGCGAAATTCGGGTCGCCATAGCCGATCACCCGCAACGCATCCGGCACCGCGATGCCGCGATGACGCGCCTCGATCAGTACCCCCAGCCCGAGGATGTCGGCCACGCAGAACACGCCGTCGATCGGCACCTGTGCGTCGAGCAGGGTCGCCAGCGCGCGCCGGCCGTCGCCCAGGTTGGCCGGCGCGCGCACGGTGACGAGGGGAATGTCGGCGAGCGGCGCATAGGTTTTCAAGAACGCCTGCACGCGTACGGTCGCGCGCCGGTCATCGGGCGCGATCACCGCGGGACGCGTCACGCCCGCCGCCTGCAGGTGGCGCGCCGCCGCCTCGCCGGCCTTGCGATGTGAAAACCCCACGAGCATGTCGATCGGTTCGCGGGTCAGGTCCCAGGTCTCGACCACCGGGATCCCCGACGCCCGCAGTTTCTGCCGCGCATGCTCCGAATGCATGACGCCGGTCAGTACGATCCCGGCCGGCCGACGTCCGACGACCGCGTCGATCAGCGCGTCCTCGCGTGCATCGTCATAGCCGCTCTGACCGATCAGCAGTTGATACCCCTGCGCGGCAAGTTCCCCGGTCAGCGCCTCGACGGTCTCCTGAAACACGCTGCCGCCGATCGCGGGAATCAGCGCGACGATCAGGCGGCTGCGATTCGACGCCAGCGATCCGGCGACGAGATCCGGCGTGTAGCCGGTCTGTCGCACCGCCTCGCGTACCCGGGCCAGGGTGTCGGCCGATACCAGCGCCGGATCGTTCAGCGCGCGCGACACCGTGACCTTGGTTACGCCGATGAGCGCCGCGAGATCGCTCAGCGTCACGCGCCCGGTGCGCTGCCGCGCGCGCCGCGCCGCCGGAGCGGCCGTTTCGGCCGGAACCGGCGGGGTGGTCGGGGCAGGCACGACGACACGCGCGGGCGCGAGGATGCCCGCGCGATGCCGGCGCGAGGACGGGAGGGCGGGAGCACGGACGGTTTTCGGCTTGTTCATCAAGCGCAACCCTAGGGAAAAGGTGAATGGCAATTGTCAAAAAATCATATTACTATGCACGCTATGTTACCGGTTACATATACCGGTAACAGCCGCTGCGGGCTCGCGGCGCATCCCCCAATATAACGTCACCCCACGCGGGCCGTGACGGGAGGCCATTCCGATGTCGCACGTATTTGCCGACCTTACCACCGACCGCCCCACCGGCCCGCAAGCCGATCCGGCGGCCGCTCAGACGGGCGTCCTGACGGGCGCATTGATCCGCCTCAACGATGCCGACAACGTACTGATCGCGCGCGTCGCGCTGTCGCTGGGTCAGCCGGTATCCCTCGACGGCACGCCGGTGCGCATGCGCGCCCAGGTGGCCGCCGGCCACAAGATCGCCGCGCGTGCGATCGCGCAGGGCGAGGCGATCCGCAAGTACGACACCGTGATCGGCCGCGCGGCGCGCGATATCGCGCCCGGCGACCACGTCCACTCCCACAATATCGAATTGATAGATTTCGCGCGCGATCCCGGCTTCTGCCAGGACGTGCGGCCGGTCGATTTTCTTCCCGAAGCCGAGCGCGCGACCTTCATGGGCATCGTCCGCGCAGATGGCCGCGTGGCTACCCGCAACTTCATCGGTATTCTCGCCTCGGTCAACTGCTCGTCCACCGCGATCAACCGGATCGCCGCGTGGTTCACGCCGGAGCGTCTGGCCGACTATCCGAACGTCGACGGCGTCGTCGCATTCGCGCAGACCAGCGGCTGCGGCATGTCCTCGCCCAGTGAGCACTTCGACGTGCTGCGGCGGACCATCGCCGGCTATGCGCGGCATCCGAACTTCGCCGGCGTGCTGATCGTCGGACTGGGATGCGAACGCAATCAGGTGGCCGATCTCGTTAGTTCGCAGGGTCTGGATCAGCCATCGACGGACGGCCCCGGCGTGCAGACGCTGGTCATGCAGAACACCGGCGGCACGCGCGCGACCATCGAGGCCGGCATCGCCGCGGTACAGGCCATGCTGCCGGCCGCGAACCAGGTGCGACGCCAGCCGGTATCGGCCAGCCATTTGAAGATCGGCCTCGAATGCGGCGGCTCGGATGGTTTCTCCGGCATCACCGCGAACCCCGCCCTGGGCGCGGCGATGGACATCCTGGTGCGCCATGGCGGCACCGCGATCCTGTCCGAAACGCCGGAGATCCACGGCGTCGAATACATGCTCACGCGCCGCGCGGTGACACCCGAGGTCGGGCAGAAGCTGCTCGACCGGCTGGCCTGGTGGGAACGCTACACGCACGGACACAACGGTCAGTTCAATGGCGTGGTGGGGCCGGGCAACCAGCAAGGGGGACTGGCGAACATTTTCGAGAAATCGCTCGGCTCGGCGATGAAGGGCGGCACGACGCCGTTGCAGGCGGTCTACGAATACGCGGAACCGATCGTGCAGAGCGGCTTTGTCTTCATGGATTCCCCCGGCTACGATCCGGTCGCCGTGACCGGGCAGATCGCCAGCGGCGCGAACCTGATCTGCTTTACGACCGGCCGCGGCTCGATGTTCGGCTCCAAGCCCGCGCCCACGATCAAGCTCGCCAGCAATACTCCGATGTTCGAACGTCTCAACGAAGACATGGACATCAACTGCGGGCAGGTGCTCGATGGCGAGCGCTCGGTACAGGAAATGGGACAGGCCATCTTCGAGCACATCCTCGAGGCTGCATCCGGCACCCGCACCAAGAGCGAATTGCTCGGTCTGGGCGACCATGAATTCGTGCCCTGGCATATCGGCATCGTCAGCTGAGCGCCATCCGCACGACAGACGGCCGGGTCGGCCCCAAAAAAAATAACGGAGACAGGGTATGAGGGAAACGCTGCAGGCGCAGGGGCGAACGAGAGTGCGCTGGGTCGTCGCCGGGATGATGTGGGCGGCGATCGCGATCAACTATATCGATCGCACGGTGTTGTCGGCGGCGGCGCCGCGCATCCAGTCGGACTTTCATCTGAGCGCCGTGCAGATGGGCATCGTGATGTCGGCCTTTTTCTGGTCGTACGCGCTGTTGCAGTTGCCCGCCGGCATGCTCGCCGACCGCTTCGGCCAGAAGAAGATCCTCGGGCTGGCGGTGCTGTGGTGGTCGCTGGCCACGGCGGTCACCGGCGTCGCAACCGGTTTCAAGTCGCTGGTGGCGTTGCGCGTCGCGCTGGGCGTGGGCGAGGCGGGCGCGTATCCGAGCAACGCCGGCATCGCCTCGCGCTGGTTTCCCAGAAAGGAACGCGCCACGGTGGCGGGTATTTTCGACAGCGGCTCGAAGCTGGGCGGCGCCGTCGCGCTGCCCCTGATCGCCTTCATGCTGGCGCTGTTCGACTGGAAGATCACGTTCGCGATCACCGGCGTGCTCGGCATTGTCTGGTGCATCGTCTGGCAGTTCGTCTTCCGGGATTCGCCGGGCGAGCATCCGCGCGTCAACGCGGCGGAACTTGCGCACATCCGCGATGGCCAGACCCCGAATGCCGGCGACACGGCGCGCAACACGGTGCCGTGGCGCAAGCTGTTTGCACACCGCAACATCTGGGCGATGTGCATCGGTTTCTTCATGATCAACTACAACTCCTATTTCTTCATCACCTGGCTGCCGACCTACCTCGTCAAGGAACGCGGCATGGGCCTGATGGAAATGGGCGTGATGGCGTCGCTGCCGCTGCTGATCTCGATGTTCGTCGAGGTGCTTGCCGGCTGGGCATCGGACCGGGTCTACGCCTCCGGCCGGCTGTCGCTCACGGCCACGCGCAAGCTGTTCCTGATCGTCGGCCTGCTGATGGCGTCGAGCATCGGCCTGGCGGCCTTCGCCCACTCCGCGGCGATGGCGGTGGTGCTGCTGTGCATCGCCAAATCGGGCATGACGGTGGCCGCCTCGCAGGTCTGGTCGCTGCCGGCCGATGTCGCGCCGAAGAACATGGTGTCGATGGTGGCGGGCGTGCAGAACTCGGTGTCCAACATGGGCGGCGTGGTCGGGCCGATCGTCACGGGCGCCATCGTCGGCGCGACCGGCTCCTTCGTCTACGCGCTGCTTTTTTCCGCGGCGCTGATCGTGCTGGCCATCATCAATTACCTCTTCCTGCTGGGCAAGGTGGAGCCCATCCAGTTCGATGAATATCCTATGGAGCTGATGCATCATGAACCAAGAAAAGTCTAATTCTCCGGCCACGGTCCTGGCCGACCTGGCCCGCGCGCCGCTGAAGACCGCGCTCGCCAACCGGCAGCCGCAGATCGGTCTGTGGCTGTCGATGGCGGACCCCTATCTCGCCGAGGTCAGCGCGACCGCGGGCTTCGACTGGCTATTGATCGACGGCGAACATGCGCCGAACGATCTGCGCACGATCCTCGGGCAGTTGCAGGCGATCGCGCCCTACGGCGGCGAAGCGGTGATCCGCCCGGTCCACGGCGACGTCGCGCTGATCAAGCATTTGCTGGATATCGGCGTGCGCAACCTGCTGGTGCCGATGATCGACACCGTCGAGGAAGCCCGCGCGATGGTCGCGGCGGTCCGTTATCCGCCGCATGGCGTGCGCGGCGTGGGCAGCGCGGTGGCGCGCGCCTCGCGCTGGAATGCACGGCAGGGGTATGTGGACGTGGCCGACAGCGAAATCTGTCTGCTGCTGCAGGCGGAAAGCGTCGCCGCGCTCGGCAATCTGGAAGCCATCTGCGCGGTTGATGGCGTGGACGGCGTGTTCATCGGTCCCGCCGATCTGGCGGCCTCGATGGGACATCGCGGCAATCCCACGCATCCGGACGTGCAGGCGGCCATCGACGGCGCGATCCGCACGATCGTCAAGAGTGGCAAGGCGGCGGGCACGCTCACCTCGGACGCCGCGCTCGCGCGTCATTACCTGGAAATCGGCTGTACCTTCGTCGCCACAGGCATCGACGTGCTGTTATACGCGAACGCCGCCCGCAAGCTGGCCAAGGACTTTGGCCGGGGCGGTGTCTGAGACAGGCCATCGTGTCTTCACGGCGCCCGTAACGGGCGCACGTGAGGCACGCGCCCCGAGGTGGCGCTCCCTTGCATGCTTCGGGGGGCGTGCATCGTCTTACGCGCTCATCACCAGCGTGCCGTTGACGCCGGCCGGGAAGAACCCGCCTTGCGTCACGGCCGTTTTCGTCAGATAGACGATGTTCAGCACATTCCCGTAGTTGCGGCTGTATGCCAGGCCATTCGCGTCGAGCGGGACGATATTCGAGATGGTGGAGTTCGCGCCGCTGATGCCCTGGTCGTCCGCCCCGTTGTTGTCGAGACTGTCGCGCGCGGCGGAAATCGCATCCGCGCTGGAGGACAACCCCTTCGTATACAGGACCGTGCGGATAAGCCCCGCGTGGTATGCCTCGGCGGCCAGGATGCCGGCAGCGGCTTCCAGATAGGTTTTGCTGGTGATCAGCGGTGCCGCGCCCTTGTAGGCGGTCACGCCGACGTCTTCGAAGAGAAAGGCGCCGAGCAGGAAATTCGCATCGCTGGCATACGGATTGAAAGCGACACCCGCGCCCACCAGGCCCGCCGCGCGCGCGGCCGTCGAGAACGCGCCGTTCGGATCGGTGCCGCCGATATCGATCGCCGGCTGTGCCACGGCGGCCGTTCCCAGCGCCGAACGCAGAAAGGCCACGTGCTCCTGCTCGTCCTTGGCGATTTCCGTCGCGTACTGCGCCACGAGCGGATCGGCGAACGGCACCTTGGTGCCGCCGATTACCGCGCCCTGCGTGCCGGTGCCGGTCAGCATATTCGCCGCGAGCCCGGTGCCGAACACCGCGTGTTGGTAGAACTGGGCTTCCAGGTATTCGAGATTCAGCGCGAAATTCAGGATTTCCACGTCCGTCGGCGCGCTGGCGCTGGCGCTCGCGTTGCTGCCGGAGCCGCCGCCGCAGGCGCTGATGATGGTGCCTCCCGCGAGGCCCAGGCTCAGACCGCCGGCATTGCGGAAAAACTGTCGGCGTTTCTCGCGCCGTTCGACCCGTGCATCCAGCGTGCCTATCAACAGCTTTGAATCCGTCATGACCGTCTCCTCGTGGGTGGAGCAGCCCAGCGAAAGCCGGGCCACTGCACTCCTCTACGAGCGGTTCATGATTTTGGATGTGTTACGGCGGTAACTTTCCGTAAAATACGCGATTTCAAGGGTAAACACCTATCAAGAAATCCTGATGTACGGCAATGCTAAGTTTTCAGGACATTCCGAGCCGCGTCTGCACAGCGCTTTTTCGGTACAGCGACAGCGTCGCGACCAGTCCGCAGACGGCGGCGAAGCTCAACCAGTAGGCAGGTGCGGCCTTGTCGCCGGTCAACTGGATCAGATAGGTCGACACCGCCGGCGTGAAGCCGCCGAAGACGGCCGTCGCGAGACTGAAGGCGAGCGAAAAGCCCGCGACGCGCACTTCCACCGGCATGACCTCGGTCAGCGCCGCCACCATGGCGCCGTTGTACATGCCGAAAAAGAACGAGAACCAGAGCAGCACCAACAGCATCCGGCCGAAGCCCGGCGCATGCGCGAGCCAGGCCAGCGCCGGGTAGGCGGTGAAGATCGCCAGCAGCGTGATCGCGACCATGACCGGCTTGCGGCCGATGCGGTCCGAGATCATGCCGCCGATCGGCAGCCAGATGAAGTTCGACAGCGCGACGAACAGCGTCACGACCAGCGCATCGCGCGTGCTCAGGTGCAGCACGCTCTTGCCGAAGGTCGGCGTGTAGACGGTGATCAGGTAGAAGGTCGTCGTGGTCATCGCGGTCATCAGCATCCCGGCGAACACCACCCGCCAGTTCTGTCCCATCAGACGGAACACTTCCCGCGAGCTGGGCCGATGCGCGCGCGCGGCGAATTCGGCGGTTTCCAGCAGCGAGCGGCGCAGCACGAAGATCAACGGCACGATCGCGCAACCGACGATGAACGGAATCCGCCAGCCCCACGCGGCGACCGTCGCGCTGGCCATCCAGACGTTGAGCGCGAATCCCAGGCCGGCGGCGACCATGATCGACACCTGCTGGCTGGCCGATTGCCAGCTCGTGTAGAAGCCCTTCCGGCCGGGCGTGGCCATCTCCGCCAGATAGACCGACACGCCGCCCAGTTCGGCGCCCGCCGAGAAGCCCTGCAGCAGGCGGCCGATCAGCACCAGTGCCGGCGCCAGCAGGCCGATGGTCGCGTACCCGGGCACGCAGGCGATCAGGAAGGTGCCGCTCGCCATGATCGACAAGGTCACGATCAGCCCCTTGCGCCGGCCGACCTGGTCGATATACGCGCCCAGCACGATCGCCCCCAGCGGGCGCATCAGGAAGCCGGCGCCGAATACCGCGAACGTCAGCATCAGCGAGGCGAATTCGCTCACCGCCGGGAAGAAGACCTTGGAAATGGACGTGGCGTAGAAGCCGAACAGAAAAAAGTCGAATTGTTCGAGAAAATTGCCACTCGTGACGCGCAGTACCGCGCCGATGCGGGTGGCATGCGACGCGTTGGATTGCAGGGCGGGGCCGGTCATGCGGTGTCTCCTCGGGGGCGGTCGCCGCAGCCTTCGCAGGATGTCGTCCGCACGAACCGCCGGGTTGGTTTTTTTAATTTTCGTCAGGGATTTGTTCGTATCCCTATTTTTATCATGACGTCATTCTAGCGCGACTTATTCTCCGCCGATATTCAGTCTTGGCGGGTTGCGCTTTTCGACGTTCCATTTCAACAGGGCGGCGCTGCGGTAGATGCCGTGCGCGAACTTGCCGTAGGGCAGTGTCAGGAACAGTGCCATCACCGCGCCCAGGTGCACCGCGAGCAGCAGACTCATCGCGCCGGTATCGCGCGCGGCGAGCAGCACCAGGCCGGTGACGCTGACGAGCAACAGCAGCAGGATGAAGCCCCGGTCCATCGGTTTCTGCCGGGCGTCGCCCTGCAATGGCTGCCGCGTGAGGTTGAGCCACAGCAGGCCCAGCGGCCCCGCCAGCAGGCCGAGGCCGCCGACCGTGCCGAGGATCACCGGCGCGCTGGTCAGCGCGTAGGGCGCTTCCCAGGCAAACAGATAGTGATACAGCGTTGCCACGCAGGTGGAGGCGAAACACAGCATGAAGCCGTAGAAGGTCAGGTGATGAAAACGCCGCCGCGCGAGCGAGAACGCATCGTCGGCGTTGTTGCACCCTTCGCCATGGCCGCCGCCGAGATAACGCAGGCTCAGCGCGTCGTGCGTGGCTTCGGCCAGTGCGGCGGCGGAGACTGGCGCACCGGGGGCCGCCGGTTGGGCCGCGACGGCGGGGCCCGCGCGCGCGCCGGCGCTGGCCGCGACACCCGCCCCCATGGCGGCCGTCGGCGCCACCAGTTCGCGGCGCCAGAAGCGCCGCACGCCGATGCCCAGGGCCAGCATCGCGAACAGGAATACCACGCCGAACAGTCCCGCCAGCAGATTGTGCGGGAACACCGCGTAGAAATGTCCTGCCAGCGGACCGGTGAACAGCGTGCCCTTGAGGGCCATCGCCAACGCGAGAAACACCGCGAGCGCGGCGGCCAGCGCGACGGCCAGCGTCGCGCCGTTGTGCTTGTACAGCACGCCCAGCGCCGGCGGCCATGCGTATTCGGTATAGGTTTCGAGGCGTACCTGCGACATCGCGCGCGGCACGTTGACCGCGAATTCGTGCGGCGGCGCGTACTGGCACGCCTGCAGGCAGGAGCCGCAGTTGTGGCAGAGGTTCGCCAGGAAATGGATGTCGTTCTTGGCGAAAGCGAGGCGGTGCGTCATCGCCGGGAACACCGCGCAGAAACCCTCGCAATAGCGGCACGCGTTGCAGATCTGCATGACGCGCGCCACTTCCGCCTCGGCCGCGCGCGCCGCGATCCGGTTACTCCCCAGGTCGGCGGCTTCGCGCGTCAACGCCTCAAGCTGCAGCATATCGTTCTCCGTCGATGGAAGTAAGGGGACGCTCGCCGCGCGCGGCGGCGGCCGCCTGCGTGCCGGCGATGCGGCCGAACGCGGTGCCGATCGCCATGCCGACGCCGGCCGTATAGCCCTTGCCCAGCACATTGCCGGCCATCATCTCGCCGGCGACGAACAGATTCGGGCTGGGCCGGCCGCCGAAATGCACGGTGGCGCGTTCGTCGACCTTCAGCCCGAGGTAGGTGAAGGTGATACCGGGGCGCAGCGCGTACGCATAGAAGGGCGGCGTGTCGAGCGGCGTCGCCCAGTGGGTCTTCGGCGGCGTCAGTCCCTCGGTATGGCAGTCGTCGAGTTCCGCGTGGTTGAAGCGGCCCACCCGGCATGCGGCGTTGTATTCGTCGATGGTCCGGACGAAGGCCGCCTCGTCGAGCCTGAGCGCGCGCGCCAGTTCCGGGAGGGTGTCCGCTTTCTCGCCGGGGAACACCGGCGGCATGAAGCGGCCGACCGCTTTCGCATCGATGATCGAATAGCCGATCTGCCCCGGCTGCTGCGCGACGAGGCGGCCCCAGATCGCATAGCGCTTGGGCCAGAAATCCTCGCCTTCATCATAGAAGCGCCGGGCGTCGCGGTTCAGCACGACGCCCAGCGACACGCAGTCGACGCGGGTGCAGATGCCGCCGTCGTAGAGCGGCGAGCGCGCATCGATCGCCACGCAGTGCGACTGCGACGGGTCGCCGATCATGTCGGCGCCCGCGTCCATCATGAAGCGCAGCAGCACGCCCATGTTGAAACGGGTGCCGCGAATCAGGAAATTGTCGGCCGGCCATTCGCCGTTGACTTCGCCCCAGGCCTCGCGCAGCCAGGCGCGGTTCGATTCGAAGCCGCCGGCGGCGAGCACGCAGCTGCGCGCCTCGATGCGCTCCGCGCCGATGCGCGCGGCGACGAAGCGATCGCCGTCGAGTTCGAGCGCGTCCACGGGCGCGTCATAGCGGATATGCACGCCCAGTGCTTCCGCGCTGCGGAAGTACGCATTGATCAGCGCCTTGCCGCCGCCCATGAAAAAGGCATTGGTGCGCGCCACATGCAGCGCGCCCGACAGCGGCGGCTGGAAATGCACGCCG
The DNA here is from genome assembly GCF_026624755.1 of Robbsia betulipollinis. Taxonomy (NCBI): domain Bacteria; kingdom Pseudomonadati; phylum Pseudomonadota; class Betaproteobacteria; order Burkholderiales; family Burkholderiaceae; genus Robbsia; species Robbsia betulipollinis. The sequence goes on from NZ_JAPMXC010000010.1 coordinate 319,835, forward strand.
TGGTGGCGCATCCAGTCGCGGCAGGTCGCCGACGCGCGGATCGCCAGGCGCGCCAGCGTCTCGTCGGTCATGCCGCCGGTGACCTTCAGCAGGTCCTGCCAGTATTCTTCTTCCGGGTAGGCATCGATCAGCACATCCTGGGGTGCGTCGTGCATGCAGCGCAGGTTGCGGGTGTGCTGCGAATTGCCGCCGCGCCATTCCCGCGGCGCGGCTTCGACCAGCATCACCGAGGCGCCCGCCTCCCGCGCCATCAGCGCCGCGCACAAGGCGGCGTTGCCGCCACCGATTACCAGAACGTCGATCATGATGTCTCCTCCGAGCCAGCGACTCTAGCGTCGAACGCCGGCCTGCGCCAGCAGGGCGCGCGCAACGGCCCTTCACGATTTGTGAATGCGGGGGGTGCCGGCCAGGTGTCCGGGCGAATGCGCGGCCGGCGCGGCGCGCGCCTCGGCGGAAACGCCATCGGCGGCTGGCAGCCGCGCGCCGCGCCAGCGTCCTTCCCGGACCAGCGCGCGGGCCACCTCGCCGAGCACGACGCGTGCGGCGAGTCCCGCGGGCGACAGTTCCGCCTCGGGCAGGCTGCACAGCAGATTGGGGCGCCGCGCATGCGCGTCGGTGACGCGCAACGCCCTTAGCGCCCCATCCTTATGCAACGCCCTTAGCGCCCCGTCCTTATGCAGTGCATTCGGCGTCCCGTCCTCATGCGGCGCCGTCGGCGCCTCGGTCGCATGGCGCGACAGGGCCGCGCCGGGCTGGATCGTCGCGCCCAGGCCGCCGCGCACCGCGTCCATCAGCATCGCCAGCCCGTCGATCTCCGCGACGATCATCGGTTCGTGCCGTGTGCGGGCGAAGGCCTGGTCCAGCAGCGCGCGCAGGCCATGCGAGCCGCTGGGCATGATCAGCGGCAGCCTGGCGAGGTGCGCGAGCCGTACCGGGCCCTTGCGCGGCACGCCGGGCAGTGCAGCGGCCGCCATCAGGAACAGCGATTCGTCGAGGAGGTGGATGGCCGGCCCGCGATGCGCCGGTTCGACGCGAAACAACACCGCCAGATCGAGCTGCCGCGCGGTGAGCATCGTCGCGAGATTGCCGGACAGCGCTTCGACCATATGCAGCCGGATATCGGGATAGCGCGCGCGCATCGCCTGCATGAAGGGCAGCCCCAGGATACCGGCGGTGCTGGGCGCGAGCCCGACGCTGACGTGGCCCGCGAGCCGCGCCTGCTGTGCGCCCTGCACCGCGGCGTCGATATTGCGCAGGGCGAGTTGCGCCTGGCGCCAGAAGGCCACGCCGGCATCGGTCGGCGCGACGCCGGTGGACGTGCGGTGCAGCAGGCGGATCGACAGTTCGCGCTCGAGCTTGGCGATCTGCTGGCTGAGCGCGGAAGTGACGATGTCGAGATCGACCGCCGCCCGGCCCATGCTGCCGCGTTCCACCACCCGCACGAAATACCGGAGTTGTCGCAGTTCCATGGACCGGCTCCGTGGTTGAGGAATATTCCGCGCGGGGTGTCAGGGACCCACGCCGCCGGCCGGCGAACCGCCCGGGATGCTGGCCTCGCGGGTGCCGATGCGTTCGAACTCGGCGATCAGCTGCGCGCCGAACAGCATCAGGGTCGCCAGCGCTTCGAGACTGAACAGCACGACGATCGACGTGGTCAGCGAGCCGTAGACGACGCTGACCTGCGAAAGCGTCGCGAAATACCAGACCAGCACATGGCGCGTGATCTCCCAGAGCAGGGCGGCGGTGACCGCGCCCAGCAGCGCGTTGCGCAGCGACGGCCGCCGCGCCGGCATCACCAGATAGATGGCGGTCAGCAGAAAGACCTCGCCGGCCAGGCCGAACAAATAGAGCAGCACGCGCGACAGGTCCGTCAGCGACACATGGTACCCGAACAGTTCGACGCCGTTCGCGCCCACCGCTTCCAGACCGCTGGAGACGAAGGTGACCACCAGCACGCCGACGCACAGGAACAGGCTGCACAGATAGGGCAGGATCGCCGACACCAGGAAGTGCCGGCGGCGGCTGACCACCCGATGCACGAAGATCACCGACATCGCGTTCTCCAGCACCGTGAACGCCAGCGAACTGAAGAAGATCATCGTCAGGCCCAGGAACCAGCCCAGCGCCGCGCGGTGCGTGACGAAGGTGTTCAGCTCCTTGACGATGGCGTGCGCCTGCCCGGGCGTCAGCCATTCGAGCAGCCGGTCGAGCGTGTCGAACAGCTCATGCCGGTCGACGACGTGCGACAGCGCGATGACGATCAGGATCATCAGCGGGACGATCGACAGCAGCGCGTAGTACGCGACGGCGCCGGCGAGCAGCAGGCCCTGGCTCGCGCGGAACGCCTTGATGGCGCCGATCGTGAACGCCAGCGGGTGCCGGGCGACGGCGTGCAGGTTTTCGCTGAATGAGGATGGCATGGGGGACTCCGCGTCCGCGTCATTAGAACACGCCCGCGGCGGGAATGGCGTTTGCTCGGTATCGGATCCTGTTGACATGCACGATCGGTCGGGCAGCGACATCCACCATCAGACATCACGAGGCCATCATGGGAATTCTTTCAGCACTGGGCATGGGCAAGAAGGTCCGGTATGCCGTGGTCGCACTGGGCGACATCTCGCAGGAAGCGATGCTGCCGGGTTTCGCCCACACGGGCAATTCCGAAGTCACCGCCTTCGTGACCTCGGATCCCGAAAAAGCCCGCAAGGTCGGCGCGCAATACAAGGTCACCGACACCTATTCCTACGAGCAGTTTGGCGAGATGCTCGCCTCCGGCAAGGTCGACGCGATCTATCTGGCGACGCCGAACTGGCGCCACGCCGAGTTCGCGATTCCGGCGCTTGCGGCCGGCATCCACGTCCTGACCGAGAAACCGCTGGAAGTGAGCACCGCGAAGTGCCGGGACATCCTGGACGCGGCCAAGGCCTCGACGGCGAAACTGATGGTCGCGTACCGGCTGCATTTCGAACCGGCGACGCTGTCGACCATCCGGGCAATCCGCGACGGCGACCTGGGCGATCTGATCCTGTTCTCGTCGACCTTCACGCAGATGGTCGATCCCGAGAATCACCGCGCGAAAAACGGCATCGCGGGCGGCCCGCTGTTCGACATGGGTCCCTATCCGGTCAATGCCGCGCGCTATGTGTTCGGCGCGGAGCCGACCGAAGTGGTGTCGGCCGTCGGCGTGCGCCATCCGGACGCGGGCCTGGGCGACTTCGACGACACGATCGCGGTCACGCTGCGGTTTCCCGGCGAGCGTCTCGCGCAGTTCGTGGTTTCGTACTACGGCAATACGCTCGATTCCTACTTCGTCGTCGGCAACAAGGGCAGCATCCACATGCAGCCAGGCTATATGTACGGCAAGCCGCTCGAACAGGTGACCACCATCGGTCAGGAAGAAAGCAGCAAGTCCTTCAAGAACACCGACCATTTCGGCGGCGAACTCAAATATTTTTCGGATTGCATCCTGAACGACACGCCGCCGGAGCCGGATGGCGAGGAAGGATATGCCGACGTGCGTGTGCTCGAAGGCATCGTGCGGGCGCTGGAGAGCGGTGGCTCCTGCAAGCTCGAACCGTTCGAGCGCACACGGCGCATCGATGTCGACCGGCAGGAGATGACGCTTGCCGCGCAGAAATCGCCGGAACTGGTCAACACGTCGAGCCCCGGCAAGGGCGTGGACAAGACGCCGAAGAACTAGCCGATGCATCACACCCGCTAGGCCGGCGGCAAGCCCGCCAGCATGCGCCGCGCATCGGCGGGCGACAGCGCATACGCGAAGAAGCGCGCATAGAAGTCGCGGGTGCGGCGCACCATATCGGCTTCCGGAACCGGTGCGCCGGAGATGATGCCGGCTGCCCAGGGCAATTGCAGCGCCAGTTCCGGGCCGTAGCGGTCCCATGGGAACACCCCGGCCGGATTGCGATACACCCGATGCCGGCGCACCGCGTCGAGGCTGTTCCACAGCGCCGCCTGCCGGGAGGTTTCCAGCCGTCCCGCGTTCGCCGCCAGGATGATGACGTCCGGTGCCCATGCAACCACCTGCTCGATCGATACCGGCTGGAGATTGCCCTTCAGTCCCGTGGCGGCGTTGCGCCCGCCGGCCGTGCGGATCCACTGATCGACGATCGTTTCCGAACCGTCGATCTTCAGCGGTTCGACCGAGGCGATGTGCAGCACGCGCGGCCGCCGTGCGATCGGCGTGCGGGCGGCAAGCGCGTCCTGCCGGACGACCGCCGCGTCGAGATACGCGCGATACGCCTGCGCGCGCTGCGACGCAAGCGGCGTGTCGAGCGTGGCCGCGCTCAGATCGATGCATTGCAGCATCGACGCGAAATCCGTGAAGCCGACCGGCACCACGTCGAGTCCGGCACGCCGCAAGGCGGCCGCGGAAGGGTCGGCAGGCGTCACGAACACCACATCGGCCCGCGCGCGCAGCAGGGTTTCGGCGTTCATCGTCGCGCCGTCGATATGCCGCGCGCGGGCGAGCCCCGGCGCCACGCGGAACATCCAGGGCAACGCGTCGGGCCGCGCGACGGTCGCCACCACGCGGTCGGCCGCGCCGAGCATCATCAGCACGGCGTTGTGCGCGTACCAGGCATCGGCGATCCGCTCCTTGGGTGGCGCCGCGCCCGCCGGCAGCGCGGACAGCGCGAAAAGTACGAGCAGCGCCCGCCCGCCAACCTGTCGCACCGCCCCCCCGGCCGCCCGGGTCCTGCTCACGAAGCCGTGCAACATGGCGATCTCCCTCACAGTTCGAACTGCACCGACGCCTGCACGGTGCGCGGCGCCCCCAGCTGCGCGGTCGCGTTGCCGGCGCCGGTATAGCCGGTCAGGGCGCCCGGTACGATATTCGTCCAGTAGCGGCGGTTGGTCAGATTGTCGAGCGCGAGCCGGAAGGTTACCGCGCGATTGAACATGCTGGTGAGGTACCCCGCGCCGAGATCGAAGGTCGTATAGGAACTGACCGAATAGGTATTGGTATTGTCGGTCGGCCGTGCGCCGACGAAGTGGGTGTTGAAGGTCGTGAACAGCCCCGGCACCTGCGGTACCTTGTATTCGGCGAGGAAATTCATCGCGAACACCGGCAGCCCGACGATGCGCTTGCCCGCGGTCGCGGTGGTCGCCGTGTTGTACAGGCGCGGGTCGAGCCAGGTCACGCCGCCGAACAGCGACAGGTCGCGCGTCGCCTCGCCGTCGAGCATCAGTTCGATGCCGCGGTTGCGCTGTTCGCCCGCGACCGCATAGACGCCGTCGGCCTGCGTATAGGCATAGGGTCGCGTGATGCGGAACGCCGCGAGCGAGGCATTGACGCCGGCGACCGCGACCTTGTACCCCACTTCCCACTGCTTGCTGCGGTACGGGTCGAGGATGTTGCCGACATTGGTCGAGCCCGTGGGCGCGGTGTCGCCCTGTTGCAGACTGTCCGCGTAGGTCACGTAGACGCTCATGTTCCTGCGCGGCTTGAAGATCAGACTGGCCGCGCCCGACAGCCCCTGATTCGCCGACTCGCTCGTCTGCACGCTCTTGGTGTTGTAGTTGTGCGTCGACAGCCAGCTCTGGCTCCCCACCAGCAGCGCCGACCATTGCGGCGAGAAGGTGATGTCGTCGCCGGCGATCAGCGACTGTTGCGCGCTTTGCGCGGACTGGTAGCGATGCGTGAAATCCGGCACGCCGGTGAGCGCGAAGGCCTGGGGATTCGCCAGGCTGGCGGTGCCCAGCGTCGTCGTGGCGCCCGCGACCGGATTGTAGTTGTTCCAGGTGAAGCCGCTCGTGCCGAGGGTGATCGCATGCCGCAACGGCCCGGTATCGACGGTGCCGTTGAGCGTGACCAGATTGCTGGTGATCGTGAAACGGCTCGCGGTGGCGGTGGCGATCGTCGACGTGTAGCGGCCGGCATTGTTCGTCAGCGTGTCGGTCGGCGTCGTCGATTCGCGGTCCGCGATCTGGCGCAGGATGGCCGCGCTCACATGCCAGTTCGGCGAGAAGTCGTGGCGGATGCGGATCGAGCCGGTCTCGGTCGTGTTGTTGGCGCCGCCGTCGGACGACCCATACGCCGAACTCGTCGGGTCGAGCGCCGCCGGGTAGTGCACGCCGCTGCCGAGCGCAAAAGTGGTCGACAGCCCTTTCGCCACGTAATGGTAATGGCTGAAATTGGTTTCGACGACCGTGTCCGGCGACAGATGGAAATCGAGCGCGAGGCTGCCGAGCTGCCGGCGGATCGTGCTGTGGTCCGCGTAGCCCGTGCCGGTTTCGTCGAGCAGCGTCAGCCGGTAGCCGATTGCCCTGGACGGTCCCACGCGGTCGGACAGATCCGCCTCGCGCAGGAAGCGGGTCTGCGAGGTGAAGCCGAAGGTAAAGCGCGTCAGGCGCTCGTCGGTCGGGCGCTTCTGGATGTAGTTGAAGGTGCCGGCGGGGTTCGCCGGCCCATACAGGGCGCCCGCGAGGCCGTTCATCACCTCGATGCGGTCGAACTGTTCGAGCGGGTAATCGGTCGTCGACACCGCGTTCAGGCCGTCGAGGCGGCTGTTCTGCACGACGCTGCCCTGGATGCCCCGGGTCTGCGGACGCGTGCCGTCGCCCTGCACCGACGGCAGGTAACGCAGCGCGTCGGCGATGCTCTTCAATTGCTGGTCTTGGATCAGACGCTGCGGCACGACGTTGATCGTGTACGGCGTGTCGAGCCGGTCGAGCGCGCCGAGCGGACCGACGGTGGCGGTGTCAGTGCGCAGCGTACCGCGCGATGGCGCCTGCGCGGTGACCGTGACGGTCGGCAGGGCCGTGACGGCGGTGCCGTCGGCGGCAGATGCGGCAGATGCGGACGTGGCGGACGTGGCGGACGTGGCGGACGCGGCAGCAGCGGGCGAGGCGCCCGCCGTGGCCGACGGCGCCGGGGCGGCGGTGCCCGGCGCCGGTACCGTATCCGGCGTGGCGGCGCGGTCCGCCGTCTGTGCCCAGACCGGCGCGGCCACCGGCCCGAACAGCGAGACGGTGGTGAAGGCGAAGCGCATGGCGCGACGGCGGGAAGGGAATGTTTTCATAAGGGAACGGCAGCGACCATCAGGTAAGAATCACGACGCATCGTGAAGAAAGAAACGGTAGCGGTCGACATCCGCCTGGGCGACGGGAATGTCGTACAAGGCGCTCATCGCGCGCGCGTCGACGACGGCGTGCGGTGCGCCATCGGCGATCACGCGCCCGCGGTCCAGCAGGATCGCCCGGGTCGACCCATGAAACGCATCGTCGGGCCGATGGGACGTGTGCAGAATCGTGTAGCCCTCCGCCGCGAGTTCGGCGAACAGCGTCAGCATCCGCAATTGGTGACCGAAATCGAGTCCGCTCAGCGGCTCGTCCATCACCAGCATCGCCGCCTGCTGCGCAAGCGCCCGGGCGAGCAGCACGCGTTGCCGCTCCCCGCCCGACAAACGCGTGTAGTCGCGGTCTGCGAGATGCGCGATGGCGAGCCGCTCGAGCGCGGCGTTGATCGCGTCGCGGTCTTCCCGCGCCAGCGGCTGGCCGAGGCCCGCGTGCGGCACGCGCCCGAGCGTGACCGCCTGCAGCACGGTGTAGGGAAAGGCCGCGACGTGCGACTGCGGTACGTAGGCGAGCCGCCGGGCGATATCGCGGCGGCGCCAGGCGCCCAATGGCCGGCCGTCGAGCAGCACCTGGCCGGCGTCGGGCGCGAGCAGGCCCAGAAGCAGCCGCAGCAGCGTGCTCTTGCCTGCGCCGTTGACGCCGAGCAGCGACACGTTCTCGCCGGCGGCGAAGTCCAGATCGATCGCATCGAGGACGCGCGCGTGGGCCCGCCGGTAGACCAGTGCGCGACACGCGAGCGTGATGGCGGGACGGGGCGCCCTCATGGCTGCGCGTGGCGCAGGCGCCGCAGCACGACGATGAAAGCGAGCGCGCCGATGAGTTCGGTGATGATGCCCAGCGGGATCTCGCCGGGTGCGAGACTGCGCGCGGCGGTGTCGGCGAGCATCAGTCCCGCCGCGCCGAGCAGCGCGCTCAGCGGCAGCAAACGCGTATTGGATGCGCCGACGATGGCGCGCGCGATATGCGGCACGAGCAGGCCCACCCAGCCGATCATGCCGGCGAGCGATACCGTCAGCGCCGACACCAGCGTCGCCACCGCGATGACGCCGAAGCGGATCGCGGTGACCGGCACGCCGAGGCTGAGCGCTTCATCGTCGCTGAGGGTCAGCGCGTCGAGCACCCGGGCGCACGCGCACAGCAGCAGGATGCCGACGAGCAGCGGCGGCGCGAGCCGCGCGAGGTCCGGCCAGCCGGTCTGCGCGAGGCTGCCCAGCATCCAGTAGACGATCGCCGGCAACTGGTTCAGCGGGTCGGCCACGTATTTGACGAGCGACAGCAGCGAGGTGAACAGCGCATTGCTGATCAATCCGCCCAGCACCAGCATCAGCACGCCCCCACCCCGGATCAGACCCGCCACGGCCAGCCCGACCAGCACCGACAGCACGCCCGCGCCGAACGCGAACCCCTGGATCCAGGCGCCCTGCGCCCCCACGACGATGCCCAGCGCCGCCCCGAACGCCGAGCCGCTCAGCACACCCAGCAGCCCGGGCGAGACCAGCGGGTTGCGGAACACCGCCTGATAGCTCGCACCGGCCACCGAGAGCGCCGCGCCGACGAGCGCCGCCGCCACCAGACGCGGCAGCCGCGCGTCGACGACGATCGCGCGCAGCAACGCCTGGTGGGCGGTATCGGGCGCTGGATGCAGCGCCGCACTCGCCGCCGCGGCCAGCGTGCGCGCCACGTCCACGGGACCGACCGGATAGCGCCCCGCGCACAGTCCCGCGAGCGCGCAGAACACGAGCAGGAGCAGGGCGGCCGGCAGCGCATGCGGCGCCCGGTGCGCACGCGGCCAGGAAAGCGTCGGGCGGGCCTGGCGCGTGACGGCATCGCCAGGTGGCTGGCGGGAGGAGGTCGACATAGGGAAGCGGAACAGGGGCGCGCGGGCGCGCTCGATGGAACGACGTGGGATGTCGTGGACTGTATTACCGGCGCATTCGTTATATATTACCGTATATAACGAAATCTCGAGAGCGACGAATGGTCGCGGATCCGTGCGCCGCTGTCATATCTCGTAAAGGCAGGAAAGCGCCGACATACGCTAAGATAGGCATACACCCAACCTCCGACGATTTTGCGAACCGTGGCGCATTGCGCGGCGGCCGCCGCACTCCTTTATGACAGATGCTTTTCCACGCCGCTCCCCGCGTTGGCGCCGTTCACTGCTTCCCGTGGTTGTCGGTCTGCTGCTCGCAAGCGGCGGCGCGCGCGCCGACCCCACCACGCCGCTGATCGATTGCGGCCCCGAGGACAACTTCCTGCACAAGGCGTGTCTGCCGTTGAAGCGGGTCGCCGAAGACGGCAAGTGGGATATCTTCCTGACCGGCTATGGCTGGCACATCAACGGTTACGACGGCCGGCGCGACGAGCTCAATTCCCGCTCGTGGGGCGGCGGTTTCGGCAAGCACTGGGTGGATGCGAAGGGCAACGAGGATATCCTGTTCGCTTTCCTGTTCCTCGACTCGCACCGGGATCCCGAACCGCTGCTGGGGTATTCGAAACAGTGGTACACCCCGCCGGTCGCCGATTTCTCGCTCGGCGGCGGTTATCTGGTGGGTGTGACCGCACGCAACGACGTCGCGCACTACGTTCCGTTTCCGCTCGCGCTGCCGGTCGGTTCGATTCGTTACAAGAAGGCATCGATCATGGGCACCTTCATTCCGCGGCTGGGCAGCGCGAACGACGGCAACCTGCTGTTCGTGTGGGGGCGGTACGAGTTCTGATGTCCGGCGGCGCGAGGGCGTGCACGGCGGGACATGAGCGGCGATTGTCCGGCATGACTGGAGAAAGCGATGGCGCTGGAAATCCGTACCGTGGGCGCATCCGACCACCGCCACTGGCTGGCGCTATGGCGGCAGTGACACGTCCGCGATCAGCGCTGCGTCGAAAGCGCCGCCGGCTTCGTCCGATAGCGGCGAACAGCGTATTTGCCACATCCAGCATGCCCCCGGCCGCATGCATCCCGCGCTACCTTAAGTCATGCAAAGCATCTCGCTATGGCACGCTTACGGGAGTCAGGCATGGCGCTGGAAATTCGTTACGTGAAGGAAGCCGATCACCCCTCCTGGCTGGAAATGTTCAAGCTTTACTGCATTTTCCACGACGTACCGTTGACCTCTGAGGTGACCGAGCGCGCCTGGGAGCGTATCTTTACCGAAGGAACGCCGCTGCGCGCGCTCATCGCGCTGGACGAAGACGGGCGCGCGCTGGGCATCTGCAATTATGTTTGCCATGAGGACACGTTCAGCAGCAAGGCGATGTGCTATCTCGCGGATCTCTATGTCGATCAGGCGAGCCGCGGCCGGGGCGTGGGACGGGCGCTGATCGCCGAGGTGACGCGCATCGGACGCGAGCAAGGCTGGTTTCGCATCTACTGGATCACGGGCGAGGACAACCAGGCCGCCCGCAGCCTGTACGACGCCGTCGCGCGCAATACCGGCCACGTCCGGTACGATATCGCGCTGTGCTGAACGCGACGCCGCGCGCCGCGCGTCAGGCTCGCCCGCCCGCCAGATCCAGCGCGAGCGCCTCGGCCACCTTGATACCATCGATCGCGGCGGAATAGATGCCGCCCGCGTAGCCTGCGCCTTCGCCGGCCGGGAACAGGCCCCGCACGTTCATGCTCTGGTAATTGTCCTGGCGTTTCACCCGGATCGGCGACGACGTGCGCGTCTCCACCCCCGTGAGCATCGCATCGTGCATCGCGAAGCCGGGCAGCTTGCGGTCGATCTGCGGCAGCGCCTCGCGGATCGCCTCGATCACGTAGTCCGGCAGGGCGGTGCTCAGGTCGGTCAGGTTCACCCCCGGCTTGTAGGACGGTTCGACCGCGCCCAGTGACGTCGACGCGCGCCCCGCGATGAAATCGCCGACCTTCTGCGCCGGCGCCCGGTAATCCCCGCCGCCCAGTTCGAACGCCCGTTCTTCCCAACGCCGCTGGAACGCGATGCCGGCGAGCGGGCCGCCGGGAAAGTCCTCCGGCGTGATGCCCACCACGATGCCCGCGTTCGCATTGCGCTCGTTGCGCGAATACTGGCTCATCCCGTTCGTCACGACCCGGCCCGGTTCCGATGCCGCCGCCACCACCGTACCGCCCGGACACATGCAGAAGCTGTAGACCGCGCGGCCGNGCGCACTACCAGCGGTCAATTTGCGTGGCCTTCGGCTTCGTTCACGCCGTGCGCGATACGCCTTTGCAGCGGCAGTGGCGTCATAACACCTGCGCGTCTCAGTCCGGTTACGCGCGAGTTCTCGGCTGATGCTAGACGCGTTGCGTCCCAGCAGCCTCGCTATCGACCGGATGCTCGCGTTTTTACCGCTTTCGATCATGATTGCCGCGCGCTCTTCCGCGCTCAGATGAAAATATCTTTTTTCCATCCCAACACCCTATATCAATATGGGTGTTGCACTTGATGGTTGAGTCTAAGCAGTGTCGATGATTATCACGACCCCGACATTGATTTCAGCCGCGTCGTCAACGCTTGGCGCGCGAGCAAGAACAAGGGCTTCGAGAGCGTCGTGATTGCCAACTGCTTCGGCCCCGAATCCCGCATCACCACCGAATTCATCCGTGGGCACCTGCAGGAGGAACTGCCGGCGTTCTGGGACGATCAAGGGCTGCCAAATTCGATAGTCGAGTCCTCCGCGGATGGCACCCGCTACCTTCTGTCCAATTCCCGCCTACAGCGACTCGGGCGCGGCGCTGACATCCCCGACGACGCGCTTTTGTTCCCTGAGCAGGAGCAACTAAACCAGCCATGTCCGTGGGCAGTGAAGAGCGCGGCACTGTCGGCTGGCAGCCATCTCGTCGCCTGTTGCGGTACTGAAGCGCATGGAAACGAGTTCCTAGATTTCGGCGATGTCAGAGACACCGACATCGGCGTGTTGCTCGACCAAGCCAACCGCAGCGTCGTGGTTCGAGCGATCAACAAACTGGGGCCATATTTTCTAATGCATTTCGTGCGCTCATACCTCGGTGAGGAGCGGATTTTTAAGGATCGATACGCTTCGGTATGCGAAATTTGCGAAGACGTGGTGCATAACGCTCAATCCAGGGAGATTATTAAGAAGTACCTCCCGGAAATCTCTTTGATCCTGTAGCAAGGTCCTGACCATGAACAATCTCAAAGCGTTTCTGGATGCGGTCGGCTATGCCGACCTGTGCGGTTCATTCTTTCCCGGCGCACCTCGCCTGGAGGTCTGGCGCGGAGTGGACAAGAACCTCACCGACAAGCGCCTGCGTCGTTTCTATAGCCTACTGCTGACAGGCACCAAGGTGGCTACGGCTGAGTTCGAGCCGGGCGAGATGGAAATCCTCGAGCCGCTCATCCAGAAGAACGTATTGATCCGCAAGCACGATTGTTTGTATTCAAATGGCCTGTCGCTGTACATGGTGATGGGCTACTGGCTCTTCTTCGAAACGCCGAACGTCAACCCTAAGGTGTACTACGGCGACGATTCGTTCGGCTTGGTCAGCCGGCTGCGCCCCGTGCGCGGCGGAGCGACACTGGATCTGTGCGCCGGCCCCGGCGTGCAGTCGTTGATATCGTCTGCGATCGCTTCGCGCGTCGTGTCCATCGAGATCAATCCCTACGCCGCTGCCATCGCTGAACTGAACTGTGACATCAACGGCATCGACAACTGGGAGATCCGCGTCGGTGATCTGTACGACGCGCTACCGCCCGATGCTGTGTTCGACCACGTCGTCTGCAATCCGCCGCTGCTGCCGTTTCCCGATGACGAGTTGTATCCGTTCGTCGGCCACGGTGGCATCGACGGTTGGTCCGTGGCATGGCGCGTGCTGGAAGGCCTGCCACGATTCTTGAGCCGGAAAGGGTTAGCGCAGATCATCGGCACGACGCTCAGCGACGGCGTGGAACCGATGATCCTCGAACGGCTTGGTGCCTGGGCGAAGACCGAAAAAATGGACTGCGACCTAACGGTCATCGTCCAAAAGGCGTTGGACCGAGAATCGGAGTACTTCAAGGGGCTCGTGTATTCCGCCTCGGCGATGGGCGACAACTCCGAATCGAACCTGTCCGATTCCTATGCTCGCATGCTGTCCGAGACCAACATGAACGCGCTAGTCACCCACTCCCTGTCGGTGCGCCACGGCTCGGGGCAGGTGAAGGTGACAGACCTGTTCAACAAGTCGGTCAGTTCGGGCTCGCTCTGGTACGTCTAAATTCGCGTGCACAACGGGCGGCGCCCGTTGGTTCGATGGCCCGCCCGAGCTGCGTAATGTAAGGCACAGGATTCGCGGAGGCAATGCTCTACCCATGCATGAGATATCAGAATTCATTGCGCCGTGTTTGGTTCCCTTCGAGGTGTACCGGCGTCCGGATGGTGAGGTCGTCTATGCGAGCGAACGCCTGGCAATGTCGGAAAGCGACCTGCTAAATGCATTTTCTTACTCAACCGATCGCTACGCCGACGATGGCTGCGGCGAGGTCGCCCGCACGCTGTTTGCCGAGCGCTACGGTGGCGCCGGCGTCAGTGTCAATGGCGGCGGCGGACGCTGCGGGTTCGACGGTAAGCGGTTTCAGATAAAAGGCGTCGGCAGTAATCCGCTCGTGGGCGGTGCGCCCGGCAGCCCGCATAGCGACGGCATCCTGCCGATGTCGTTTGCGCTCTATGAGATGATTTGGAGTCGGATACTACGGGACAAGCTGCCGTTCGGCGTCGTCGATTGCCAGGCCGTGATCGCGATCGCGTCGCCGAGGCCGATCGGCGGCACCAATACGTTCGGGCGCGCGCTGTTGGTGCGCGAGGTCTGCGTGCGGCCCGCGCATTTCGAACGCGCGGCGTATTTCCGGCGCAAAGAGGTGAGCGTCGCCGCTGACCGCGATGCCGACGTGCATCGGGTCGTCCGGATGCAGCGCGGCATCGAGCCGATCCTCCAGCACCTGTTCGCGCTCGACGCACCGCCGTCCGAGTTCGAGATACTTGCCGGTCTCGGTGAGTTCGCGCGGCGTCAGGCGCATCAGCTGGCTTTCGCGAGAGCGAATTTTCTTCTGCACAGCATCTCGTCGTCGAACCTTTCGATGGACGGACGCTGGCTTGACCTGACATCGATCGCCTCGCTGCATCCACAGCAAGCGTTCGCCGCCGACACCATCGGCAGCGCGTGGTCTAGGCTCTGGGATCACGAATTCATCATTTGGGAAATCCTGGGTTCAATGATGTTCCATTACGCGAAATACCGACGGCGTTCCGATGCATTCCTGACCGATGCGCTGGCGTCGCTGCGCAAGACCTTCTTTACCGCGCTCGACGAAGCCGGCGCGCAATATTTCCTTTGCACGATCGGCGTGCCGATGATCGTCGCTCAGCGGATCGGCTACACGCGCGCGGTGCGCGAATGGGCTCGATGTTACGCGCAGAGGCTCAAGTTGGATTTCGCGAACGCGGCTGCCAATCGTCGGCGCATGGCAGACCCGGAATCGATGCACGGCGCCGGCTTTAGCTTCCTGCCGCTGTCCGCGTTCGTCGCGCTAGCGCGGGACCGTCACGCAGCGGCGCACGAACAGGGTGTGACCACCGACTACGAACGTTGCCTCGACGAGGTGATGGTGGAAGTGCGCTGCGGCGCGTCCGATCTCGGCATCGGCCCGCGAGCGCTCGAAGCCGCGGTTGCTATCAACGCGGTGAAATACTTGACCGAGAAGGCTGGGCTCGGCTTTGACGAGCTGCGAGGAGGCCTGTCAAGCCTCATCGAAATCGATCCGGGCGACGTCGCAGCGATGCAGGCGCGGATTACGAGCCATGCCAACCTTCTCGTCGAGATCGGCACGTTCCGGGTCGGCTTTGATCCGGGTATGACGCTCGGATGCTGGCGCGCGGCCGGCGTGGCGATCGACTATGACATGCGCGGAGACTGTTTCGTGGTGCATGACCGCGGGCGGCGCGAAACCGTCGAACGCGCGTGCTGGAAGCCGGGTGCCGAGGGCCGGCCGGCGTGGCGCGCGATGATCGACTTCTACGAACGACACGACGCCCACCTTATCTTCCAATGACGATGGCAGCTCAAACAAACCCTTTTCGCCAAGAGGCGGACCGCCGTAAATTCGAGCAACTCGGTTGCATCGCCAACATCTTGGCGCGCCACCCTGCCCTGTCGGCGCGCACGCTCGCGTTCCTGAGAGGCTGGACCGAAAACGCCGTTGCCCATGGGCAGACCGAGATATTTTTTTGCGATGGCCTGCCGCTCGGCTATGTCGCCTGGGCCTATCTGAGCGAAGAGGTGATCGGCAGGCTCCTGTACACGGATTATTTTCCGCACTGGTCCGAGTGGAACGAGGGGCGCTATGTCTGGATCATGGACATGTGCCTGGTGTCCGACCTGCTCAACGTCGGCATCGAGGATTTCTACTGCGAGCGGTTCGCCGATGAAGGTTCGATCTTCTGGTCGTCTGAACTCAGCGATCATGTCTATCGCTTCGACGTCAAGAGCCGGCGCACCTCGGCAATTTCAAAGGCCGGCTTCCTTGAGCTGATCGGGCGTGAGCGGGAGGCTGCCGAATGATGCTGCCGCTACGCCTTTTCCCGAATCCCGGCCTTTCGTAAACCATGCCACCATCCGGTTTCCGCGAGAAAGCCCGCGAGGGTCAGTATACGCCGATGATCGGCGGGATCATGCTGGTGCGTCCGGTCTCGTTCACCCTGTTCACCTGCGGCGCGCTCGGCATGGCTTTGCTCGTCGTACTGCTATTCGTGCTGGGCAGCTACACACGCCGGATCCGGGCCGACGGCGTCGTCTCGCCAAGTACCGGCCTCGTCAAGGTCTACGTGCCGCAGTCGGGCGTGGTGTTGAACAAGTCCGTCACCGAGGGGCAGCACGTGACGCGCGGCATGGCGCTGTACCGGATTTCGCTTGAACTGCAGAGCGCCGCCGACGGCCACACGCAGGCCGCGCTGATCGAACAGGCGCGTCAGCGCAAGCAGTCGTTGCTGCAGGAGATCGACAAAACGCGAGTGCTGCAGCGCGATGAGCGCGGCACTCAGCAGGCCCGGCGCGACAGCCTAAATACAGAGCTGGCGCGGCTCGACGACCGGCTCGCCGCGCAGCGGCAACGAGTGGCGCTGGCCGCCGATGGGGTGGTGCGCTACCAGAGCCTGCTCGCCAAAGACTACATCTCGACCGACCAGTTCCAGCAGCGCCAAGCCGACTTGCTAGACCAGCAATCGAAGCTGCTTGACTTGCGGCGCGACCGGTCTGGCGTAGCGCAATCGTTGAAAGAGATCGAGAGCCAGCTCTCAGGGCTCACGCTGCGCCAGCAGAACGATCTCGCTAGGATCGCCCGAGGCGTGATCGACGTCGACCAGACCTTAATCGAGACTGAGGCCAAGCGCGAACTCGTCGTGACTGCGCCCGAGAGCGGGGTGGCCACCGCGGCGATCGCCGAGCCCGGGCAGATGGTCGACGTCACGCATCCGGTCGCGAGCATCGTGCCTGACAGCGCCGGATGGCAAGCGTTCCTATTCGTGCCGAGCACGGCCATCGGCTTCGTGCGGGTTGGCGATCCGGTCCGGATTCGCTACCAGGCGTATCCCTACGTAAAATTCGGCCAGTACCGCGCGCACGTCGTATCGGTGACGCGTACGGCGCTGCCGCTCGCCGAATTGTCGTCCAGCGGCATGGTGGCCGCGAACCTGCCCGGCGACAAGATGTTCTATCGCGTTACCGCCGCGCTCGATGCCCAAACCGTGAATGCTTACGGTCGACCCCAGCCGCTGCAGGCCGGCATGAGCCTGCAGGCCGATATCCAGCAGGACCGGCGGCGCCTCTATGAATGGGTGCTTGACTCCCTCTACAGCCTCACAGGCAAACTTTGATCCGCGCATTCATCCATGTCTCTTCTTGATCGCCTCTCGTTCGGCCTCAGCAGCCGGCTGCCGATGATCCTGCAAACCGAAGCGGCGGAGTGTGGGCTCGCATGCCTCGCAATGATCGCCAGCTACCATGGGCATCACGTCGACCTGTCCGTGCTGCGCACCCGTTTATCGATTTCGCTCAAGGGCATCAACCTGCGTCAGATCATCGAGTTCTCGCAGCGGCTCGATCTCGGCACGCGCGCGCTGAGGCTGGACCTCAGCCAGCTCGCGCAGCTGCGTCTGCCCTGCATTCTGCATTGGAACTTCAATCACTTCGTGGTGTTGAAGGAGGTGTCGGGAAAGCATGCGGTGATCCACGATCCGGCCCAGGGCATTCGTCGGCTGCCGCTGGAGGTGCTGTCGCGCTCGTTCACCGGTGCGGCGCTCGAGCTGTGGCCGTCGAAAGGCTTCGAGCGGCGCGAGGCGCCGCCCCGCGTCAGACTGCGCGCGCTGCTCGGCCCGGTATCGGGGCTGTCGCGGTCGCTTGGCCAAGTACTGCTGCTCGCGCTGGCGCTCGAAATCTTCACGGTTGCGCATCCGTTCTTCCTGCAATGGGTCATCGACGAGGTGATCGTCAACGTCGACCGCGACCTGTTAAACGTGCTGGCGATCAGCTTCGGCCTGCTCTTGGTGATGCAGTCGGCCACTAGCGCGATTCGTGCCTGGGTACTGATGTACTTCGGCACAACGCTCAACCTGCAGTGGCGCGCCAACGTCTTCACCCATCTGCTGAGCCTGCCGGTGCGCTATTTCGAGCAACGTCACCTGGGTGACGTTGTATCGCGCTTCGGCTCGATCGAGGCGATTCAGCAGACGCTGACAAGCTCGTTTCTCGGCGCGGTGATCGACGGGCTCATGGCTGTCGTCACCCTGGGGATGATGTTCGTCTATAGCCGTGCGCTGGGTGCCATCGCGTTGATGGCAATGGCGGCCTACGCGTTTTGGCGTACCGTGTGGTATCAGCCGCTTTGGAGCGCCACCGAGGAGCAGATCGTGCATGCCGCGAAGCAGCAGACGCATTTTCTCGAGATCGTGCGCGGCGTGAAGACCATCAAGCTTTTCAACCGGCAGAGCGAGCGGCGATCCAGCTGGCTGGTGCTGCTGGTCGAGCAGATCAACGCGGGCCTGCGCGTGCAGAAGCTGCAGCTTGTCTACCAGCAGCTCAACGGCCTGCTGTTCGGCGCGGTCGAGATACTCGTCATCTGGCTCGGTGCGCGGATGGTAATGAACGGTGAATTCACCGTCGGGGTGCTGATGGCATTTACCGCATACAAAACCCAGTTCGACCGGCGCGTCAGCAGCCTCATCGACAAGTACTTTGAAATCAAGATGCTGCGGATTCAGGGCGAGCGCCTGGCCGACATCGTGTTCGCTGAGCCGGAATACGGCGCAAAGGCGCGCCAGGCACCGGGTGAAGCGGATGACCTGCCGGGCAGCATCGAGTTTGGTGCCGTCGGCTTTCGCTATGCGGATGGCGAGCCGGCCGTGCTCGACGGCGTGTCGTTCACCATCTCGCCTGGCGAGTCGGTGGCGCTGGTCGGCCCGTCGGGCTGCGGCAAGACCACACTCGTCAATGTGCTTCTCGGTATCCTCGAACCGACCGCGGGCAAGGTGCGCGTCGGCGGCGTCGACGCGCAGCGCCTTGGCATCGAGCCGCTGCGTGAGCTGATCGGCACGGTGCTGCAGGACGACGTGCTGTTCGCCGGCTCGATCGCCGACAACATCAGCTTCTTCGATGGCAACGCCGACTTGAGATGGGTGGCCGAATGCGCGCGGCTCGCTTCGGTGCATGACGATATCGTCGCGATGCCGATGGCCTATAACACGCTGGTCGGCGACATGGGCACCGTCTTGTCGGGCGGCCAAAAGCAGCGTGTGTTGCTCGCGCGCGCGCTCTATAAGCGCCCGAGGATATTAGTGCTCGACGAGGCGACCAGCCACCTCGACGTGCTACGGGAGCAGGAGGTCAACGCGGCGGTGGGCGCACTGCGGATGACGCGCCTGATCGTGGCCCACCGTCCGCAGACCATTGCGTCCGCGACGCGTGTCATGAGGCTCGATCGCGGGCGCATCGTGTCCGACCGGCCGACGGCTGGGGCCGAAGCGGAGGCCGAAGCCGAAGCGGGAGCGGGAGTGGCTAGAGCCGGCATCGGGGCGCCGGACAGGATGGTTGTGGCCGAGCCGGTCGCTGATCAGCGGACGGGCCCATGACGGGCGTCCGGCCTCTGGCCTGGCTGGTCGCGGCGATGGTGGGAGTCGCGGGCAGCGCCCACGCGCAGATGCTCGATGTGCTCCGTACACACGGCGAGGTCGCTGTTTCACCGGCCGCGCCGCTAGTGCGCGACGCCTCATGCGCCGTAACCGACGAGACCCGCCCGATTGAACTCGAGGACGCGATCCTGATGGCGGTCTGCGCGAATCCGCGCGCCCGCCAGGCGTGGGCCGACGCACGCGCGCAGGCTGCCGCGCTGGGTCAGGCCGATGCCGCCTTTCTTCCAACGCTGAACACCACGGCCGGTGTCGAGCGCGATACATTGGCCACCACCTACGGCACGAGTGTGTTCAACGCCCAGCCGATCGAGCAGACGCAGAATTCATCGAGCCGCTATGCGATCCTGAACCTTAGCTGGGTGCTGTTCGATTTTGGCAAGCGCGGCGCGGCGCAACGGCAGGCGCGAGCCCTGCTCTCGGCCGAAAACGCGGCCCAGGACGAGGTGCTGCAGACCGTATTCTTCGACGCGACGCGTACTTTCTACGGATTACGCGACGCGCAAGCGTCGCTCGCCGCGGCCCGACGCACCGAGGTGATTGCGCAGGAGAGTCTCGCCGAAGCTGGCGCCAAGCACGCAGCGGGGGCGGGCACGCTTGCCGACGAGTTGCAGGCACGCACCAGCTACCGCCGCGCGTTACTCGACCGCGTTGACGCCGAGGGGGCGGAGCGCGATGCAACCGGTGCGCTTGCCGTGGCGCTTGGCCTCAACGCGAACGCGCCGCTGCGGATCGCCTCGCCGGCAGTTGACGCCAATGTCGGCGGCGAGCCCGGGCTCTTCGACACCGGCATCAACCAGTTGATCGCCGAGGCCGAGGCGCGCCGGCCGTCGCTGCTCGCTGCTCGGGCGCGGCTCAACGCGGCGCGCGCCAACGTCGACGCCATGCGCGCGCAGGGGCGGCCGACCATATCGCTGGTCGGCAGCTTTACGCAGAACAATCCGTCCTATCAGAGGCAACCGCAAGAAATCCCGGTGACGAGCAGCCGTGGCAGCACGCTGGGTATCCAGGTCACGATTCCGCTGTTCGAGGGGTTCGCATTAGGTTATCGGATTGAGCAGGCGCAGGCGCAGGCCGATTCGCAGGAGGCGGCGATGCACGACGCCGAACTCCAGGTATCGCTTGAAGTCTGGCGCGGCTATAACGGCGTGCAGACTGATGCGGACAACCTCGCCAATTCGCGCGACTTGCTCGACGACGCACAGCAGGCGCTCGACGTGGCACGCGGCCGCTACAAGGAAGGCGTTGGTACGTTCACCGAGCTGTTAAACGTACAAATGGTGCTTGCCGACGCGCAGCGCCAGCGTGTATCGGCGCTGTCGAAATGGCGGGCTGCGCGGCTCGCTCTGGCGCGCAGCCTTGGCAAACTCGGCGTCTGGCGTCCCGAGCCATGACGACAGAGCGGTTCGGGTTCAGGCAAACGGGTTCCGGCCGAGATGCGTATCAAAAAACGTAACCATCGCTTCGTAGAACTCGAACCGGTTTTCCTCGTTCTGGAATCCGTGTCCCTCGTTGTCCTTAAGCATGTATTGGACCTCGACGCCTCGCCCTCGCAGCGCTTCGACGATGCGATCGCTATCCGAGCGGTTCACGCGCGGATCGTTGGCACCCTGCGCTACGAACAGCGGCGTCACGATGCGATCCGCGAAGAACAGCGGCGAGGCATCGTGTAGCGCACGCCGGCCTTCCGCAGTGCGCGGATCGCCGATCATTTCATACATCATCTCAATCATCGGCTTCCAGTAAGCCGGTACCGACTCGAGCAGAGTGAACAAGTTTGACACGCCGACATAGTCGACGGCCGCAGCATAGCGCTCCGGCGTAAAGGCGATGCCGGCCAGCGTGGCGTAGCCGCCGTAGCTCACACCGTAGATGCCGATACGCTTCGGATCGACGACGCCGCGCGCGATCAGCCAGTCGACGCCGTCGTCAATATCGTTCTGCATGGCTCTGCCCCATTGCCCGAACCCGGCCTCCCAGAATGCGCGACCATAACCCGTCGAGCCGCGGAAATTGACCTGCAGCACCGCGTAGCCGCGATTGGCGAGCAACTGCGCCTCCGCGTTGAAGCCCCAGTGATTGCGCGCCCATGGGCCGCCGTGCGGATTCACGATCAACGGCAGATTAACCGGTTCGTCGTCGAGGGCGAGGCCGTCGGGCAACGTCAAGTAGCCGTGTATCGTCAGTCCGTCGCGCGAGGGGTAGGCGATCGCGTGCATCGCCGCCATGTCCTCGGGGGCAAGCCAAGGCAGTAAGTCCGCAATCTTCGTCAGGCGCCCGGATGCGAAATGATAGATCCATGTCCCGCCTGGCGAGCAATCGTTAGCGGTTCTCACCAGCGCGAGTGACTCGTCGCGCGTGACGCTAGCTAAATTGACCTCGGTGTCAGGCAGCAGCGCCTCAAGCTTGGCATAGATGCGTGCGGTATGGTCGTCGAGGCAATGCCGCCGGACGCGGTTGTCGGCGTACCAGACGGTGGTGAGGGTACGACGGCGCCGTGAATACGACATGCCGGTCAGGTCGACTTCGTCGTGTTCGAACACGAGCGCACCTTCCCGGCCGGTCCTTGGATCGAATTCAAAAATCGCGATCCGATCGCGGCTGCGGTTCGACAGCACATACAGGCGCCGCTCGTCGAACGTGAAGAACAGCGGCGAGATCGTCTCGCGAAAACTCATCGTGGCGACCACCCTGAACGGCTCGGTCTCGTCGTCACGATATAGCAGCGTCTTGCCGACGCCGTTAGAGGCGATGGCCACGCGCAGCCGGCCCGCGTGGTCCGTCATCCAAGCCACGATGTTGCCCGGGTTGCGGGCGATCATCGTCGCCTCGCCGTTAGTCACGTTGATGCGCAGTACGTCGAATACCTGCGGGTCGCGCTGGTTATGGCAGATCAGAATATGTTGATCATCGTCGATCAGACCGTCTACGATCGATGCGCAGATTCCTTCGTGGGGCGTGAGGTCGAGCGGCTCGCCGCCGGCGATCCGTACGGCCACCACGTGATAGTTCTCGTCGCCGCCGAAGTCCTTCAGGTAAAGCAGATGGCTGCTGCCCTTCCAGCAAAAGCCGAGGATGTCGCGGGCCGTTTCATGCGTCAGCACCGTAGAGTCGCCGCTCGGCACGCCTTGCGCGTCGAGTTTCTGCACAAACAGATTGAGGCGGCCAGCGTGAACGGCGAGATAGGCGAGGTGGCAGCCGTCTGGTGCGAGCTGGAATCCGGTGCGCTCTGGATAGCGGAAGAAATCGCGGACTTCGTAGGTTCTAACTGGCGTTGCGGGTTGGGTTGAACTTGGCCGGGATCCATTCATGTGTCCGTTCGCTCCGGTGGGGTCGATAATCGGATACTGTGCGAGATGCGTTGCGTATTTTAGCAGGCCGCTGAAATACCCGTCACTGATGCGTTCGGATATGCCAACTGACGGTGGAAGATGACATCAGAAACTGCCGGCTCCAGCGGCGATCTGGGGGCAGCATTAACAGCATTTTATTTTCGGTCGAACGTGAAAACTAGGCCAGACACGCGTGATCTGGCCCGGTTCCCACGTACATCAGAATCTTGGTATTTTCTGATGAACGGAGAAGCGAAATGGATAAACGAAATGGCGCTCCCAATCGAAGCTATGCGCACGAGTCCAGGGTCGAAGCGGTGCGCCTTGCAAAGTCCGTAGGCGTAAACGAAGCTCCCAAACGTCTAGGCATTCCTCAATCCAGTGTGGGTAATTGGGTGCAGCGAGCTCGCGGAGGCGAGGCAGTATCGGCGGCAGGCGGCACACCCAAGGACAAGATGGCCGTGGTGACGATGACAGAACTCGAAGCTGAGGTATCGCGCCGGCGACGGGAGCTGGCGAACGCCAAACTTGACCTTGAAATCGTAAAAAAAGCGGCGGTATACTTCGCGAAGGAGTCGCAGTGAAATATACCTGGATTACGCAACACAACGACATTTTTAACGTCAGCCGGATGTGCCGACAACTTGGTGTATCGCGTTCCGGTTACTGCCAATGGCGAGTGCTGGCACCCAGCAAACGCATCTGCGAGAACACACTTTTGGATGCGCAAGTCGCCCAGATTTCTACGTCTGGGAAATATGGTGTCATCTTCAGCTTGTCATTTTATCGCGGTAATTCATTAAGAAGAGGAGCTTTGAACTTAAATTATGATGTATTTCGAACAGGGATACTTTAGATGTCGGTTTTTCTGCCAGGGCGGTCGTCTGCCTGGACTAACGTCAATGACTGTATTCGACTGGAAAGCGGCTATGCTAGTTAAAGATATCATGCAGACGTTGCTTAGCAATTCGATCTTCGGTCGAGCAAAGCTCCAACGGTGGTTATTGTACGTATTACCGTGATTGATCCATAATCTAAGCTTAACTAGATCGCATTAAGGGTACAGTGTCACACCAAGGACCTGATGCTTGTCTTTTACGTACGGTCAAATACGTTATAGTCGAGAAAATTGAGTTAGGAGACGTAATTTGTGTGTTGGAATTTTCTGAAATTAAAAAATAAAAAAGACAATGAAAAAGACGGAGGCGGGTGGCTTTAGATCTTGAACCGCGCCGGGTTTCGTGGGGGCTATTTGGTTTAAGTTGATACAGTTTCGGCGTAGGCAACTTTGGACTGACCATGCCTCGAAACGATGTACAGCAGAGCTCAGCCAATCCGTTCAATGTCCAGTTGCGTATGGCGAGTCTCAAACATGTAATGCAAATTAATTTTATACCAAGGTATCATTTGAGTTTCCTTTGTATTGGCAGACGTTCGTGGCCGCGATCATCTATGCGAAGTACTGCGGCGATCTGGCGACGAATCGAAATTATTTCCGGGGTCTCTGCCATTGCGTACTTTATTTTTTGAATAGTGATTGCATCATAGGAATTTCTTATGCCAAGTTCAATAATTGCGTCACGAGGATCGAACGAATTCATACGTGAACGGACCCAATTGAACTGCTCTGGATCCAATAATTCAGTTTTGACTTTTATTCCAATAAAAAGAAGTTCGCGCCGAACCATTTTTGGATCATGAGAAATAAAAATTTGTTTATGGAAAAATAATCCAAAAATTGGTATGCCAATAATTATTACGAAAACCGCAATAATCCATGGGCCGGACGCGTGGCTGGAATTGTATAGCCTCAAGCTGCTCGCAGTAACCGCCGCCATATATGCAAGGGTGGGCCACATGCGGCCACGCGTTGAGAAACGAATAGTGATCTCCGACAACATATTTGTTCTCCGCCCTGATATTATCGTGCTATATCTATTCCTGCCTGCTGACCCGCCAGATTTCCTACGACCAATCGGTCCTAACAATAACTGCGATCATAGATCCTCAAGCAATTCTTCCGATAATTTTTATATCTCATCAGAATAATCCAGTCATCCGATCTCATTATGAAATCGGAGATCCTCCCAGGCTTGGATTGGCCCGGGAAGATGCCCTGGCTGGACGCTTACCACCTATGAGTCACAGGAGCTATTTAACGCGCTGCGGTATGAGCGGCTGCCAGAAACCTTGGCAGGTCTGCATTTCGTCGTCTTTGCCATGCTATGCTTTCCCTCACTGTTCCGATTATGCAAAATGCATAACACCGGTCTAGGTCAGCGAAAACGTCTTGACGGCGTCTTCTAGTTGCACGGACTGCGCTTCCAAGGACTGCGCGGCCGCGGCAGCCTCCTCGACTAGAGCGGCGTTCTGCTGCGTGGCCGCGTCCATCTTGTGCACAGCTTGATAGGCCTGCTCGATGCCGCGGCGTTGTTCGTCGGACGCGACCGCTATCTCGCCGATAATGTGAGTGACATGCTTGATGGAAGATTCCACTTCGGTCATCGAAGTGCCTACATCCTTGGCCTGCTCCACGCCCACGTGCACCATCGATACCGCAGAGCCAATCAGATCCTTGATTTCCTTGGCGGCGGTGGCCGAGCGTTGCGCCAAGTTGCGCACCTCGCTGGCAACCACGGCGAAGCCGCGGCCCTGTTCGCCGGCGCGCGCTGCCTCGACCGCGGCGTTGAGCGCGAGAATATTCGTCTGGAAGGCGATGCCTTCAATGACGCCAGTGATTTCGGACATCTTGACCGCGCTGCCGCTGATGTTCTCCATCGTCACAGCCATCGTCCGGACTGCCTCGCTGCTGGCCACGGCTCGGTCCGCAGACGCGGTTGCCAGCGCGTTCGCTTCCTTCGCGTTGTCCGAGTTCTGTTTCACCGTTTCCGTCAGTTTCGTCATGCTTGCGGCTGCCTGCCCGAGGGACGCTGCCTGCTCTTCCGTGCGCGCGGCCAGGTCGTTATTGCCCAGGGCAATTTCCCTGCTGCCGGAAGCGACGTTGGCCGCGTTCGCGCGTACGGCGCTGACCACCTGACGCAATGCGCACTGCATTTCGTACATCGCGGCGATAATGCTGTTCGGCGCCGCCTTGTGCGCGTCGCGCGACGCCAGGTCGCCCTGCGCGATCGCCTGGGTCAGCGCGCGCACTTCGTGCGGCTCAGCGCCCAACTGCCGGACAATCGAACGGGTCAGAAGGAAGCCGAGAGCAACGGCCAGGGCGACAGCGGCGAGCAGCGTGCCGAGGACTAGCACCCGTGCCTGTTGGAAATTGCGCTGGCTTTGTTCGCCGATAGCGACGTTGTATCGGGTTTGAGCGTTCAGGAAGCGAGTGATGGTGTCCTGCAACGCCTGCATCGCGGGGGCCGCGCGTGTTACCAGCCAGGCGCCTGCCTCCTCGCGGTGCCCCTGTTGCGCGAGTTCCACAAAATGGTTGAAATCCGGCGCGGCGTGGCTCGCATTCATATCCGCGATGTCTTTCGCCAGACGTGACGTGTCGGCGTTTCCCTCACTGATTTGACGCAGTTTGTCGAGTTGCTGCACGAAACGCAGCTTGGCCGCCATGGCGCGTTGCACCGCAGCGTCAATCGCGGCCTTGTCGCTGACGATCAGCGTCGTCTGGATGCCATCCACGCCGATGCGTACTTGGCGGGACAAGTCCTCTGCGATCGCCAGCTTAACGTTAGCGTCGTTGACAACGCTCGACAGATTGACGTTCAGCACCGAGATTTGCCAGAGCGCCATCGCGCCCATCATGCTGCATACCAGGACCACTGCGGCGAACGACAATTGCAATTGGCTGGCGATCTTCATCTTGTTGAACATCAGGAATTTTTCCGTTTTGGCTGGGAAGGCCGGTTTGCCGCCTTTCGATAGAAAGCACATCGCTATGCATTTCCTTTGGATCCGACTGATCGGCGACCGCCCGACGAGAATCGTCTTTTCCGTGTTAACAACGGCAAATTTGGAAATAAGTTGAATATTCATACCCAACTATTTTTACTTCTGAAATCAAGGTGTCGGTAGATCTGAATCGTGTTGGTTGCGCCTCTGATCGTAAGCGGACGCCCTGCACCGTCTTTCGGCTGCCGCCGATTTGAGTGAAGCTGATCAGCTCGGCGCCGATCACCGCATCGGCCTCCCGCATCTGGCGCACGCGAACGAGGCCGGCGCGCTCTTCGAAACATAACGCCTCGGGCAATGGCGTCCCGCGCTCAGCGGCAACGCTCTCCATCACGAAGTCCGTACCGATGGTTGGTCTCCAGGTGCGTGCCGTCCGGGATCGACCATGTGCCGATAAAGCGCCGCACGGTTTCAAGGTCCCCGGGAGCGACCTGCGTGTGTTCGACCGGGCGTCATGAGACTGCGCGTCGCGCATGCTGACCCGATATTCGTCGCCTTCGTCCCGTCGATGGTGGCGAACGCGATCCTGACGAGTGAATGGCGGCGTTTGAAGACCTGCGCCGGTTGCCGACGGGTGTTCTACGATCACACGCGCAATGGCAGCAAGCGATGGTGCGGTATGACGAAGGGCGGACCCGATGGCCGGGCCCGGTAACTGGCGAAGCGGGTCCTGAATCACCCTGCCTCCTTGATACTCGGGGCCGTTCAGAATGCCTACATCGAAAGCTACAACAAAACAGAAGTTAACTATCGCGATTTAGCCTCTACCCCCGACGACCGTTAAAAATGGCGGGACTACCGGGTACCGGTGGCCACGATCGGCAATGAGGCATGAAGCCAATTGAGACAACATGGTATTCGGAAAACGCCAGGATCGCCGACACGGCCGGACCGACAGGATGGAGGATGGTTTTAAGATAGGCGTCTTCGTAGTTGAAGATGTGACTGCCGACGCCGTTGATGAACACGGCGTTCACAATGCCGAAACGGTCGCTGCGCCCCGGCAAGCTGGCCTATGGCGGGCCCGAAAACGGACGCGAAGCGGCAATCGCACACTTCACCGGGTTTTCCCGCGATCCGCCGACGGCGCCGCCCACCCAATTCAGAAGCGTACGTGTGCCTTCCTTGCGCACCTCCGCGGGCGGATCGTCATAGCGCGCGTTGACGTGATAGTTGGCGAGGATGCGCGCGACCCGGGGAACGGTTGTCAGACCGGTCGCGGCTGCTTTGCCACCAGCGGCATCACCGCCTGCCCCGTTGTTCCCGGTCAGGGCTGCGAACACCGGTTCATGGAAGCCATGGACGCGACTGCGACGGTCTTAGGAAATTGACGGCTGCACGGGGCGTGTCTCCGCTTGTTGTGCCGTTCGACCATACCACGACGGATCGGACAGCGTGGATTCCCGGAGGCCTTCGCATCGAACCGTTCGAGCGGATTCTCGCGTCAGGACCGGTGTTGAAGCATGGGCGGATCGAACGCTTCATCCACCTGCAGTTCGTCGACGGCCATGATGAATTCCCATGGGGTTTCCAGGCGGGACTGTCCCTCTGTCGTTATGTTGGGAAATTCGAACACCACCCTGCGCAGTTTCTCTCGCCGTTGCGGGTAGCGCGGGCCGTCGACAAACAATTGGCATACGCCTTCCCACAACAGGGTGCGGCCCATTGGATCATGGCCGAACGTACTCTCTGCGAGATTCGGCAGAATGCTGTTGAAGGTGCGCGAATTCGGCTCTTTCTCGCCTTCTTCCGTCATTTTGAGGTTGGGCAGACACAGTCCGGCGAAAGCGCGCTCCCCCATGAAGCGGGCAAGGGTCTGCCTCCCAGGGACGGTCATTTCGGCGATGAGGTTTAGTAGAAGATCCTGGTCCATCTGCGAGTGGCCGGTTCGCGCGAGCGCTGTTCGCAACTCGTCCCCGACTTTTGCAATGTGCTCCGCACCGAGCATCGAACAAATCGCTTCGATAGCCTGAAGATAGGTCCATGCGCCGTCAACGGGCCGTTGCGGCCTGCCTGCCTCGGGCGCGACGGCACATCGGACGGCAAGCTGCTCCGCCACGTCGCGCACGCGTGCCTTCAGGCCCGGCGGCAGGCACGCGCCGAGGTCGTTACCGGCAAGCATGGCCTCACGCTCGAGCGCGACGGCCTTCATGTCGGCGATGCGTTTCATCTGGCCGGCAGCCACACGGCGGATATCGGCCAGCGGCCGCTGCACAGGACTGCCGAAAAATGCGCCGCCGCCGCGAGTCGCCCGGCTCGGCAGATCAGCGAGCGATGCATCGCCCGAAGTCCGGCGCGTTTCCAGCGGAGCATTTGTCGAGACGTTGCCCGCGGCAGGAGGGGTGTCGATGGGGGATGCAGGGAGTTGTTGCGTATCGGGTATGCGCATTACCTGTATTTTGTATTAAAAATCGATGGTGCCTTTGGCGCGGAATCTCCATACCCATGGGTAGCGAAATTCCGGGGCAATACGCGAAGCTTTGTCCGCGTTTGCCGCCATGATCGATCGGTTTTCTCGAACGGGCGGCGCTCACGCCCAAGAGGGTGTGGGCGAAATGAATGGGTTCAAGCGAGTCTATTGAGCGGGATACGCGCCTCATCGAGCAGGCTGCGCTGCTCG
The DNA here is from genome assembly GCF_026624755.1 of Robbsia betulipollinis. Lineage (NCBI taxonomy): Bacteria > Pseudomonadati > Pseudomonadota > Betaproteobacteria > Burkholderiales > Burkholderiaceae > Robbsia > Robbsia betulipollinis. The sequence goes on from NZ_JAPMXC010000010.1 coordinate 348,920, forward strand.
GGCGGGAGGAATATCGCCCAGGGGTTGCATGAGGCGGTGATGGTTGCACCAAGCCGCCCGTTAGGTATTAGGGAAACATTTTTTGCTGGCTGGCGAGTGTAAAGTGCCTGCTCCAATGCATTTAAAACGAAATCCGTCGTCATGGACGCGCTTACGCGCCCTCCGGCAATACGTCGGGCAAACACGTCGATCACGAACGCTACGTGCAGCCGGCCTTGCCAGGGCGACACATAAGTGAAGTCCGACACCCATAGTGGGGTTGGACGTTCCGCCTTGAAATGACGGTTGACGCGGTCCATCGGGCGCGGAACCGTCGAATCGGGCGAGCTTGCGCGAACGCGCCGGCCCGGCATCACACCGCATAGGTCTTCGCGTCGCATCAACCGTTGCACGGTGCAACGCGCTACCAGAATGCCTTCACGGTTCAATTCTTTCCAGACCTCGGACACCTCATAGACCCGCATGTTGGCCTGCCACGCGCGCTTGATCTCGGATTGCAGCCGCTTATCTCATATCGCCCGGGCACAGCGCTGCGAAGGATCGCACGAACGCGACACATGGTGCCAATACTTCGACGCGGTGATCTGTAAAACCTTACAGATCGGCTCAACCTCGAAAACATTGCGATGCCGGTCCACAAAGTCTCTCAGGACTTCAGCCGGCGGCCGAGCTCCGACTGGGCAAAAAAAAACGTTGGCACGGCGTAGTTCCTTGACCTCGCCTTCCAATGCCTTTACGCGCTCCGCTTCCTCTCGCCTGACCCGCTGGAGCAGCGCATGGCTGGAGCAGCCGATCAGGGGGGAAATCGAGCCGACCGCCGCCCATAATGACGCGTGCCCGCCACGCCTGCGCAGGCCTTTAATTTGGCAGCGCCGACGTGCGCAGGTTCCGACAGGTCATTACATCTTTTCGAGGCATGGTCAGGAAAAATTTCGGAATGGCATTAGATTTTCGTATTTTGATCCGGGGTGAAAACGGGTTCGTGATACGTTTTGATATTTCGACTTGCTTATTTGGAATATACATCATGCCGACCATCAATCCCGCGTCGTCGGCCTTGCGTTCCCGAGGGGAATCATTCGATTCCAACGAACATGTTCAAAAGAACACCGAGAAGGGAAAGGAAAGAGCAAGGTCGCCGGGCGCCACGGGAATTCTTTCGGGCTTGCCGATGCGGCGACGCGGCTCCACCGCATCCGAACCGGACTATACGTCTCACAGACGCGATTCCTCACCTGACTCCCAGGAAGTCGTGTCCGGCAACGAACGGCTGTTGACAATGAACGAGTTCGAAAAAACGATGGAACGTTTCGGAGAGTTCCACATCGGCGAGATGTCCAGCCTCGCGGGCAGGGTGCATAAACTGCAGGATGAGGTCGGTTCCCTGTCAAAAACGCTCGTGCATGCTCAAGACCAGCGCGATCAACGGACGGAGGCCGCCAAGTTGAGGGCAAAAAACAGGGCGGTGTCCAGGGAGCAGACGATCAGTGATTTGAAATCCGAGAACGACGCGTTGATCGCCGAGAGCAGCGACACGCGCAGAGCGGTTGATCATCTGCAGGACAAAATCGCCTCGATGGAAAACCAACTTGGTTTTCTGAACACGGAATTTGAAAGAAAGACGAAAGTCGTTTCGAGTCAAAGTAAATTGATCAGATCTACGAAGTCGACCATCAAAGACATCAAGTCCGGACAGGACGAGATGTTGCGGGAAAAAGATCTTGAAATTTTCAGTCTCAGGCAAGATCTTGACGCGGTGAGATCCGAACTCGCCGAGACGCGGGAGGAAAACCACGTGTTGCAGCGGAAGATCGACGTCGTGGCCACCACCGGGTCCGGAATAACCCCTGGAAAAACGGCGGCGCTGGTGAAGTCCGGGGAAAAAATCAACGATCGCTTGGATGTTTTGCAATCGCTGAACAAAAAATTGCTCGAGGAACGTCGGGTTTTGATTGCCGAAAACTCTGCTAATTTGGCGGAGCTACAAAAACTCAAGAGGGCGTTGGAAGCGTTTATGACGAAGGTCGGCGGTGATCCGTCGAAATTGCCGGGACGGTCATAAATTTCGTGTGCGAGGCCAACATGTCGAAAAAGGACGATGTAACGAACCACGCCGGGTTTGAACTGACCTCCAAGAGTTGGACGGTGAAACGTTAGTACTTTCCCGTCCGCATGCGATATGCTGCCGGGCTCGATCCACCGAGTTTCGCTTTGATGCGGTGTTGGTCATAATCGTCTATGTAGCTTCTCAGCCCGAAGCGTAGTGCGTCAACATCTTCATATTTCGTGAGATGGAAGCACTCGGCTTTCAGTGCCGAAGTAGCCAAGCGCCATGGCGTGAGCGACGCGTCGATATGCGCTTGGCGCAAGCGTTTCGGCGAGATGGTCGGCGACGACGTGAAGCGGTTGAAGGCCTTGAAGGTCGAGAACGGCCGGCTGAAGAAGCTAATGCCTGAGAAGAACCTGGAGATCGAGGTGATGAAGGAGATTTCCGCAAAAAAATGGCGGGCGCACAGGTACGTCGCGAGCAAGCCCGCTATGCCATTTCGCGCGGTTTGAGCCAGCGACGCGCGTGTGCGCTGATCCAGGTGAGTCGATCCAGCCTCGGTTATGTGAGCAAGATGCCGGGCAAGAATGATGCCGTCGTCGAGACGATGCGCCGACTTTCTGGCAAGTATTCTCGATTCGGCGCACGCGGCATACGGATCGTGCTCGGCCGTGAAGGCACCGTCGTGGGGAAGGAGCGCTGCAGCCGATGATGGGCGCAAAATGGCCTGCGTATCGCTGGAACTGGATGGTCTTAGGAAACCAGGCCACCACCGACGAGAACATAAAGAAAATCCGGATTTCGCCGAACCGCCTGGCCTTCCTGTGTGCCGCCGACGTGGGCGCGCTGGCGCCCGTCGCCGTGATCGCCCGGACGGACACGGCCACGGCCACGCCGTACGCCGGGGGGGGCGCTCCAGCACGTGCAGCGGCCTCGCCACCCCGGCGCGGACACGGTCTTCGACCACCCGTTGTCCTAGATGCCGCGCGATATCTGACGCAAGGCGCTGCCGAATTTTGCGGCGATGGCGCGCGACGCGTTCGGCAGATCCTTCGAGGACCGCGAATCCGCGTGGGCCGACAATCCAGCAACCTACCCTCCAGCTCGCCAAACTCGAACGCATGCAATTCGGGCGCAAGTCCGAGAAGCTGGATCGCCAGATCGCGCAGCTTGAAACGCGTCTGGAAGATCTCGTCGCAGAAGAAGGCGTACGATACCACCGCTCTATGAGTCATTGAAGGTCGATGCTATTTCGCCCGGCCTTCCGTTCGCACCCCGCGTATCGATGATCTCTTCAAAATCGGCGGTAGGGCTGCCCATGCTTTGGCTGGCCGCACTAAAATGCTATTTTCGGCAATTTTGGTGGGGCCCATAGCCATGCATTCTGGACCAGCCGAAC